>CAJOGK010000004.1 GCA_905234145.1 uncultured Prevotella sp. | reverse complement strand
TCGCAGATTGGCAAACTGAAGATTGAGTCCATTGAGGGCGAAGATGTCAGCCGCTGCAAGGTACAGAATGGCGGCAAGGACATCAAAGCAGCGCTCGACGCAGGCGAAAATCTCAAAGTCATCTCCGTCGATTAATATAGCAGGTAAACATTTCAACAAACAATAAAAACATTAAGATTATGAGAAAATTTCTTATGACGCTCGCAGCCGTACTTTGCTGCGCAATGACAACGACAGTATTCACCGCCTGCAGCAGCGACGATGACAACACACCGAAAGAACCCGAAATCAAGGGCATCGGAGCAGTTTACTTCCTTAGCGTGACGGAACAGATGTCGCAACTCTGCGACTACACCATCACCTACTATGGTGTCGGAGGCAAACTGGAAACCGAGACTGCCACATGGTCGGTCAATAATGGCGTGGCTACATGGGAGAAGATGGTTACCAGTACCATCATGCCCGCTACCTTCGGCATAAAGGTCAGTGCGAATGTAAAGGCCAGTGCACAGCTCGAAGGTGTTCAGGTCGAAAACATCTATCCCATCACTGAAAAGATGTACGTCGAAGGTATTACCACCGATGGCAAGACTGCCTGGGAAAAGAATGTCCCCTTCCATAGTGGCCAACGTCATGGTAGTATCAGCGGTGCGAAATTACAAGCCTCCCTTGACGCGATGGAGAATCATGGTGGCATGGTGAATAAGTGCTACACCTACGACAAGGACGGACGCGAGATTACCTCTGGCTCGATACAGTAATGTCTTGAGCATACAGTAAAGCCCATCCACGACGAAAAATATGGGGTGGGCTTAACTTTTTTATTATTATTGGTGTATAATTCGAAAATTTTATGTAAGTTTGCACAAAACTTATAACCAACCATTATTTAAGATGAATAAAAGTCTGATTACGCTTGCAGTTCTCGCGATGATGAGTTCTTGCGTTTACGCCCAGCAAATTACGGAGCAACAGGCCAAAGAACGTGCCTTACAGTTCCTTACAGATGGTGGCAAGGCTAAATCCAGGTCTGCCGCACCCACTGGAAAGCTGCTGAAGAAAGCCAGCGTCGATGTTTCTAACCTTTATGCCTACAACATCGACGGTGGCGGTTTTGTTATTGTGTCGGGCGACGAGCGCACCATCCCTGTGCTGGGCTATAGCGACAACGGTCAGATAGACTGGCAACACATGCCTGACAATATGCGTGCATGGCTGACTAATTACAGTCAGGCTATCCATGCGCTGGGTAATGCAGAGCTGGGGCTCGGCGCACAGCCCACAAACACTGGCAGAGTTGCCATTGAGCCGCTGCTAAAGACACAATGGAACCAGTATGAGCCTTATTGGAACAAATGTCCGTTTAAAGAAGACATGGGCCGTATGTGTCTGACAGGTTGTGTGGCAACGGCCATGGCTCAGGTGATGAACTATCACCAGTGGCCAAAAGAAGCCTGCCAATCTATTCCTGCTTACGATGTCGGTATCACAAGTATTGACCATTACGATGAGTTGCCTGCAACGACCTTCGACTGGGACAACATGATTCCCTCGTACGAGAAAAGCAGCAGCACGGAGGAACAGCAGGATGCCGTGGCCACGCTGATGCGTTATTGCGGACAGAGCGTGCAGATGCTCTATGGTGCTTACGAATCGTCAACTGACGGTGGCCTTATGGCAGATGCTTTGAAGCTCTATTTTGACTATAACCCAAACCTGTATTATGCCAATCGTACCTACTACGGTATCGATGAGTGGGAAGACCTGATCTATCAAGAGCTTGCTGCCAACAGGCCTGTTCCTTATTGCGGACAGACAGACAAAGGTGGACACTGCTTCGTGTGTGACGGCTATGACGGCAACGGACTTTTCCACATCATCTGGGGATGGAATGGAGACGCCGACGGCTATTTCTCACTTTCCCTACTCAACCCGAAACGAAATTCCGGTGCTGGTGCCAGCACGTCAAAACTGGGCTATTGTATGTTTGAGGAAGCCATCATCGGCGTGCAGCCATCAACAGGAGGCACACCAGAATTCCCCTCCACGTTGATGCTGTTTGGCAATATAGCTTTGGATGGAAATACGGTAAAATTTTCCGGGCACTATGACAACATTCCCTATCCAAAGGCCTCATTCGAGATGGCGTTGGGTACGATGGACGGCGAAGGAAAACTGACACCTGTGGTGAAGGCCGAAAAGCCATACACCGTTGAGATGCGTTTCAATATAGATGCCGAAGTTTCACTCGGAAACGCAGGACTGGCTCCAGGAACCTATCATCTGATGCCGATGGCACGCTGCGTTGCTGTAGGTGACGTACCGGCTGAAGGTCCGTGGCACCTGCTCAGCATGCCGGAAAGAAAAGTACAGGCTGTCGTTACCAGCGACGGTGTCATCTGCACGCTGGAATACCTACCCGACCTTGCCATTGAGAAGGCATACGTCAGCGATGGTCCGTCGATACCTTCTGAGCCGAACGACATAACCCTGGAAATAAAGAATAAGGGTCATGAATATTCCGGTGACCTGATGGTACGCACTTGGTTCATGGGTGAGGGTGACAAGACCTCACAGGAAGCTTTCAGCGACCTTCCTCCTGTATCAGAATTGAAAGAGGGTATAAGAACTGGCGGCTATCTGAAAGCCAACAGCACGGAGAACTTGGTCATCCCTGTTCAGGAAGGTAATGAAAAAGGTAACTATCTGGTGTTGCTGTATGAGGCCTACTCGGATGTACTGCTTGACACCGCTACCATCGTGCTGGATCAAGACTATCAGCTTGAATTTGTTAACTTGGAAGTTGTGGCTTACAAATTTGAGTATATGCCCAGTGAAAATATATTTGAAGGTTTCCTCAGTTATGACGTGACGATCAAGAATAACGATGCCAATTACAACTGGCCGAAATATCAAGGCATACATGATCAAATAGCCTTAAACGCCACAGTCAATGGATTACTCATAACAGGTACCCAAGACTTGGGAATAAGACTCGCGAAAGGTGATGAGAAGAGAGAATCGCTAAAAGCAGAAATCTTGATTGATGATGTTGAATCCCCATGCATCTTCACCCTCACCGAGAAATTGGATGACGGACGTACTAAGGACTTCTTTACCATCGAAATCAAACCGGGCGAGACGCTTGTCTATCCAACGACTGGAATCTCTTCCGTTACCACTGAGCAGTCTTCCGGAAAGACCTACAATCTGCAAGGCCGCATCGTTCCAGACAATGCCAATATCAGAAAGGGTATCTACCTGAAGAACGGAAAAAAGATCATCATCAAGTAGGGTATTAACATCAAAAACAACGGGCACGCAATGAAGAGATATCTCATCCAACTACTGACTGTTACGGCAGTGCTGACCACGGCGCTGTCATGCGGTCATGATCAGCAGTCGATGAGGAAAGAAACGGCAGAAAGTGACAAGAACGCGCTATTCAAACGTCTCGTTACGGAAACGTGGGAGGCAAAAGACGAGCACTTACTACCCGTCATCGATAGTCTGGAGGCAGCAGGCGAACTGTCGCCTGCAAAAGCCGACTTCATCAGAGGCGTGACCTACGACCGTGCCCGCCACATCAAGGTGGGCGAGCAGTACTATGCGAAACTCTATGAGACTGTGGATCCGGAAAAAGAGGGGTGGGACTTTTACTTGGAAGTGGCTACCCGTCTGTCGCAGATCCGCATGACGATGAGCGACTATAAGGGCTCGATAGATGTTGCTACCGAAATTCTCGACCGCGCAGAAAAGGCGGGTAAGTTAAACGATGGGGCAAAGGCGTCGTACCTCTGGAGTATTGCCGTCTGTCAGACTGGTCTTGGTTTGAAAGAGGCCGAGCAAACCCGTCAGGAAGTCTATGAATTGCTGGAGAAGCGAGCCAAAGAACATGGGAATGGAGCATCGATAAATCTGCTGGTATTCACATATATCATTGCAGAAACCAAGATGGTGCAGGGGGATTACGTTGAGGCCGAGGCGTGGCTGAAGAAGGATGAAGACATGCTCAAAAAGTTTACCCAGCCTGGCGATTCTGCCATCGTAAGGGAATATAACAGTCTGCTTGCTATGGCGCGGGTTCATCTTCTCGAAGGCCAAAATAAAGGTGAACAGGCTTACGCTTTCTTCCGAAAATCACTCCCCATTGTAGTCATATCCCCAGAGTGCGTGTCACAGGCTGCCGAATATCTTCTTAGCAAGGGAAAATACGACGAGGCTGCCGACCTCTATGACCGTATCGATAAAAGCACGCCCACCGACAATAAAGAGTCGGAGATGAATTTGGAAAATATCGGAGTGAATATCATTCCCCGACTTCAAGCTAACCTTGGGGCAGGTCGGAAGGACTCCGCGATAGCCATCGCCCAGCGTTTAGCAGAGAACTATAACCAGGCTCTCAACAAGGATAGGGAGGATAATGCTGCTGAACTGGCTATCATCTACAATACACAGGGCAAGGAGATGGAGATAGCCCACCAAAAAGCTGAACTCTCACAACAGCGGCTTTGGGGCATGGGCATAGCACTGGGTCTACTCTTGGTATTCTTCATTGTATATACTGAATACCGTCGTCGTGCGGCGAACCGTCTTGAAGCAGCTCACGTCAAACTCCAGAATGCCTATGACCAATTAGAAGAGACCACAGCCGCCAAGGAGCGCATAGAAAGCGAACTGCGCATTGCCCGCGACATTCAGATGTCGATGGTGCCGGACGTGTTCCCAGAGTACAAGAATCTCGACATGTATGCCGAAATGACCCCTGCCAAGGAAGTTGGCGGCGACCTGTACGGCTACGTTATCCAGGGCGACAATCTCTACTTCTGTGTAGGCGACGTATCAGGCAAGGGCGTGCCCGCCTCGCTGTTCATGGCACAGTCGGCCCGACTCTTCCGCACCCTCGCTGCCGAGGGCATGATGCCTGCAGACATTGCTTACCGTATGAATAACGCCCTGTCTGAGAACAACGACCATGGCATGTTCGTGACCATGTTCATCGGTTTATTGCATTTAGACACTGGCTGCCTCGACTTCTGCAACTGTGGCCACAATCCCCCCATTCTCGACGGTCAGTTCCTGAAGGTGGCCTACGACAACCAGCCGCTTGGTCTCTGGGAGGACGATCCTTTCGAAGGTGAGACTATCGCTAACATCCGAGGCCATCAGTTGCTCATCTATACTGATGGACTGAACGAGGCAGAGAATGCCGCTAACAAATTACTAGGCAACAAGCGCTTACTTGAACTCATGTCCGACACCCAGAGCCTTAATTCTCATCAAGTCATTGACATGCTAAAGTCCGCTGTAGAGGAGCATCGCAACGGTGCCGAGCCCAATGACGACTTGACACTCATGTGTATTACACTAAACGTTTAATATGAAACGAGAACTGACATTTAAAAACGAAGAGCAAGAGCTGACCCGCGTGACGGAGTTCATGGAGAACATCTGCGACGAATTACAGCTCGACATGCACGTGGCCATGAAACTGCAAGTGGCCATAGAGGAGATGGTGACCAACATCATTTTCTATGCCTATCCCGAAGGTACCCGTGCCGACATCTCGCTTACAGCTGAGAGCGAGGATAAGGAACTGACCCTTGTGCTCTCTGACACAGGTAAGCCCTTCGACCCCACCGCCAAGGAGGATGCTGACATCGAGACGAACCCCATGGACCGCGAACAGGGTGGCATGGGCATCCTCATCGTGAAGAACATCATGAATGAGGTAAGCTATCAGCGGCTCGGAAATACTAATCAGCTGACAATGAAGAAAAAATTGTAGAAATTAAAGTTGTTAAAGAATTTAAGATATGACACAGATTTTGAAGGAGGGTGGCAAAACCATTATTAAAACCGGTGCACGCCTTGACACGCAGAGCGCCGCACAGTTTGAAACCGACATTCAGCCCGCACTGGAGCAGGGCGTTGATCTCGAGATTGATTGCACGGAATTGAATTATATTGCAAGCTCAGGTCTGCGTATTTTCCAATCTACCATGCGTACTGTCGTTCGCTCACTTAATGGGCAGATGAAGCTGACCCATGTGAATGACGACATCTATGACATCCTGAAGATGACGGGATTTACACGACATATCACTGTAGAAAGGTGCTGACACTGAGATATGGATAAATCTTATGATGAGCTGCTGGAGAAGATCCAGCAGTTGACGGAGAAGAACGAGCAGCTGAAGAAAGAGTACGACAAGCTCGGTGAGATGTACGATGACCTCAGTCTGTCGTATGAGGACGCCCTGTTGATGTACGATCAGGCGAAGGAGAAGATTCGTATGGAGAGCGAGCTCCAGGTGGCCAGTAATATACAGATGTCGATGATTCCAAAAAAGTTTCCCGAACACCCGGGAATCGACATGTATGCCACCATTACCCCGGCCAAGGAGGTGGGCGGCGACCTGTACGGCTATTACCTTCAAGACGATAAGCTCTACTTCTGTGTGGGGGACGTCAGCGGCAAGGGTGTTCCTGCCTCGCTTTTCATGGCACAGGCCACACGGCTCTTCCGTATTCTCGCCACCATGAACCTGATGCCTGCGGAGATCTGTAACCACATGAACGATGCACTCACAGATGGTAATAGTGCTCGCATGTTTGTCACGTTCTTTATCGGTCTGATAGATATGAAGACAGGACAACTTGACTTCTGCAACTGCGGTCACTGCGCTCCTGTAATTAGTGACGGAGAGGGGCATGCCGATTTTGTCAAGGTGTTACCCAACAGGCCTATCGGTATTTTCCCGAAGATCAGATTCAAAGGCGAAAAGATTGACAACATCAAGGGCAAATATCTTTTTATCTATACCGATGGTTTGGACGAGGCAGAGAATCTTCAGTTTGAGCTGTTTGGTAAAGACCGTATGTTGGAGGTTCTTCGTGATAAGACATCCGACAAAGCTACCCAAGCTATCGAGACAATGACGGTCGAGATAGAGAAGCACCGCAATGGTGCTGAACCCAGCGACGACCTGACGATGATGTATATAAAGATTAAAGATTAACATTAAAACTATAAAGAATATGATTACCAAGATTGAGGAAAACGACGGTGTAATGACCGTTTATTTAGAAGGAAGAATGGATACCTCCACTTCAAGTAAGACAGAAATAGAGATTAAACCTGTCTATGAGACGAAGTGTAAGGAAATCATTATCGACTGCGACAAGTTAGACTTTATTGCCTCCAGCGGTTTAAGGCTGTTCCTGAACATGCTTCTAGATACCCAGCCACAGGGTAAGCATATCTCCATAAGAAACATGAGCAAGGCGATTCGCGAAGTGTTTAACATGACAGGGTTCTCTGATCTGTTTGACTTCATTTAAACACAAATCTAAAAACTGACATGGGAGATAGCTATCATTACAGACTTTGTTTCGATATAAAGGTCAAAGATAAAGACGGTGAAGAGGAAGAACTGTCGTTAGAGGATAAAGTCGAGAGGGAGATCATTCTCGACGATGTCGCCTATAACATGACGCTTGGAGGAATATCTTTCAACCGTAAGATTTACCAGCCAGGCGAGATAGAGGCAGAGATGATCTTTATGGGAAAGACCGATAACAATGACGAAGTGTTTAATCTTTCAGTTTCTACGGTATCGAATCTTTTTTTGAAGAGTTGTATCAGCCTGTTCCTTGTTAAGCGAGACCATGATGGTGGAGAGGTTAGCAATCAGCAAATAGCCCAGAACTATTTTGTATATGAGTTGAATCCCCGCTTGGTGCAACAGCCTGACGGCAGCAAAATGATGTTCGTACGACTGTCTATCTTCAGTATGGATAAGCTGATGACGTTAGAGAAAGGCTCGAATGTCTTTGTATCCAAGAAACTGGGTTCTCACATTATGACTGAAGCGTGTAAGAAGTTTGCCGTCGGCAGTCATGTACTGGAAGAGAACCACGACTACCGGCAGTGCTTGAGATACAATCAGGTGACTGTGGGACCGAACAATAAGAATCTCATTATTCCTTCGGAGATAATACATCCCTATCTGGTGCAGTATAACGAGACCTTCTACGATTTTCTGGTACGTACGGCCAACCGCTGCGGAGAATTTCTTTATTACGAGGACGGCCAGCTGATTCTGGGTCTGCCCGACAGTGGTGATCCGAAGCTCATCGAGTCATATACATCAGTCACCTACCAACGTATATCAGATAGCGGCGAGCATGGCAAACTTTATAGTCGTGACAGTATGAAGGACGGCATAGGAGAAACGGCTGACACAAACTTTAACCCCGTGGGTAAGAACTCAGCCGGATTCCCCAGAGACCTCTTCCCCAAAGAAGAATCATATCACTCCGAGCTATCGTCAGATGAGTATTTTTTTCCGCTGTTTGCCGACAAGTTCACTTCACTCTCACGTGAGATGGGTTATGAAGGTGGCAGCGATGACATCTCCACATCGCAAGTGTTCCCTGTGATAGCTGAAGCCATGTCTTCAACAGAGGGCGCGGCAGACTTCAGTACTGCCATTGCTGCCGACAAAGCCTCGAAACAAGCAATAGGAGCTGCAAAAGTAGCAACTATAAATAAAGATGGCAATGAAAAATACATCACGAAGAAGAGCAGGACGGAGTATGGCGATGGCACGTCATCCGTGCTTTTCAGTTCCGTAAAATCTGACGGTTGGACCACACTGCAATTCTATGAGACGGTGCGCCAATGTGAGAAAGCCTTGCTGAAAGAAATCATCTGCATCGACTTGGACACCTATATTGAAGAGGTGAAGTTAGGTCAGAAAATCAAAATTGCCAAGAATGGAGAGACCTACATCGTGATTCAGATTGTGATGTCTGGCGAAGAGAAATGGACTAACGAATACGAGAAGTATGAGGCTGGCACAGACATCAGGAAGAAAACTGGTGGACTGTCGCAGAAAATCTTCGCCATTCCCCTAGCAGAGCTGAGTGTCGAAGGTAACTCTGTCAAGAAGCCTTTCCCGCCATTACTCCCAGTGCCGTTTATCCGCCATGCTGAGCCCCAGACAGCTTTTGTCACCGATAACCAAGATCCCAAATATCAGGGCCGTGTACGTATTGTCTATCCCTGGCAGCCGGAGTTTAAAGAGGCCGAGCAGCTGACAACAGCCGAAATCATGTATGTTCAAGCCCTTACGCAGCTTGCGACCACTCAAAAAAAGCTCAAGTCTGCCCAAGCCACGTTGGAACAGTTGCAGAAGGAAGTGGATACCTTGAAGAAGGGCAAGCTCATCACGGTCATGATGAAAACCATGACCCTGAAAGCATTGGAAAAACAAATTGAGGAGATGAAGGCTGATCCGGAAAAGGAAGCCATGGCGCAGCAACTTACGTTGGCAAAGCAGCAATTCGAAGCTCAGATAGAGAAATTAAAGAATATGAGCGACGAGGAGTTCAAGGCTTATACGGCACAGATGGAGCAATCTGTAGAAGCCCAGAAAAAGGTCATTGAGGATATTAACAAAGAGGTGGAGGGCGCTCAGAAAGAGGTCGTCAATAAGAAACAGAACCTTGATAAGACGGTTGTGGCATACAAACAGTCGATCGTCAATTTATCCTCGCCCTGGATCCGTGTTGCGACGCCAATGGCAACTGATGGCGGTGGTACTTTCTTTAAACCGATGATGGGTGACGAGGTACTGGTGAATTACGAAGGCGGTAATGTGGAGCGCCCATACGTGGTAGGCAGTCTGTTCTCAAAGAATACGCTTGCACCCGATGAACGCATCAACCGCACGGTGGGTCCGAACCTTCACGAAGATGCCTCGATAGCCATTGTTTCGCCAAACGGACACGCCATTACTTTTAAGGACCCAACGAATGCGGAAGAGTTTGTTGCCAGCGTCTATCCTGCCTTTGGTCCTATCAAAGACTTGGTGGATCTGCCCCTGCCTCAATCCAAGGATGTCATGGGCGGTATTCGCATTGGCGACCGCTTCGGTCTTTACTCCATCGACATGTCGTCAGACAAACGCAGTGTGAGTATCAGTTCATCTTTAGGAACCGTGAAACTCGACGCCTATACAGGAATCACCATCACAGCTCCCAACGGAGATGTCAAGATTAAAGGTAAGAACGTCACTATCGAGGCTGGCAACAATCTGTCGCTGCTGTCAGGTGACAACATCAAGAAGAAGGCCGACACATCGTCCTCTACTGTCAAGGGTAAAGTGGCATCTGGCGTAGAATCTGCTGCTGATTCAGGAAGTAAGAAGGCTGCAGAAACAGTAACAACACCACTTGACGTGGCTCTGTTCCGAACGGTTCTGGAGACCTTCCTCAAACCGATTGAGGGCACGATGTGCATTAAGTCGAAGCGGTATATGAAACTGGAAGCTGGTGCCGGCAATACCATCATCAACCAAAACCGCTACAAGGATTGGGATGCCACTAAGAAACAGAAGCTGGCCAAATCGCAGGACTTCTTCAGGAACATGATTGACAGAGTAACCTTGCTTGATGCCCGCCTGAACGACTTCACCATGCGTTACCGTGCGATGTGGCTGGATGCCTATAGCAAGAAGGAAGCCTACGTGAAGGCAGAGACCGAGTTGTGTACCAAAGGAATCGTGGACGACCTGATTACGAAGGCATACGATGTCAAACCCGATGCAGATTGGAAGGACAATGCCTTTAAGGTGGATGCCTTAGAGGGTGCCAAATTGAAGAAGATGCCGATCGGCAAGGGCGGTATTGTCACGCTTAGGAGCGACGAAGAACGTAAGTCGGAGATGCTTCCGCAGGCCAATGCCCTCGGCGAAGCTGTGCATAACCTGCGCACACATATCGAAGGCTTTAGCAAACTCTTCGATGATATGGATGACGTAGGATCCAACTACATCGACAAATCACTGAAGGAGGCCTTCCAAAGTTTCAGGTACAAAGTGTCAACCAAGGTGATGTCTGAATACGGCACCGACCTGAAAGGATTCCTGAAGGATGCCGCTCCAGAGGATACTTTCGTCAAGGGCAAAAAGGCACTGAAACGCATGGTGGCTGCGACGTTTATCGCCAAGGTGGCTGGTGATCCCGCCCACAAGGAAGACCAATACCTGAAGGTGGGTTATACGACAGAAGAACTGACAGACGAGAAAGTGCAGGATAACTACCAGTGGAGCACCATCGTAAAGGAGATAGACAACTCCACTGTGCCCCCACTGCTGAAGAGCATAGCCGACCATATCAAGGAGAATGCTAGTAATGCACTCAGTTTGGATCAGTGGAAGGAGCTTGTCGGCGACCGTGAGGTATGGGATGACCGCAAGGGTGGCCAGATCCTTTTCTCCGATGATGAGAACTCTACAGTAAACTTCGATCGTGGTGCCCTGCATGTAGAGCGCGGTGCCAACAGTTATAATATGGACAGACTGAAGCAATTACTCACAGGACTGAAAGAATAAAAAGTTATGATTGATTTTATATTCAAGAATTGGCAGCAGAAATTGTCGGATTTTGAGAGCAGCGTCAAGAAAGACCTGGCCGAAATCCGTAAGTGTAAGGCCGAAATCCAGCAGATGAGGCAGGAAACGGAATTCGAAAGGCGAAAAGGCCGTTATATCCGCGACGACGAGCGACTCATCCTCTCGGCTCCGGAGATTATCATCGGCAATGTTGACGATTCGGGCGTTCATTTCGACAGTGCAGGCTCTACGGTGATTGTACGAGGCTCACACGTTGGCCTTCAGGGTATCGGCCAGGGCGGTCAGGTGGAGATGCGCTCAGAGAGTATCCGCCAGATAGCTGAAGATCCCGGAAGTGATGGTCTGGAGCATGTGGTAGGAAGCCGTTCTGAGGTGGTAAGCCAGGCACGTCATATTGTTCTCCATAGTCAGGCCGACGAGGGTGTATTCTCAGAAATTCCCGTTTATACAAAAGGCGGAACGGGGGTGCGCATCCATGCTGATGAGAAAATCGAGATCGACTCATCCGTATCGGCAGAGCATCACAAGGAACGGCTCACTAAGCTCCTTGAGGAATTGAAGAAACATCAGAAAGAGCTTGAGGAGAAGTCGACACGCCACAAAGCTTCTCTCGGGCAGATGGTGACAATGATGGAGGAACTGATCTCAGAAAAGAATCGGCTGGGCGAGAAGAGTGATGCCGTGCGTGCATGCTATGGCGATATAGAGGAGGTAACCGGACAGATAGAGGAACTCTCGCTGTCGCTTTCCGAGGAAGTCTGCAGCTATGCCGACATCCTGTCGCTCCTGTCAGAGACCAACCGCCAGTTGAAATGTGTGGAGACACAGAAAGGTAAGATCAAGGATGCCGAGAAGTTCAAGAAAGAGACCACTGGCGCCTCTGTAGCTGTAACAGGTGAATTGATTACGCTCGAATCGAAAGATGGTGACGGACATCTGCGTGAGAACGACAATGCTGGTATCATCGTCACCGGATGTGGCGTCACTGTGCAGACAACTCATGAAGATAGTTCGCTGATGGATGACGGATACATACAACTGACATCCAAGGCCGTTTTGGTTGACACAACAGACAACAAAGACGCCAAGTATGATGATGAGGGCAAGCTCACGTCGGCGCAGTGTCCTGTGGAAGGCTTTTTCAACGTGGTATCAAAGAATATTGTCTTTGAGGCTGTGGATAAGGAGTTTAAAAACAACTTCTGTAAAGACAAAGAACTGGCAGCTGACGGCAAAATCAAACTTTTGGCAAAGAATGTGGAAGTATCGACTGCCCATGTGCAGAATGTGGAAATCGACAAGGATGGAAAGGTTACCAAGGCCGAATATCCTGCCGACGGTGAAGTGGTCATCAACTCAAAGAGCATTACGGTTGGAGCAGTAGACAGTGAGTTCGATGCCAATGAACCTCATCAGCGGAAGGAGAAGGCACTGGCCAAGGACAGCTGGCTTAAGCTGCGCTCGGAGCGCATGGTCCTGAATGCCTCGACTACAGAAGGTAAGGCCACGGGTAGCGTAGCCCTCAATGCAAAGCAGGTGAATATCATGAGCATGGATTTCGGCGACAACAGCCAGTCGCTCTCCGACAAAGGCCAGATACAAGCTACTGCCGAGAAAATCTTTCTTGGCGAGTCGCACGACGAGAAACTCAGAAGCCGCAAGGTACAAGGGTGGGCTGAAAAGATCACGCTGCTCGGCAATGAGAAAGTACAGGCCATCCAAGGCGACAAGAAGGGCAATGACAAAGCCTTCCTGTTATTAGAGAAAAATGAGGCAAAACTGAAAGGCAGCAAGACAGAGCTCCACGGATCAACGAAGATCGTCGGTGACCTCGATGCACCGAAGGTCTCTGCCGGTGACTTGAAAGTGAAAAGTGAGTTCAAGTCGAAGAACATCAGCGACGGTATCACCGCAGGCCCGCCTCCCAAGAGTACCCTCACAGTAGATGCAGACGTGACAGAAGAAGAACGTGCGGAATATGAACAATACGCTGATTAGAAAGAAATGAATCAAGGATATGAATAATTACGTTATAACCGAAATAGACAGTGCCCAGAAGAAAATGAGCGCCTATGTCACCCTGCTTAGTTACAGGTATATGAACCTCTGCGTCAAGGCCGAGTTGGGAGCACTCATGCCTGTCAACGTCTATATAGGCGATGAATCCTACAACATCGAGGCCGTGGCCAATATCTACAGTCCGGATGAGTTCCAGTTCAGCGTTTATCCCAAGAATAATAACAATCTGCAGGCCATCATACAAGGTATCTACGAGGCGCATCCCGAGTTCAAGATGGAAATTAAGACTTCCACAGACGGTGGAACTTCACACATCCTTTACACGATGCCCAAGGTTGACAAGAATCGTCATGATATGCTTCAGAATGCTGTCAAGGGACTCCATGGGGAATGCCGTACGCGCATTGATGCTATCAAGGCTGACTATCAGTCCCTCCTGCTTGAAAATCTGACGAAGGTGGGTGTGTCAAAGGCCGAAATCGACGAGGCTCAGCAGGCGCTTGATGACCTGTATCAGCGAAGTTTGAACATGGCTGATCATCAATTGGATGAGAAACAACAGGAAATCGATGAGGCTTTAGTCCGTTATCAGGAAGAACAGATTTACAAAGCGGAAGAGGAGCCCGAATTTGATTTCACTAAAGGCTTCAGAATGTATGATGTTTAGTAAAGAGATGTGTTCGACTGGGACAACATGATTCCCTCGTACCATCGTTTACGGTTACCGGAACCAGTAAAGCAGGCGCTTATAGTTTTTCTTAAACCACCAGCGGATGACGATCATGCGGTCTTTCTTGGAGGAGAGTGTAGAGCGGAAGGCACCCGTAAAGGATCCCTGCGTAGCCAAAGCGGGTTGGCACCAGAGGTAATCTATGACACCGCGCTTCAGGAGGTCGTAATGATAGGTGTCGGCATCGGTGGTAGGGCATTTGTTGGTGGCGAGGTCATTGAGGATGGCCTCAGCACAGGGACGGCTCATGTAATATGCCCCTGCCATGCGATCTTTTTTGCCAGGATAAAGTAACTGTCCCGACTTACGCTGGCTGCGCGGCACGAACTGCAAAGAACTGTCCTCGTAAGAAATCATGGCCGGACGGTCGCGGTAGCGCTGGTAGAGCTCGAGGATGGTCTTGGGGAAATACTTGTTGAAGTCTTTGTGGAGTACAATATCATCTTCGAGCACAAGGGCACCGTCGATGCGATGCTTCACGATATATTCGAGCGCCAGCATGTGCTTCGTAGCGCAACTGTAGCGGGGCAGGAGATTGGCATACATCTCTTCGCCTCGCTGGAAATAATGGCAGAGGAGTTCTTTACTAAGCTTTTCGAGGTCGGCCTCGCGGATAAACTCGTAGTCCATGCCAAAACTGGAGAGCATGCGCTCGATATGCTCGGCGCGCTCTACTAACTTCGCTGCATGGATAACTAATATCTTCATAATCGTGGTATATTATATTAATAGGTATATCGACTAATCTACATGGCCAAACGGAAACCCACCGTGGGCTCCTTGCGCCACTCTACAAAATGATAACGGTTACTGACGCGGGCATAAGAGGCGGAACCACGCATGCCACCACCGCGAATCACACGGAAACGACGGCGAACCAGGCGCGACAGGAAAGTAGAGGGGGCAGGGGTGTAAGGCTGGAACTCATCGCTGCACCACTCCCACACACTACCGCTCATATCGTAGAGTCCGAGGGCGTTAGGACGCTTGGTGGCTACGGGCGCATGGCGACTCCACAGGCTGTCGGTGCCGAGCCAAGCCACAAGGCTGGGATCGTTGCTACCGGCATAAAGATAACCCTCTGCATGGCGACCACCGCGTGCGGCATACTCCCATTCGGCCTCGGTTGGTAAACGGAAACGGCGCCCCGTGAGGGCATTGAGCCGCTGGATAAACGTCTGGCAATCGCGGTAAGACACAAACTCGACGGGCCAATCGTCTCGACGGAACTTGGATCGGTTCTTACCCATCACTGCTGTCCACAAGGCTTGCGTAACCTCAGTTTCGGCCAGATAAAAATCGGCTACCTTGACGCAATGCGCAGGCTTCTCGTCGGCATCGGCAAGGGTATCATTTGGTGCAGCGCCCATCATATACGTACCGCCCTGAATATGCTTCATCGTAAACCGTACGCCATTGATATAGTAATGCCTGTCTTGCGCTTGTATTCCTGTTGCCATCATCAGCATCACCGCCATCCCAGCTATTCTCATTCCACTTTCCACATTCAACCTTCCACGAAAAACCGCCCACCAAATAACCCTAAGCCAAGCGATGGTCATGGTGTACACATCGAGCCAGAAATTATCGTGGAAGAATCGATACACGGGGGTAGGGCAGATGGCATCGACGGGGAGGATGCAGAAATTGACAAACAGGAGCCAATAAAGTACCCAATCGAAACGCGTACGGTGCGGCTGCAACCAAAAGGCCATCTGATAACCGGCAAGGGTAATCATATAGGTATGCGTTTCGGGACTATCGCTAAACAGGATGATATAACCCATCATGGCCGCAAGTGCCTCGACACGGAAACGGAAATCGCCCCAACGCTTGTAGCGCCAGAAGAACAAGACGGAGAGTACGGCCAAGGCCAAGAGTTGAACCAAGCGCAGATTAGGCAAAAGTAAGGACTTAAGACCGCGCGCATAGAACAAACCCGAATAATCGACCGCACTGCGATGGGAATCGTAGCTGGCCCACATGCTCTGATAAAGGGCAAACACATTGTCGAAAGCGGTATTAATCATAGGCAGCAACAAGAGCACCACGCCCCAGAAAAGGGCATAGCCGAAATTACGCAGCGTCTTGGGATAGCAAAACAGTAGGGCGAGCTCGATGCCGCCATAATACTTGGTAGTGGCTGATATCATAATGAGCAGCGTGGCCCAGAAGGGCTTGCCGCGCTCTAAGAGCGTAAAGGCAAAGAGGAAGATATAAAGCACCACCATGTTATACTGGAAACAGAAACAGCTCTGCATAATGAGCAGAAACAGGAAGAGGAATATCTTCATGCGGTAAGGTGCCAACGGCAAGGGCAAGGTCTTAATGGCCAAGCAGAGCAAGCAATAGTTGAGCACATTCCATACGTAAGGCCCCAACCACTCGGGCAAGAGGAAAATGGGGGCGTAGATGGTGGTGAAGACGGGGGTGTAGAGAAACCAGATGCTACGCGTTTCGATAAACTCGGGCGTATAGGGGTCGATGCCGCTCCAGAAGAGGGCTGTGGCATCGTAATAATCGTAGAAATTGGTAGCGCGACCGCGAAGGGTTTCGATGGTGGTGGCCACAAGTACGATGGCCAATCCCAGATAGAATATGATCTTCCCGTTGCGCATCGTTTTAATAGAGGGATTTGGGCAATGCCGCCGAGGCGCGTTCAAAGTCGTCGGGGGTGTCGAGCTCATACGAGAAGAGGTCGGTGGTATCTACCACCTTAAAGGTATGGCCCTGGGGGATAAGGCGCTCGAAGGCACGCTCGTAGAAAATATCGATGAGCCCCTCTTCGAGTATCATCTGCCTGAGCTCCTGATAGAGGGCCTCGGTATAGGCGGGGGGCATCTTCTCGATACCCACCGACTCGCCAATCGCTGCCACGGGACTACACGTCTTGCTGATTTCCGTAATCTGGAAATCGGCATCGACCACAATCTTCATTTCTTCTTCACCCAACTCGTGGCGCTGCATGGCGAGGGCAGAGCTATCCTGGCGCGCCACGCGACGAACGGCCTCGGGGTCGCAAAGGATATCGCTATCCATAAGTAATACCTCTTGTCCGTGGAGTTGCTGCATGGCTAGCCAGAGGGAGAAGATATTGTTATTGTGGGCGTAATCAGGGTTGTCGATATAGTGTATAGTGTATAGCGGATAGTGGATAGTTATGAAATCCATTATCATGGGGGCACGATAGCCTGTAACGACGATAAACTCGGTGATGCCGGCAGAGGCCATCGCATCGATGGTACGCTGAAGCAGCGACTTTCCACCCACTTCGAGCAGGCATTTGGGTTTCGTATCGGTTAATGGCCTCAGGCGCTTGGCCATTCCTGCTGCTAAGATAACACCGATCATAGACAATTCAGGATGGTATCGACAACGGTCTGCGTTTGCTCCCTACGACCCAGCGTGATGCGCAGGCACGACTCCAAGCCCTTGTCGGTCATAAACTTAATCTTGTAATTCTGCTCGGCCAAAGCGGCTTGCAACTTCTCCTTGATGGCCACGGGGTACTTGATCAGAATAAAGTTGGCTACACTCTTATATACCTTAAAACCAGGCTTATCGCCAAAGGTGTTCTTATACAATTGGCGACCCCACTCCATCTCATCGGCCACGTGGCGATAATGCTCATCGCTGTCGAGCGCGGCAAGAGCCACGGCCTCGGAGAAGCGGTTGTAACCCAGATACTTGTTGATATAGCTGACGAAGTGGCTATGACCTGCACCGATAAAGCCAAAGCCGCAACGCAAGCCCGGTAAACCATAGAACTTAGACAGCGTGCGCGAGATAATCAGGTTCTTATATTTATTGACCAGCGGGGCGATGTAATCGGTATCGCTCGTGATAAAGCTGGCATAGGCCTCGTCGATGAGAACCATCGTATCGCTGGGGATATGCTCCATGATGCATCTTATCTCCAGGCTCGAAAGACTATTGCCCGTGGGGTTGTTAGGCGAGGCCAGCAACAGCATGCGCGGATGGATGCGGTTGGTATAGCCGATGATCTCGTCGACATCGTAGGCGAAGGTGTCGTTGAGCTCGTGGAGGGGGTACATCTCGAATGTGCCGTAGCACTCGCTCGCCACCTTGTTATAATACCACCACGAATACTCGGGAATAAGGATTTTCTTATTATCGCCCTTCATCAAGTAATAATGGATAGCGTTCTTCAGGATATCCTCACCACCGTATGCCAAGAGCACCTGCTCTTCGGGCACATTGTAAATCTCACTGAGTTTAACGGAGATCACACTCTTCTTGCCCTGATCGTAGATGCGGGTGTAGAAGCAAAGCGTCTTGGGGTCGAAATTCTTAATTGCGTCGATAACTTTCTGACTAGGATCAAAGTTAAACTCGTTTCTATCGAGAAAATTCATATTCTTTTCCATCTGATTCTTTTTCTATTTGGCTGCAAAGTTACGAATATTTTGAGAAATAAGGGTAATAATTAAGAATTATTTGGATATATCGGAGATTATGCCTATCTTTGCACGGAAATAGCGAGTACAGATGATAAAAAAAGAGACTTTTGGCGAACTGATTCGTTTTGGTATCGTTGGCACGACCTCTGCGGCCATCCACTATGGCATATACTGGGTGTTGCAGCACTGGATAGACGTGAACGTGGCCTATACCATCGGCTATATCCTGAGTTTTCTGGTGAACTATTATCTGACGGCTCATTTTACGTTTAAGGAAAAGACCTCGGCCAAGAACGGATTGGGGTTCAGTGGGGCACATCTGACGAACTATTTCCTCCACATGGTGCTCTTCAACTTCTTCCTGTGGGTGGGGCTCAGTCGGGAGTTGGCGCCTATCGCTGTGCTCGCCATCGCCGTGCCTACCAATTTCGTACTGGTTAGATTCGTATTCAAACATTTCAAGAGTCATGAGTAGTCGCCCTGTTATCGCCTTCGACGCCAAGCGTATCGTGCGCAACGGTACGGGCTTGGGGAGCTATGGGAGGACATTGGTAAACGACCTGGCCCACTATCCCTTGGAGATGCGATTGTATGCGCCTGATAAGGGTCGCGATGACTTGCGCCAGCAGATCATAGAGCGCGATAATGTAACGCTTTGCTATCCAAAGACGATGTCTTTTAGCAAAGCGTTGTGGCGCTCGTATGGCATCGTAAGCGAACTAAAGCGCGACGGGGTACAACTCTATCATGGTCTCTCGGGCGAGTTACCCTTGGGCATCAGGAAAAGCGGCATTAAGTCAGTGGTCACCATCCACGATCTGATATTCTTGCGCCATCCGGAGTTCTACCACTGGATAGACACGAAGATTTATGCTTGGAAATTCAGGAAGACCTTGCAGGAGGCCGATCATATCATTGCTATCAGTGAATGTACCAAACGCGATATCATTGAACTGGGAGGGGTTGACGAAAGCAAAATTTCGCTGATTTATCAGAGTTGTTCACCAAGATTTAGTGAAGAGCGGATAGCTGATAGTTTAGAGTTTGCTAACGCAGGTGGACGGTATATCCTGAGCGTGGGGTCAATTGAGGCGCGAAAGAATATTCTGTTGGCGGTAAAGGCCCTGCCGTATCTACCTCAAGAGATAAAACTGGTGATCGTGGGTCGCCGTACGCCTTATGCCGACGCGGTGATGGCGTATGTCCGTAAGCATCAGTTGGAAGACAGGGTGGTGATGCGTCACGGGGTGAGCGACGAGGAACTACCGTCTCTTTATGCCGGTGCAGAGGCGTTTGTATATCCGTCGGTTTATGAGGGCTTCGGCATTCCGATTATCGAGGCCATCAGTAGTGGCTTGCCGGTAGTGGCTTGTACGGGCTCGTGTCTGGAGGAAGCAGGAGGTCCCGATTGTCTTTACGTGTCGCCAAACGATGAACGCGGAATGGCGAACGCGATTGAAAAATGCCTGAAGGGGTCGCTAGAACGCGACAACCGCATCCGTCGCAGCCAGGACTATATCCGAAGATTTGCTGGACACGACGTCGCCGGACAGGTCTTCGAACTTTACCAGAGATTACTTGGATGAATTATACGACAACGGATTACACGGATTTTACGGATTTAGCAATACTGATAACATTTCATTAAAGTTTCGCAAGTTATTTCGACCACGAATTTCACGAATTAAACGAATTTTGGCTATGCGATATTATCAATTATAACGAATTTTTCGAATGAAATCGCCAGCGATTTCTCAATTCGTGAAATTAGAGGAATCTCCAGATGCATAATAATTCGTATCATTCGATAAATTCGTGGTCGTTATTTATACACGCGAAACTTGTATCATTTAAATAATCCGTGAAATCCGTGTAATCCGTTGTTTTTTATACATTTGTTATTTCAAAGTATTTCTTGAGAACTAGGAGCGAGATAAGGCTTTCGCGCTCTTTATCTCTGAACTGGTCGACGTACTCGTGGGCGTGCTGGATGATGGCTTCGGCCTTGTCGGGGTGGTCGATGTAATACTGCAAACGTTCCTCAAGGTCAGAGAAATCCTCCTTTACTTCGATATAATGGTAGTTGGGAATGAGCTTGCCCTCCATGAACCACGTTTCCTGGGTATGCTTGGGGGTCACAGCAATACAGTTTGATGACATTACCCATTTGAGATTAGAAGCCACATCGTTGCCTTCGAGCGACATGATAAACTTATAATCGAGATGCTCGCCAATGGTCATCTTACCTTTCTGCCATTCAGGGTGCGCCTCACTGCGATTGGTTGAGGCCGCATCGACCATCGGGCTCTGACCATCGGCAAAGAGGTTCATAAACACATCGCGGTTCTCCTTGCGTGGGCCTAGGTCGCCACGGAAGATGGTCATATTCTTCTTTTCGCGCCAGGGTTTCTTGTCGTCGACAAAGAGGAAATGGCGCACCTTTTCAAGTTTCAGGATAACAGAATAGTCATTATTCTCGACTAAAGGACGGTTCTTGACGATGGCTGGTTCAGGCGCTACGTAGGGCTTGTCGCCAGAATCGAGAATCCATCGCAGGCTCTGGTCGAAATAGCGGGCATACTCCATTGCATCGAAATAATACACCTTCTGGCGCGTCATCGGTTGGTCGCGCAAGCACACGGCTTTCGCCTCCCACGCATCGCGGTTGGTAAATCCTTCGGGGGTAAGTTTGCAGTAATAGTTCACACGCTCCAGAATATAGTCCTTATCAGGACGCTTGTCGAGCTTGCGAAGCCAATGTTCCAAACGCATCTGAGAGAATATCTTGGGGGTATATTCGCGCAGATAACTCTTGATGAAATACTTCAGATTACTGTTTTTACCATTATGCAACAGGTAGTAAATCTTTCTTTTATTCATGTTGTATGCAGATTTTGGGTGCAAAGTTACATATTTTATTTTATTTTCGCTAACTTTGCAGGCAAAAAGAATATGCCAGCATACGATATACGTCCCTTGCAGTTAAGGATACTCCGCATCCTAGATGCTGTCGACACCACTTGTCGGGAGCACGGTCTTCGTTATTATCTCTGGGCAGGGACGATGATTGGGGCCATTCGTCATAAGGGTTTTATCCCCTGGGATGACGATCTGGATATCGCGATGCCGCGACCTGACTACGAGCGACTGATAGCCCACGCGGAGGAATGGTTGCCCAAACCCTTCGAGATGGTTTGTGGTGAGAACGATCCCCTGTATCCCTTACCCTTTGCTAAGATTCAGGATGGTAGTACCACGCTGATAGAGCGCATGCACCTGAAATATCTGGGGGGTATCTATATGGACGTGTTCCCCATCGATGGGGCGCCAAAGGGGTGGCTCGCCCAGAAGTGGCACTTCGGGCGTTATGAATATTACAAGCGCGTGCAGTATCTGATGTTTCGCGACCCCTATAAGCACGGGCACGGGCCTAGCAGTTGGTTGCCCTTGCTGTGTCGCAAACTCTACACGATGGCCGAGCTGCAGGCGAAGATTCGCAAGGTGCTGAAGCAGTATGATTACGACCAATGCGAGTTGGTGGCGGATTATGATGACGGCTCGAAGGGCGTGATGCCAAAAGCGGTACTTGGCGAGCCTACGCCTTACGAATTTGAGGGTATGCACCCCTTGGGCGTAGAACAATATCACCAGTACCTGTCGAATAAGTATGGCGACTATATGACTATTCCCGATGGTGACCATCAGCGCCAGCATAACTTCCACTATCTGGATTTGGAGAAACCGTATAAAACCTATCACGAGGATTAAAGATGAAGCTGCTCTACTATATTGTGTTTGCCGTGTGGTACGTGTTCTCATTGTTGCCCTTGAGAATACTCTACGTGTTGAGCGACCTGCTTTTCTGGTTGCTCTATGCGGTGGTGGGCTATCGTAAGGCGGTGATCCGTAAGAACCTGAAAGAATCGTTTCCGGAGAAATCAGAAGAGGAACTCAGGAAGATAGAACGTGGCTTTTATCGCTTCTTCTGCGACTATCTGGTAGAGACCATCAAGATGATGACCATCAGCAAGGAGAATATTCACAGACGACTCACCTTCAAGGGAACGGAATTGGTGGATGAGATTGTAGAGAGTGGACAATCGTGTGCTGTTTATCTGGGTCATCTTGGTAACTGGGAGTGGGTAACCTCGTTGCCGCTCTGGGTAACTCCAAAAGCACAATGCGGACAGATTTACCATCCGTTGGAAAATAAGGAGTTTGACAGATTGTTCCTGTATAGTCGTCAGCGCCTCGGGGCGAAGTGCATCGCCATGCAAGATACGCTTCGGGAGATTCTGAAGTATCGCAAAGAAAACCAACCCGTCGTGATTGGCTATATCTCAGACCAAGTACCTTTCTGGACGAACATCCACCACTGGGTAGACTTTCTGCATCACGATACCCCAGTGTTGACGGGTACGGAGCGCATCGCCCGAAAGGTGAATCATGCTGTGTTCTTCTTGGATGTGCATCGGGTGCGCCGTGGTTATTATGAGGCGGAGTTCAAACTAATAACACGTGAGCCGCAGAAGATGGACGAGTTTGAAATCACGGATATTTATTTCAAACTATTGGAAGAGAGCATTCGTCGCGCCCCGGAGTTCTGGTTATGGAGCCATAACCGTTGGAAGCGTACGCGAGAAGAATTCAACGAGCGTTTCGATGTGGTGAATGGCAAAGTGATTCCAAAAGATACGCCTTTTAACCGTCTTTGTGGCTTGGTGAAGTAGGGATTACTTGAGTAAGCGGTTCTGTGTCATACGCATCATATATTGTTGGATGATGGCTTTCAATTCAAGCTCCATCTGCGCCTCTTCTTTTACCTTCCCTTTCAGGTTATGTCGCATCGTACGGTCGTTGAGACGGTAGATAGCCTTCGTCTGTTTGCCATCAAACTGGAGTACATAACCATATTTCGCATATTGATAAATACCATTAAGATAATTCACCGCCCAGGTATCGTTTGCAGGGGTATTGAAGAGATCGATGCCAAAGGCGAAATAAGGCTTGGGATAGCCCAGCATACCAAGAATGGTAGGCAAGATATCGATTTGTTGGGCAATGCCTTCGTGCTCCTGACCCGGAGCGGAGGGGTCGAAGATAATAATAGGTGAACAGAAGCCCCCCAGGTCGCTTTGATATTCTGCATGATCGCTCTGGTTGGTATGGTCGCTCGTGAGCACGAAGATGGTGTTCTGAAACCAGGGTTGCTGCGAGGCGGTGGCGAAAAACTTGCCGATGGCCATATCGGTATAGCGGATACACTTATGGATGGGGAGATTTCCCTCAGGGAATTGTTGCTTGTATTGCTCCGGGATGGCGAAGGGGTGATGACTGGAGGCCGTAAAGAGTGCCGTCATGAAGGGTTGGGACATCTGCGACATCTCGTTGGCGTAATACTGCATGAAGGGCTCGTCCCAGATTGCCCATGTGCCATCGAAATCATCCGTGCCACGTGCCGCTTCGTACTCTGTACGACCATAATACCGTTGGAAGCCCGTTTTCTTAGCAAAGGCCTGGAAACCCATCGAACCGTTTTGCGCCCCGTGGAAGAAAGCTGTGGTATAACCCTCTTGCGCCAAGATACCAGCAAGACCTGTATAGTCGTTCATAGAAGCAGGCGTGAGGAAGAAAGGCTCTACAAACATCGGAATGCTCGATAGGATGCTCGGCATACCATCGATACTCTTCCGGCCATTGCAGAAGCTATAACGGAAGGTGGTACTCTTGCTGATGAGCGAGTCGACACAAGGGGTATAACCTTGGTATCGTCCACCTTCAAGATCTTTATTCAAAGCCCCGATATACTCGCGTCCGAAACTCTCGACGATGAGGATGACGATGTTCTTTTTTGTGGAAGGTGGAATGTGGAAGGTG
Source organism: uncultured Prevotella sp. (assembly GCA_905234145.1). Taxonomy (GTDB): domain Bacteria; phylum Bacteroidota; class Bacteroidia; order Bacteroidales; family Bacteroidaceae; genus Prevotella. Next base: position 17,506 of record CAJOGK010000004.1, on the reverse strand, counting down.
GAATGAGATGTGTCTTGCTGTAAGGAGGAATTGTGAATGGGCGAGAATATGGCCTCCATCTCCTTCTCATCCTGAAAATACTTCGGCACTACAAATACCGACTTGCCGATCGTGCGTATCAGCGAGAAGGGCGTATTGAGCACCAAAGCTGCATCCGTAGGTCGCTCTGCATACTGATTGGCATTCGACACCGTGATAGGGCGAACGGCTGTGGTAAAGCCACCTCGCATGCCTGCAATACAAAGGGGGATAGCCAATAATAACGCTAAAGACTGGGTGATATAATAAGGTTTAGAGGCCTTGCTTTGGAGGTGAGGCATAGCGTAGAGGCGCCATAGCGCCACCATAACGATGATAAAGAGCGCCACCAGATACCAATGATTCAAAAACTCTGTGCCGATGATAGTACCCAGATTACCTTCGTTGGAAAACTCGCTAAAGACCGTTGTAGTGGTTCGACGCATCGTGTATTGGAAGTACACAGAATCGGCCAAATTGATAGCAAGAGTCACACCATTGACAATCAAAAAGAGCCATTTGCAGAACCGATGATAGCCGCTGCGCTCTTTCTGGTGCAAAGGCAAGAGCATCAGCACGATATAAAGGGCATTGGTATAGATGATGGCCGAGGTATCGAAAAGCAAGCCACCGCAGAAGATATCGCCCCACTGGTTGCTGTTGTCGATGAGATGCCCGAAGTAGTTGGCGTTCTCGAATCCATAAGCGATTCTGGCTATCTGATAAACTAGATAGACCAACAACAGATTCCATACAACGGCTATTGCTACACTCCAGGGTTTCTTCATCATGATCTTATCTCTCCTTTAAATCTTTTGCTGTTACTTGCAGGATGGCCTTGCCCAACTGCATGTGGCGCTGACTATCCTTCGACTGATCGACAATCACCTGGTCTATATTGAGGTCTACAACCGTAAAGCCCGTGCTGTCTACAATCGAAAAACCATTTGTAAAGCTGTGGAAGGCCAGGGGCTTGGTGTAGTTCTGACTTGTGACATCGCGACTGAAAGTAAATTCCCCGTGTGGGAATCCCATCTGTCCCAAGAGGGTAGCCGGTAAATCCGTCTGGTTGCAAATCGTCTTAATCTCCTTAGGCGCTTTTACGGCACCACCAACCCAGAGCATCGGGATATGGTTGCGCATTTGGCGCGTTTCGTCAATATCCTTATAGTTCACACCGTGATCGGGTATCATCACGATGAGCAAATCGCGCCAATAGGGGGTGGCTTTGAGTTGACTCACAAACTTACCGATACAATCGTCGAGATAAGAGAAGGCATTCTTCTCCTTATCATCGTACTTCTGAATGGGCACATCCCAAGGTTCATGACTACTCAGGGTAGAATAGCCCATGAGGAAATGCCCGGTGGTATCAGAGGCGCAAATCTGGTCAAAAAGGGTTTTAAAGGTGATATCATCGCGCACACCCCACTCGGCGGAGCGTTGCTCTTCCGAGGTGTAATCTGCCTTCCAATGCAATTTCTCCCAGCCTGTAGCTATCAAGTAGCTGCGCATGTTGGTAAAGTTGATGTCGCCACCATAGAGATAGCTTGTGGTATAGCCTTCTTTTTGCAGGGTCTTTGCGATAGAGGGTAGGGTGCCCGCCTTCTTAGGAATCTTCATCACCGAAGTGGTAGGGAAGGAGGGATAGCCGCTGAGGGCGCAAACCGTACCACGATCGGTACGGAACGAGTTGCCGTAGCAATTACTAAACCAGATGCCCTCGCGCTTTAAATGATTAAAGTTCGGCATCACCTCTTGGAAGATCTCGCCACAACTCTCCAAGAGAATTACCACCACGTTAGGACGCTGGGTGTTCAGAAGGGTGTCGCCTATGATGCTCTCGGTGGGATAGAGACCCGCAAGCAGTTTGTTGCATTCCTCTGCCTGATAGTAGTCGTAGTTGGTATTGTCGCTTGCCGTTTTCTCATACGAGGCCAGAAAACTGAATACAGGATTCACCGCAGCGTGGTTGAGGAACTGATCTTGCGAGTAATACACTTGTCCGATATTGGTGGTCGACTCGTCGAGCCCACCACGAATGCCTATAACAATAAGCGGTATCAGAAGCACACCGCCAAGTGTGGATATGCGGCGATAACGCGGGCGATTGCTCCATAGGGGAATACACTTATAGAGACGATAGACAAGCCAGATGCCTATAAGCAGCACGACGAAACGGACGGTAAGATAAAGGCCTGATACACTCGCACCAGCCTCTGTCGGCGATTCCAGATACTGCAGACAACTCGCATCGAGCTTAAAGCCCCAGAAGGGGTACAGACTGGTATCGGCCACAAAGGCCAGCATCATCATCGTGGCGATGAAAATGGAGTAGACACGAAGGGTTATCTTCGTCCATTTCCCATCGGCCCAGATGGCAACCATCGCTACCAGGAAGGGGATAATCAGCAGATAGAGACTGGTTGACAAGTCGAGCGAAAGACCGTGACGGACAACTTGCCACACATCGGTAGCCGTGAAATCATGCCCCTCGTGATTGATGAGCATAAAGGCTATTTTGGCTACCACAAACAAGAGTACTGTAACCAGATAAAACTTAATCAGATATAGTAATCTCTGTCTCATCAGCTTTGCATCTCGTGAAGTTTCTTATAATAGCCGTCTTGTGCCAGGAGTTCGTCATGAGTGCCTCGTTCTACGATATGACCATCGTGGAGCACGCAGATTTCATCGGCATTCTTGATAGTGCTCAGACGGTGGGCAATTGCTACCGTAGTGCGCGTCTTCATCAATCGCTCCAGGGCATCTTGTACCAAGCGCTCGCTCTCCGTATCGAGGGCAGAGGTGGCCTCGTCGAGAATCAGGATAGGCGGATTCTTCAGAATGGCACGGGCGATGCTGACACGTTGGCGCTGACCACCTGATAATCTGCCGCCACGATCGCCGATATTGGTATCGAAACCTTGTTCGGTGGCCATAATAAAGTCGTAGGCATTGGCAATCTTCGCCGCTTCTTCTATCTGTGCCTGGGTGGCATTATCCACACCAAACGAGATGTTATTTCGGAAGGAATCATTAAAGAGAATGGCCTCTTGATTCACATTGCCGATGAGTTGTCGAAGGTCGTAGATGCCGAGTTCCTTGACGTTGATGCCGTCAATCAGTACCTCGCCCTCTTGCACATCGTAGTAGCGTGGAATCAGGTCGACCAACGTAGACTTACCACTACCGCTCTGACCTACCAAAGCAATGGTCTTGCCCTTGGGAATGGTGAGGTTGATATCTTTCAACACCCATTGTTCACCATATTTAAAGCTGATGTTACGGAACTCTATCTGGTGCTCGAAACTACTGATATGACGGGGATTGGCTTGCTCCTTGATGGTGTTTTCTGCCATCAGGATTTTATCGACACGCTCCATCGACGCCAGACCCTTCGGAATGTTGTAACCTGCTTTTGAGAACTCCTTCAGGGGGTTGATGATGGAGTAAAGCATCACCATATAATAAATGAAGATAGGACCGGAAAGCGTATGGTTATTAAGCACCAGCACGCCACCGAACCACAAGACGATGACAATCATCACTGTACCCAGAAACTCCGACATCGGGTGAGCCGATGATTGACGGATGTTTACGCGCATGATATCGTTGCGGTAGGCAGAATTGATGGCGTCGAATCGGCGATTCATCTTTTCTTCAGCACAGAAGGCCTTGATGATACGAAGACCACCCAGCGTTTCTTCTACCTGACTCATGGTGTCGCTCCACAACGATTGTGCCTTTACGCTCTGTGCCTTCAGTTTACGACCTACCCAACCCATAAACCATCCCATCACAGGAACGATAACTAGGGTGAATACCGTGAGTTGCCAAGAGATAAAGAGCAACATCGCAAAGTAGCCGATAATAAGGATAGGGTTTTTGAACAGCATTTCGAGCGACGACATGATCGAGTTCTCAATCTCTTGTACGTCACCACTCATGCGGGCGATGATATCACCCTTGCGCTCTTCTGAGAAGAAACCCAGTGGTAGGGCATTGATTTTCTGATAGAGTTGATTGCGGATATCGCGTACCACACCAGTACGGATGGGAACGATCGTTGCAGAAGAAAGGAAGTAGGCACCCGTCTTCAGGAAGGTCATGAAAGCCAGGAACATGCCGATAATCAGCAAGGTGGTGGTAGGACCGAGGTCGGCTATCAATCCATTAACATAGTAATTCATGTTGTTCATCAGCACGTCCTGGGCATTGCTCCAATCCCAAGCCATGAGGGTTGTGGCTGTCTCGCCATCGCCCGTCTTGAAGATAATCTGCAGGATGGGTATCAGGGCCGCAAAGGAGAATACATTGAGTATCACCGATAGGATATTAAACACCACCGATGCTATCAGGTATTTCTTATAGGGTGGTACAAACCGCCTTAAAACGCTGAGGAATTCTTTCATATTCTAGGGATTATTTTTGTCTAAGGAATTTTTGTCTAAGGAATTTAGGAATATAGGATTTTTCCTATAATGAGAATTGATGACGGGGTATATACTATCGCGTATGTTGTCAGAGTTAAAATTGATAACATAGCCCATTTCGCAATTCATAAGACGGAGATAGGTAAGAAGTTGCTTCTCAAAGAGTTTTCGGTATTCTACCACAGATTTTAATTCAAGGATAAGTTTGTTGTCGATAATAAGATCTAGACGTAAATCAGGACAGATTAACTCTTCTTTATAGTATACAGGAACTTGGACTTGATTTTTTACCTCAAAACCGTTTAGTTTGAGTTCTTTTATCATTGCAGCCTCATAGATACTTTCCAAAAGACCAGGCCCTAATACTTTATAGACCTCATATACACATCCAAGAACTTTATATGTATATTCTCTATCCATTGCAACAATTCCTATATTCCTATATTCCTTAGAAAAAATCTCCTTTTCTCCTTATCTCCTTAGAATAAAAAATCTACTCCTTAGCAATCTCTCCTAAAAGCGTGGCGCTGGTCGAACCGACGATGCGGACACGAACGATTTCTCCGATATGATGCCCCTTCTTAGGGAATACCACCATTTTGTTTTGCTCCGTTCTTCCGCAGAGTTGCTCCCTCGATCGCTTAGAGAAACCCTCTACGAGGACATCAAATACCTTTCCCTCGTCCTTCTTGTTCTGGATAGCCGAGATCTCCGTCTGAAGCTGGATAAGTTCGTTCAGACGGCGAATCTTCTCCTCCTCAGCCACATTGTCTGGCAAATGCTTTGAGGCGTATGTGCCTGGGCGCTCGGAATATTTAAACATAAAGGCAGAATCGTACCCCACCTCGCGCATCAGAGAGAGTGACAACTGATGATCTTCCTCCGTCTCGTCGTGATAGCCCACGAAGATATCGGTAGATAAGCCACAATCAGGAATGATACGACGGATGGCATTCACACGATCCATATACCACTCACGGGTGTACTTGCGATTCATTAGCTTCAGAATCTTATCGCTTCCGCTCTGTACGGGCAGATGGATATGCTTGCATACATTGGGCATATCGGCAATCACCTGAAGCGTCTCGTCGCTCATATCCTTCGGATGCGAAGTGGTAAATCTCACGCGCATCTCAGGCACTTCCTCTGCCACCCGACGTAAGAGTTGGGGGAAGGTGATATCCTCAAACTTATAGGAATTTACATTCTGTCCGAGCAAGGTAACCTCTTTGTAATGCTTGTCGCGCAGATCGCGCACCTCTTTCAGAATACTCTCGATATCACGACTACGTTCGCGACCTCGGGTATAAGGCACGATGCAATAGTGGCAGAAGTTGTTGCAACCTCGCATGATACTTACAAAGCCACTAATCTTATGGCCCAGTCCAATACGCTGAGGCACCACGTCCTTATAGGTTTCCGTGGTGGAAAGCTCGATGTTCATCGCCTTATGACCCGTTTCGGCCTGAGCAATCAAATCGGGTAAACTCAGATAGGCATCCGGTCCTGCTACCAGGTCGCAAAAGTGATTGTCGAGCAAATCCTGTTGCGCCCTTTCAGCCATACAACCCAGTACACCTATAATCAGCGGATTACGTTCCGTATTTTGAGATTCCTTTTTGCGCTTTCTGCGCTCAGCTTCAAGCGCCTCTAATCGGTGATAAATCTTCTGTTCCGCATTGTCTCTTACAGAACAAGTGTTCAGGAAGACGGCATCTGCCTCTTCCAACTTCTCGGTGGTCTCATAGCCAGCCATCTGCATCACAGAAGCTACTACCTCCGAGTCTGCCACATTCATCTGGCAACCATACGTTTCAATATATAATTTCTTCATTTCGGGGGACAAAGGTACGAATAATCGCGCGATTATCCAAATTTATTTGGATTTTCTCCGATTTATTAGTATCTTTGTAGCCAAAAAGTAGAGAAATAAATGATGCAGAAACAAAAACTAAAAGCTTGTTTGCTCGCTATCGTAGGCGTAGCGTGTATGTCGTTCAGTCAGAATCAATTAGCGTTGCAGGGTACCTATACTGCCCCCAATGGAACGGAAGTTTACCTGATAAACCTTGACAATAGGGATACCCTAAGCGTGGCCTCCGCGGCGAACAAATCTATACCACTATCAAGCAAATCTTATCAGATAAAAAATAGACATCATAACAATTATAACTAAATTGGTAATTAGCGATGAAAAGAATTGTATTTCATTTACTATGGTTACTCTCCTTGCCAATGACGATGCTGGCAACAGAGATTACGCAGCAGCAGGCTATGCAGCAGGCTCAGGCCTTTATGCAGCAGCTCAAGGGAGGAAATGTTGCCCTTACCCGTGCAGCATTCTCAGTCGATCTCCGCAAAGCAGAGACCGATATGCAGTCCTTGTATGTCTTTAATGTAGACGGTGGCGGCTATGTCATTGTCAGCGGTGACGACCGTGTAGAGCCTATTATAGGTTATAGTGACAAAGGAACTATTGACAAGAACACTATGCCCTGTAATATGCGCTTCATGCTTGAGGGTTACGACAGGGCCATCAAGTCTGTCATACGTAATGGCTTAAGTGTCAAGGCTCAGACCCGTAGTAGCTATCCCGAAGCCATCGAACCGCTAATAAAGACTACATGGTATCAGTCGGCACCATACGACAGCCTCTGTCCGCAGTATAAAGGAGATTCTTCTCCTTCAGGATGTGTCTGCACCGCGATGGCACAGGTGATGTACTATCATCAATGGCCGCGCGAGGCATGTACGGAGATTCCTGCTTATAAATTTGAATGGACTCAAGGAGATGCCTGTGACATGGAAGCCCTTCCTGCAACGACCTTCGACTGGAGCAAGATGCTGCTTCACTACGACTCCATAGCCCCAGGCACCACTGAGCAGCGCTATGAGGTCGGTAAGCTGATGCTTTATGCAGGACAGGCACTCTGCTCAATGTATCACCCCCTGGGAACCTCAGCATCCAGCGAGTTCATCCCGCTTGTTCTGCGCAGATACTTCGGCTATTCCAAAGGAATCTATACGGCATATCGCGATGATTATAAGAATCAGGACTGGGAAGACCTTATCTATCAGGAACTTGCCAATAAGCGACCTGTGGCTTATGCCGCACAGAACAATGCCGACGGGCATGCTTTTGTATGCGATGGATATGATGGTAAAGGGATGTTTCATATCAACTGGGGATGGAATGGTGATGATGACGGCTATTTCAGCCTGTCGGTACTCAATCCGTTTAATACTACCAGTGTCGGCTCCAACAATTCGGCTACTGGCTACAATTACAAGCAGAGTGTCACCATAGGTGTTCAGCCGCCAGTGGAAGGTGAAAAGGAGACAGACGTGCCAGAGTTCATCATGAGGCAGTTCCTGGACTGTGCCGTAACTAATGATAGTGTTATCTGGCGGCTGAATCAGGATTCATTTGGCAATATTCCCAGAAAGATAAGCACGGGGCTTGGAACAGTGGCCGATGACGGAAAGATTACCGTCGTCATCCAGAATGATGCGCCTGTAACGGTGGCAGCTGGAGGAATCAGCACGCGAAGTTTTGCCATTAAGGATATATCGCTGCCGGCAGGCACTCACGATCTGTACCCTATTGCCCGTGTTGAAGACATGGATGGAGCAGAATGGCAGGTGATAAAACCCCTGAAGAACCATTTCGTGGCAGAGTCGGACGGTCAGAGCGTGAAACTTACAACATTCATCCAGCCGAACCTGAAGATTGAGCGTGCTTATTATAAAAAAGGTGGAATACCTGAAACGTACGATGAGTTGGTCGTAGTCATCAAAAACAATGGCGAGGAGGTCAATAAAGTGTTCATTGCCTATGTGAGACCGATCGTTGACGGAAAGCCCGCTAAACACGGCCCTGCAAGTCTGAATGCTGGCTATCTGAATGCCTATAGTACCGATTCCATATCATTCTTCCAGAAAGTTGAGGAATATGGCGAAAAACTGCTGCTCCTGCAGGATGCGTATTATACCACAGTCTATGACTCCATTCGCATTATGTCAGCAGAGCCATACGTCAACAATATAGAGCTCGTTGATTACAAAATCAGTAACATCGACATTGAAAAAGAAGGCGGAGACGATACTTTCGCCTTTGAGATTAAGTTCTACAATAATGATGAGAGGAAGAGTTCCACAGGCAGTTTCTTCCTTGATTTGGTAGGCACTGAATATGGCTGGACCCAAAAAGCAAATATTGATTCCAAAAGCTACGAAATATTTAAGGATAAAGAAGACTTCTCCATGTTCTTTGAAGATTATCAGACAAGATTTTCGACGATGAGAGTAAAGTTATCACGGAGTATTGTTGTCGGATACCCACCAATACTTCTGCTTGATGTTGAGATTCCGATTGGCTATACTGCTACCCCCGCAGGATTGGTCAAGAACGGATCGACTGGCATCAAGGGTGTCGTGGGGTCTGCATCGGCAGATGAAAAAATCTACGATCTGCAGGGTCGCCGCGTCAATGGCCAACCCCGATCTGGCGTATATATTAAAGGTGGAAAGAAGGTCATAATTAAGTAATACAACTATTACGACCACGAATTTATCGAATTGAACGAATTGACTACGCGATATTATCAATTATAACGAATTTTTCGAATGAAATCGCCAGCGATTTCTCAATTCGTGTAATTAGATGCATATTCAGATGCATTAGAATTCGTATCATTCGATAAATTCGTGGTCGATTAATAATCCGTTTAATCCGTATAATCCGTTGTCTTAAAATAAATCTGTGCTCATTTGTGTAATCTGTGGTTGTTTTTTCTGTTTGAAGCGTGCTTGGGGATAATTCTTAGAAGATAATTCTGTGTTTAGCTATATTTTAGCGTAATTTTCCGAATTTGCGATGAAATTTGGTGGATAACTCTAAAGTCCGTACCTTTGCACTCGAAATCGATAATAAAAAGGTAAGGATAAGATGGGAAAGTATATATTAGCAGATAATCAAGAACTGACGCGGTTTGCGTTGGAGAATCTGATTCGCCAGAGGCTACAGGAAGGCGAGGATGATATCTATAGAGCCGTAGACAAGGCAGGGCTCGTACAATTGTTGAAGGAGCACGAGAACGCTGTGGTGCTGCTCGATTATACATTGTTCGATTTTGCCGATGAAGACCAACTCCTGATCATCGCAGAGCGTTTCGCCCTTTCAGAGTGGATTCTCATTAGCGATGAGCTCACTCCCCAGTTTCTGCGTCGTGTGGTTTATGCTTCTCACCAGTTTAGCATCGTGTTTAAGGACGGTTCGATGAAGGATATTCGCGATGCCCTCGATGCCGTGAGTCGCCATAACCGTCATATCAGCCAAAGGGCTTTGGAGGTGATTATCAATCATCAGCAAGAGGACGAGCAACCCAGCTTGCTGACTTCGACGGAGACGGAGATTGTAAAAGCCATCGCTCAAGGTAAGACGACTAAGGAGATAGCCAACGAACGTTTCTCGAGCATCCATACCATCACCACCCACCGCAAGAACATCTTCCGCAAACTAGGTATCAACACCGCCCACGAAGTGGTGAAATATGCCCTGCGAGCAGGCTTGATCGATTCCTCAGAATTTTACATTTAATCCTTTGCGATGTCCTGAATCACTAGTCCTGCGAGTGTGAAGCCAAAGATGGCGGTGATGTGAGCCAAAGAGCCATTCGTCTGAGGCTTGTTGAAGGGTGACGGTTCCTCGCCATCTTCCGCAGGACAGCCACGATTCTCAAGCAGTTCATCGCTATAGACGACTTGGAATTTTTTTTCAGGAAATTGTCCGTAATGTTTAAACTTCTTACGGAGTGCGCGTGCCAATGGGTCGCCTTCTACTTTCCAGAACTCCGTGACTTTAATTCGGGTAGGGTCGAGCTTTAGGGCAGCGCCCATTGACGAATACAATTGGGCTTTTGTCTTGCTGGCCAAAAGGATGAGGGCAGCCTTGTCCTTTAATGAGTCGATGGCATCGATGATATAGTCGTAATTGTCAAGGTTAAACTCCTCAGCGGTCTCTTGAGTGAAGATTTTCTGGAGGGCAATAACTTCTGCAGACGGATTGATGCTAAGCAGACGTTCTTTCAGCGCTTCTACTTTCACCTGACCTACAGTCTTCGTTGTTGCCATCAGTTGGCGATTGATATTGGTGATGCACACACGGTCAGAGTCGACAATCGTCAACTGCCTGATACCGCTGCGCACCAGGCTCTCAGCGCACCACGAACCGACACCGCCCACGCCAAAGATAATCACCCGTTTCTGGGCTATCCGTTCCATTGCCTCCTCGCCCAGCAACAGCTCTGAGCGCCTGAATATTGCATCTTGTATTGCCATCGTCTTTCTGAATTTGGGTACAAAGGTACAAAGAATATTTCGTAACTCAGTTGTAAAGAAGCAAAATGATGCTTTTACGCCCTTTTTATACATAGCGATTTGACGGGAATTAACATTAATTATCAGAAAAGCCCTGCGTCAAGGAGCAGATCAATCTTCTTATTGACCTAAAAGTGCGCAAAAGTGCCTGTCTTCCCTTCGTGCCCCTTATTTTGGAGCATTTTTTTATTTTGCACCTTTGGGATGGATAGGTCGCGTGGGTTCATAAATAAATGTTAACTTTACACCAAACCTTTGCGTATTACCAATATTATTTGTACCTTTGCACCCGTTTTCCGGCAAGTCTAATATTAGACAAACCATATTATATTTATCTAAACTTAATTAATTATGCAACTTCCAAAACGCATCAAAGAGGAGATAATAGCCTCTGTTCGATTTAGCTGGCAAGAAACTGGTCATCTAAGAATAGATTTAAACAGTGTTGGACCTGATTCTAAAGAATTGTCTATTGAAGAAAGACGCCATATATTATGGAATGTCCTGAAAGATAATTATCATGACGATAAGGTAGAAGTTACGAGTCCAAATGGCGACAAAACATATTTGAAAAGATATGGTCAAGAACCATTTAATGGAATAGTATACTTTTTATATTCATATGGAGAAGCTATAATCTCTGTCTTCTTTTGGGTAGGCCCCAGAATTAGTCTCTTACATGTACATTCTACAGATACAGGAGTTGACTATGAAGAAATGAGAGAGTTGGTAAATGATAGTCTTAATAAAATGTTGGCTAAGTATTCACTTTCTGTAAGTTTTTCTGAAGAATTGTCCGAAGAGGATATGGATGGTTTCTTAGATTTAATGCATGGACCAGTGGAGCAAAATGTTTTCCTAGATTAAAAAATGAGGTGGGTTGTTTTAAACTTCGGCTCACACAGGGTCTGACCCTGTGTGAGCCCGGTAATGGAACTCTTTGGACGACTTAACCAATTTTTATAAGTGTAAAATTTGCAAATATCACAGAAAAGCCGTACCTTTGCATATAGCAGGTACCTGAGTCATAGCAGTCATCATACCCAAAAATGTCCCAGTGACTAAACAGGGATTCCCGACATTTGGGTTAGGAGTTCTATACTACACACAAAACTTTAAAATCCATGCGTCTCTGAACTCCCGAAACTTAAGAATCTGTAATTTCCTTGCCGGATTCTGATAAAATTTCGTATATTTGCAGCCAAATTGTGACGAGAAGATGAAAAAGATTCTGATGATACTTGGGCTGCTGGCACTCACGGGCAGCACGGCATGGGCTGACAGGCAGGCAGAGGGCAATGCCATCTACGAGCGGTTTGCGCTCTGGGCATTTGAGGGCAAGACCGACAGTGTGCTCCTCGGAAAAGAGGCAGCAATGGAGTTCTTTGCCGACAACAATCAGTGGGAGCACTACTACTACGTGGCCAATCTCTCTATACAGCTGAAGATGCTGCGCGAAGTCAATCCCAGCTCCTGTCTGAGGGAATGCCAGAAGATCTATAAGTTTGCCACAGACCACTATCATGAGTACGGGCGTGCCTACGTAAAGGCGCAGATAGGCTGGATCTACGGCTACATAGGCGACCATCAGGAAGCCGTGAGGCAACTGCATGAGAGCATAGAAGCCTTCAGACGGCTCAAGGTGGAGAGCCGCGATGTAGCTGGCTTCTACTATGTCTATGCCTATATGCTCGAACTGACGGGTCAGTATGACGAGCAGCAGCGCATCATTGACGAAGGCAGGAAGATGGCTGAAAAGCTCGACATCGCCCAGAAGTCGCCGGAAGCATGCCAACTGCTGGCCGACGAGCTGCTCAACATCGAGGCACTGATGCAGGTGCATCGCGGCAGGCTCGACAAGGCCCAGCCCCTGATAGAGCGTATCAGGCAGCGCCTCGACAGCGGCAATGAGCGGTCGCGCTATGAGGCCTTCCGTGCCATTGCGGAGTATCAGCTGGTCTCAGGCGACTATGAAGAGGCCTTTGCTACCACAAAGAAGATGGAGCAGGAGCTGCAGGGGGTGAAGAATTCAGGCCTTCAATGGGGGCTGAAGCTGCTGCGGACGGAAATACTGCGCCATCTGGGCCGAAGCAACGAGGCCTACGACACGCTCCGCTCGATGATCGACCGCCGCAACAGCAATGCCGTGAGCCAGCTGCGCCGACAACTGAGCGAAATGGACTCACAGTACCAGATAGACGAGATGCGCATACAGGAACAGAAGACCCACTTCTGGTGGGCCGTCTTCGTGGGTCTCATCTGCGTTGTCGGCATTGGCATCTTTGCCTACTTCCGTCAAAAGGCTGCCCGACTGCTGGCCCGCAAGAACAAGCAGCTGGCCGAGGCCCTCGACCATGCCCAGGAGTCAGACCGCATGAAGACATCCTTCGTGCAGCACATCAGCCACGAGATACGCACGCCGCTGAACATCATCACAGGCTTTGCCCAGGTGATCAGCAATCCTGAATACGAGATTGACGAGGAAGACCACAACCGCATGCTGGCCGACATCAGCCGCAATACGAATGAGATAACCAATCTCGTCAACGAACTGCTGGAGCTATCGGAGAGCGAGAGCCAGAGCCACTACGACAAGCCCGACGATGTGGACATAGCAGCACTCTGCCGACAGGTTCTGGAAGAGAGTGAAGCCGACAACTGCGCCCATCTGAGCCTCAGCGTTGAAAGCAGCCTGCCTGAAGGTTTTTCTATCAAGAGCAACAGCGAAGCACTGCACAAGATTCTCAGCCAACTGATGAGCAATGCCCTGAAGTATACTGAGAAGGGGTCTGTCAAGATAAGACTGGCAATGGAGGGAGACCTGCTAAGGATAGAGGTTGAGGATACGGGCATCGGCATCCCCGAAGAACATCAAGAGAAGGTATTCGAGCGTTTCTATAAGGTGGACTCCTTCCGTCAGGGCATCGGACTCGGACTGACGGTTGCCCGCAGGACTGCTGAACTGCTTGACGGCACGCTGACGCTCGACTCTACCTACACCGATGGAGCCCGCTTCATCTTGAAAATGCACAATGGGGCGCGATAGGGTCAGGAACCATCGCGCCCTCTACGCGATTATAGACCAGAAAACATTTGATGCAGAAATACTAAATCTGAAGAAATAAAAAACCGCTGAACTGATTTGCTAACCCGATTACGGTGCTACTCTTTCATTTCAGCGGGAGGAAATTGTTTCCTTTCACGCTGCAAAGATACAAACTATTTTTGAAACTTCCAAATTTTGGAGCAACTTTTTTATCTATTTCCTTTTGCTCTATTATGTGTCTTGCAGAGCATTTGGCAATTGTCGATGGTCGTTTCGCCGCCTTTGCTCCAGGCCGTTACGTGGTCGGCATCCATCTCTTCCAGCTTCCAGATACGATGCGCGTTCTGATCGTGACCAATTGAGCAGTAAGGACAGTTACTGATACCCTCAGCCTTGGCCTTATCCGTCTGCTGCTGATACACCTTACGCATGGTAGGCTTATCGAACAGACGGACATTCAGCAGGCGCGTCTCCTTACAATCGCCCAGCACAAACTCAAAGATGCCCTTATGGTCTGACACGTAGTCATCGGCATACAGCTCTGCTACCTTTGCCGATAGTTCATTGTGGTTATAGGCATTCGAATGGAACCGCTCATACAGGTCGCCCCAGTTCAGCCCCTGCATCTCAGGATAGATGTCGTTGAAGAGGTTGTCTGCCCAGTCGATGACTGTATTGAAATAGGTTTTGATTTCCTTGATGTTGTCATCCTTACGATGGGCACTCATATACCCGTCTACATTGCCCTTGCTCACCCATTTCAGGGCTGTAGCCAGGAATTGCTGACGGTTAGCCGGTCCTTTTACGAAACTCTCCCAGCGTTGTATATTTGCGTTCTGCGAATTACTGAATTCCTCCTTGCAGGCCGTCACGAACTTTCCGCTGTAGATGGCATTCAGCTCCTCCTGCTCGTTCAAGGGGATACCCGCGATGTTGATGGTCTTAAACCACTCCTTGATTTCCTCCTCCGCATGTTGCCCTTCGCCCTCACAGATATACACCAGCAATTCTGTCTTCAGGATCTTCTCTTGCAAACCTTCGTTCAGACCGTCGAATATCTGCTCCAGACCGTTCACCTTCACGGCAAACTTGTTCTTCACGAAACGACCTAATGAGGTGATGCGCTGCTGACCGTCGAGGACTTCAAGCCTGCCACCTTCTACCTTATTAAAATATATAAGGCCGAGGGGATAGCCTTTCAATACCGATTCGATCACGGCTACATCCTTCTTGCCATCGGCGTAGATATAGTTGCGCTGGTACTCAGGTTGGATGGTTAGCTGTCCTGCCAGTCCATACAAGCCCTTGCCTTCGAGCTCGTTGTATTCAAACCCATCGCATATCTGTTCTACAGTGTAGATTTTTAGTTCAGTCTTCATAAGCTTATTGTTTTTTGCGGATTAGTATTCGAGCATAGGGCTTTTGAGGAATGCCATCTTCCATATAATATAACTGACCATCACGTAGGCTTGGATTCAGTTTCTTTAGTTCACGAGGGAAAGGCTTTAGCCCTAGTTCTTTGCCTGAATCGCCTTGTGTCTGACCGATGATTTCAAACTGCTCAGGGCAATATTTATCCAAGAAAGTAAGGGGAACTCCCATCGCTCCATCGAAATCAGAAGGAATGGCATCGGTGTATGGAACTTCTATTGCATCATAGTTTTCGTAATGGATGTAGTTATTTCTACCACGAATTTCTTTATGTTTGCTGTGCTTAAGGTTTTCTGCTATTGTCATCAATCGGAGAGGCTGATGACGGCGGCCATGATCGATATTGGTATACCAGCAACAGTTACGGAACTTTACAAGATTGGTACTTTCATCGAATACGCCATCAGCGTAACCGACTCGCGGTGCTTCAACACGGAAATAAGCGTTCCCATTTTGAAAACCATTGCCCATCCACATCTTGTTGTCTTTAATCAATGGAAAGATTTCTTTGTAAGAAACGGCATTCATACTCCCGATAATAACAAATTGTTTTCCTGAGTCTATCAGCCACGCAACAAATTCCCGAAATAGCGAGAACGGTGGATTGGTGATGATGATATCTGCTTCATCGCGTAAGGCTTTTACTTCCTTGCTGCGGAAGTCTCCATCGCCCTCCAGGTACTGCCATTCCAGATCGTTGATGTCGATGCGGTTGTCGCCAGTGATGTCGCGCTCTAATACGAAAATCTTGCCGTTTGTTTTTGTCTTGTCTGCATTGAAGTGGGGTTGTGAGGTTTCGAATAGGGTAGGTTGGTATGGCATTTTGTATTTTTTGCTTTCAGGGGCATAGCTGGTAGAGATGAGTTTCTTCAGCCCGAACAACTGAAAGTTCTGGGCGAAGAACTTCGTAAAGTTACTCCACTCAGGATCATCGCAAGGCAGCAGTACTGTCTTGTCGCGAAACACGTCAGGATTATAATCCAGATAGGCATTGATCTCCTTCTGGATATCCGCATACTGCGTATAGAACTCATCGTTCTTCGCAGTCTTGGCATTAGCCAAATTTGTATTTGCCATAAGCTATGCATTAGTGCGTATTGCTTATCTTCGGAGACGGTCATCTACGACACAAAAAGAGCATGGACGTTCATCATCCACACTCTGAGGTCGTAGGAATAACCGTCAATCCAGATAAGTCACGCCCATGCTTAACGCACAGACGTTTGCGACTTATTCATCGGATTGAACAACTTTCGAAATTTCCTACGTTTCAGAGTGTTCCGAATAACAGCAAACGCTTGTTTATATTTTACCCACAAAAGTCGCACCGGCGTTCACTCTTGAACATTATGCCGATGTTCAGGTGCAAAGGTACGAACTATTTCTGAAACAACCAAGCTTTTTGGGCAATTTTGCAATATAGAGTAAGCAAAATGCCACTTGATCATGGAAATATGAGAAAAATGACGCTATTTTTATATAATACGCGAAAATTTCATAAGAAATTTTTTCATTGTTAAGAAAATGTTTGTAATTTTGCGCCGAAATGATAAGAGATTGGCATAATGAGGAAATTATGTAACATTATTCCATGTAGTTGTAGCTGGATAAAATATCTTAAAGACGGGGCTCTTAGAGAGAACTCTCCAACGCTTTGAATTTTTATATAAACCAAGCATAACAAATCGCTATTTGCGAAATTTTGTAAACTGCTTTTGATGCACTTTGATAAATGTATCATGGTATTATTTTGCTCGTGTTCTTATATATTAATTTAAAAACAAATAAATATGGTTAATCTATCTGTATCATTTCTCATCCGAGAATTAGGTGAGGTGATTAAGAAAAAGCAAAGGCTTTTAAAAAACATCGCAGAAATAGAATCTAAGGGCGGATTCCCTTTTACTCAGTTCGTTAACTTATTTAATTGGGAGCGCTTTGAAGAAATTCATGCCGTCTTGAAAAAATGACGTGAATGCCTGAAGAATGAGTGTCTAGAGATGTCTGATCATCATAATGAAAAAATGATTTTCGACTTCGAAAAGATAGATGCCAGCGATATCTATATCGACCTTTCCCATTTTATCAATCATGGTACTCTTAATTGCACAATGAAAGATCTGGCCCGCTTTTTGGTAAACTATACCAATCTGGGCGAATCTGAAGATAATATCTATATGCAATTGAAGCGTTACAA
>CAJOGK010000003.1:45703-57298 GCA_905234145.1 uncultured Prevotella sp. | reverse complement strand
AAAATAGTCTTTTTTCATATTGAGCTTTTAGTTTTAGATCATACGGTTTAGGTTTTAGTTATTGTTTTGATTAATTGGTTAGTGTAGTAAAGGCTTGCGAGATGCAAGCCTTTACTACGTTATGTACGATGTTACATGACTAGAATCTCCTAGCCACGACTCGTAAATCAATTGCAGTAATACTTAGTTAGGAAATAGGTTCTCTCCCAATCCACGATCTTTCTCTCGGATTCCTTTTCAGGATGGATGTCGAACTCGTCGAGCACCATTACTTTCTTATCGCCCAAATCGTAGAGCGGCCACTCCTTTGCCTTGCCGTCGGGAGATTCGGCTGCACTGAGTGACGGATTGCCAGTCTTAGCGAACTGAACCCACATCTTACGCAAGGTCTTACAGTAAGTTGCGTCGAAGGCTCTTCCTGAGAGGCTGTTTTGCTCTGGATGGTCGAATACAGCAGGTAGTTCTATCGCATGACCGGATTTTACCCCTGCCAAAGCGGATTCGGGCGTGAAGAGATAGGTGTACACCTTGCCGCCTGCCTTGGTCTGGTTCTCCGCAAGTCTGATGGTCGGTGCATTCCAGTAACTCTGGCTGAACAGGCTGCTGGTTTTCTCCCAGTCTTCTCCCGATGCACTATTCAAGTAACTCTCTACCAGTGCATTCTCTTCAGCCGTCATCAGCTTGCTCTTCTTCGCCATGCGGTCAGCGGCCCACTTATTCCATACTTCCTTTCCTTTGGGAACAGCAAAGGTGTTCATTTCATCCGCATTGCAGCCCTGAAGGAATGTTATATCCTTAGCCGCACCGTCTTCGTATGCCTTCCACGTATCCAGAGGCAGAATTCTCCCGTCTCTTTCCGGCCATATACGCCATCCGAGTACTTGGTAAATACCGTATAAGCGGCCTATTGCGTCAGCGAGTTTCTTGTTAGAGACTTTCTGCAAGTCGGCAACGGTCTTGCAACCGAGATCCTTCATAATAGAGTCTGTGACCGCAATGGCCTCTTCAGTAGATCTCGTCATGATAGGCGTTCCACTCTGGGCAATGACCTTCTTGAAATATTTCTGGGCATCTTTGAGCAACGGAAGCAGCGTACAGCTTGCACTACCGGCAGATTCACCCCAAATCGTTACGTTGTCGGGGTCACCGCCAAAGCCTTCGATATTCTCATGTACCCACTTCAAAGCCATCCGCTGGTCTAAGAGTCCCAGATTCTGTGCGTCGGGATAGTTCTTACCGTCAGGCAGGTGAGACAGATGCATGAAGCCGTAAGGGGCGAGTCTGTAAGCAACGGTGACAACAACGACGTCTGGATTCTCCTTGACAAAGTTGTGGCAATCGTACATTGGGTCGATCGTTCCACCTGTCTCGAAGCCGCCTCCGTGGATCCAAACAATAACCGGTTTCTTCACAGCTGACGTCTCTTCTGCCTTCCATACGTTCAGGTACAAACAATCCTCGCCCTGAATGTAAAGAGCTGCGGGGTCGCCATCTGCCTGAATAGAGCTTTTACCATTATAATATGCCTCGTACACACCCGCATCTGCCGTATAGTCTACGGGGGCCTTCCAGCGCAGAGCCCCTACAGGCTGCTGGCCTACAAACGGAATGCCCCAGAAGGCAATGATATTATCCGTCTTTATACCGACGAAGGTACCATTGATACACTTAACGGCCAGCGACTTGTCGTATTTGCCATTGGTAATCTTTTTGTTCAAAGATTCCGTTTTGTCCTTAGGTACTATTGAAACCGGATTATCGGTTTGGCCAATACACGAAGTGAGCACCACCTCAGTGCCGCAAATCAGGATGGCGGCAAGCATCCACTTTTTCATTTCTCTCATCTTACATTATTTTTTAGGTTAGACATATTCTACTTTAGGTTTTGCAAAGATAAGAAAAAACGCCCAACAAAAAATGCCCTGAATCCCTGACGAATTCAGTTTTGTAAATTTTGAAATGATTTTTGTAGATTTTGAGAATGGGGTCGGCAATTACTCAGCCGAATCACGCATCCATACTGTTACGGATTGTCCCATACGCTGTTTGAATGCAAGGCTGAAGGTGCTATAACTTCGGTAGCCACTTTCGCTGGCCAGTTGCTGGGCAGTGAAGGTTTGTTGGGTTGCGACAGCCTCGCGATAGAGACTGATAAAATGCTGGATGCGAAGATCGTTAATATAGGCATTGTAAGTAATGCCCTGATTAGAGAAATACTGACCGAGATAAGTGCGATTTGTGCCAATAGCGCTAGCAAGCTGCAAAAGGGTCAGGTCGTGCTGTAAATAGAGTTTTGTGTCTATACAATGCAGCTGTAGCAATGCGCCAATACTGTCGCGGTTAGTCTGTGAAAGGCTTTTCGAGGAGGATTGGTCATCGACAATC
Source organism: uncultured Prevotella sp. (assembly GCA_905234145.1). GTDB lineage: Bacteria > Bacteroidota > Bacteroidia > Bacteroidales > Bacteroidaceae > Prevotella. The sequence goes on along the minus strand of CAJOGK010000003.1, from coordinate 54,913 downwards.
TCTGTTTCAACAGAGGAACTTTGGATGCTTAGGTCGCTTAACGTTTCTACTCGCCACAAGAGATAACAAATAAGCACTACGCAGATTACCTGCATCGCATATTGGTAAACAGGGCCTTCGCTGACAAACGCATAAATAAGGAACACCAGCAGCACGATAGCCAGCACTAGGAAACTCTGCCATACTTCCTTATGCTCCAGGTCGGCAAAGTTATCACGCAGCCAGCGACCGTATTGTCTCAACGCGTGTACCATATATATAACTAAGCCAATACTCATTAACAGAGAATAGATATGTACTATCGGCTGAATAGCATAACTACGGGTGGCAACACACCATATCCCTCCTACAACGATCGGTAACATCATGACGGCAACAGGCCACAGCGGTCGCCTGCGGTCTTGCAGCATAGCGAACAACACGACGATTGCCAAAGGGAAAAAAGTCATGCTGTCGAGCAATCCGCCTACAAGGTCGCACAGTCTGATATCTTCGCTTGAGGAGAGAAACATAATTGGCATATACCATATATGATTCAATGCGAAGGCCGCAAAGAAGGCTGCAGTCCACCGGCGAAGGCTTGTTGGCGTCGTAATGTCTGATGCAAAGGCATTACCCCGACGCAACAGCAGATAACAACTTGCCAACATGGCCATAGTTGTCACGACGGTATAGAATATAATAAACAGCGTATCTTCACGAATATGTTCGTACATGACTAATGAGCGTTAGTGTCGAGATAGGGGATTTTTTGGAATTCGCTTTCAAAGTTGGGGGTAAGGATGCCCTTGCCGATGGCGCTTTTGATTTCATCGATGGACCAGAAGCGACCTCCTGCCAGCTCTTCGCGCGATGGCGCAATGGGGCCATCGTAAACGGTTTTGTGCATATATACCAACTCGCGCTCCCTTTTGCTCTCAAACACATAGTGGCCTAAGCGCTCGGGAGTGAAATCGGTAATGCCCAATTCCTCGCGTACCTCTCTTATTAATGCATCCTCGGGCGTTTCGCCAAAATCGATATGGCCTCCTACGGCTGTATCCCACTTGCCCGGCTGGATATCTTTCCACTCGGGGCGCTTCTGCAGATAGAGCTCGCCCTTGGAATTGAACACATGCAAGTGGACAACGGGATGCAACAATTTCGATCCGTTATGGCACTCGCCACGCGTAGCAGAGCCTATCACCCTGCCCTCCTCATCTACGATGGGAAATATTTCTTGGCTATTATCTTGCTTCATGGAGGGCAAAGGTACAAAAAATATGCGAAGGTTGCAACTTTTTAGCAAAATGTTACGTCTAACAGATAAAAGTACAATCAAAAAACAGGTATATGATATGAAAAAGGTATTGTTTTTATTGGGAGTAGTCATGGCTTTGGCATCGTGTACATCGTGCAAGTGGGAGTGGCATGACAAGGTACTCGGGGGCAAATTGATTGAGGCCAGCAAAACCATCGTTACCGAGACGTATCAGCTTACGCCATTCGAAGAAATAACGATGAGATGCGTGGGCAATATGGAGGTGATTCAGAGCGACACGAAGAACGGTGTGGTAGAGCTGACGGCACCCGATAATTACATAGAGCTGTTTAAGTTTGAAAGCGACAACGGCACGCTCGACATCGACTTCAGCAGAAACGGTGTTAACATCCATGATAAGAACGTGATGATTAAGGTATATACCACCGACCTAATAGCCTTTAAAAACAGCGGGGCTGCAAATGTTTCGATCGGCAGTCTGGATACCGACAAGCTCTACCTGAAGAATACGGGCGTAGGCCACTTTACAATCCATAAGCTCATTGCCAACGAGGTAGAGGTAAGTTGCAGTGGCGTGGGCGATATCAACATCAGCGGCCAGACCGACGATGCCAGCCTGACCTGTAGCGGTGTGGGGAACATTCTCGCTGAAGACCTGAAGGCGCTGAACGTAAAGGCCCTCGTGTCGGGCATTGGCAACATTACCTGCCATGCCTCGGAGAAGATTGAAGGCAAGGTGAGCGGTGTAGGTTCGCTGAAATATGCGGGGCACCCCAAGCACAAGCAGACGAGCCATCCGGGTGCTGGTCACATATCGGAACTATAACAAAATATACATTTTCAGAGGGCTTCCCGTTTTGGGGAGCCTTTTTTTATAAAGAATGATACGTATTAGAAAAAAAATGCTTATTTTTGCAGCAGATTAACAGAACCTGAGCAAAATGACAGTGAAAGATAAGAAATATAACCATTCGTTTGCCCGCAGACTGACCAGAGCGATGATGATCGTGCTGTTCGTGATGATGGGCGCACTGGCCTTTCTGGTGTATTACCTTACCAAGGATATCATCACAGACGTAAATGCACACACCTTTCATGGCAACATGCAATCGAACGGCAGGGCCATCACAAGGGCTTTGTCGGAGATGGACGTGGCGGTATTAAACAACATTTTCGACATCGAGCAGCACATAGACCAGCCCGAGCAGCTAAAGGCCATCATGGGGCGCATGGTAGAACTGAACCCTCGTTTGCGCAGTTGTGGCATCAGCTTCATAGAGAACTACTTCCCCAAGAAAGGGCGCGCCAGTTGCCCCTATGCCTTCAGAAATGATAGCATGCAGGTAGAGACGACCATCTTGCAGGATACCACTTACCTGGCGTCAAGCTGGTTTAAAGAGGCTATCGAAAAGGATTCTGCCTACTGGTCGGAGCCTTTCTTCGACAACAGAGACGCCAAGACACCGCTAGTGGCCTATATGGTTCCGGTACACAATAAGGAGGGAAAGGTAGTGGGCATTATCGGTGCCGACCTCTCGCTCGACTTTATGACGAAGCTGCTGGCAAATCAGGACAGCGCCTTTCAAGAGGATACCTGGTCGATACACATAAATGGTGACGGCATCTATCGCAGCTATGTGCTTTCGCGCGACGGTAACTACATTACCCACAAGGAGCAGCGCCGTATCCTGAAAAGCAACTTCTACGTACATATCAAAGACGTAAAGAAGCACGGAGTAGCGAAAGAGGTAATCGACGAGATGAAAAACGGCGAAAGGAGCGACGACGAGACGGAAAAGATATTGCTGATTAACAGAAGGGAGAGCTACCTGTTTTATACCCCGCTGGAGGGTACTAACTGGATGCTGGCGGTATCGGTACCTGTGATTGCCATTAATATGGTAGGTACAGGCGTAGGCCTCATGATGTTTATGCTGGTGGGCGTGATTCTGATCATCACCTTCTACGTATGCAAATTGGCCATCAGGCGCGCATCGAAGCCTCTTAAGCAACTGGCTGCTACTGCCGACGAGGTGGCCAGCGGACAATTCGACACAGCACTGCCGGAGATTAAGAGCAGAGACGAGATACACATGCTGCGCGACTCGTTTGAAAACATGCAGCACTCACTGGCAAAATACGTGGAGGAACTGAAAAGCACCACTGCCCAGAGAGCGACGATGGAGAGTGAGCTGAAGATTGCGCACGATATCCAAATGTCGATGCTGCCCAAGAGCTATCCAGCTTTCCCAGAGCGCAATGATTTAGACATCTACGGACAGGTGATGCCGGCAAAAGCGGTGGGTGGTGACCTCTATGACTTCTTTATTCGCGACAACAAGCTCTTCTTTATCATTGGCGACGTATCGGGCAAGGGCGTGCCTGCCTCGCTGGTAATGGCGGTGACAACATCGCTCTTCCGCAATATCGCCACCTACACAGAGGAGCCCAGCCACATCGTGTTTGCCATCAATCAGAACCTGACCGCAAACAACGATACGGGTATGTTTGTGACGCTCTTTGTGGGTATGCTCGACCTGACGACAGGAAAGATGAACTATTGCAACGCTGGTCATAACCCCCCACTGATACTGGCCAATGGCGAGGTGAAGGAAATTCTGGGCGAGGTGAATATCGCTGCAGGTGTGATTCCTGATTTCGAATTTCTTGAAGACCATCTGGAAATGAACCCGGGCGACACCATCTTCCTCTATACCGACGGACTGAGCGAAGCGGAGAACATCGACAGTCAGGAGTATGGCGAAGAGCGCGTGCTGCAAGTGGCAGAGCGTACCGTGAGCAAGCCACAAACGCTGATTGAGGTCATGACAGAACAGGTACAGCTATTCGTGGGCGAAGCTGAACAGAGCGACGACCTGACCATGCTGGCCATAGAATATACGAACAATTTATAATGTTTTAGTAACCACTGGAAATATGTTTGAACAAGACTTTATATATTATGTGGCAGCTTTCTGCGTAATCGTGGTGCTACTGCTTTCTACGTTTTCCTTCCCCTTTATCGGCTATGCGCGCAAACGCTGGAAAGGATTGGCTATAGGTTGCGTGGTGCAACCCATCGCTTGTGTCGCCATCGTCACGATCTTGATAACAGGAATCGGGCTCTTTGAGCAATGTTCGGAAAACAAGTATCGCGACAACACGATGGTAACACTGAGGGGCACTTCGCCAGAGGGCACAGAGAACTGGTATCTGAACGGACCAAAGGAAGAGTGCTATTACAAATTTGAGCAAGGTGATTCGGTTAAGGAGGAGAAAAGGAGGAAATGGTCTCAGAGTTCAGACCTCTTCGACATCGTGCCTTTGGACTCGACAAGCGTATGTGTAGACGACAGAATCATTGTGAAGTTCGATTTGAAGAAGCGCCAGGTTACTGCTACCGACTTTGACAAGCCCATAGAGGTGGTCAGCGTAGACTGGGACAGGGTGGATTGGTATTGGACAAAAACAGTACCGCAAGACTAAAACACATAAAAAAAAGTGCTGCGATCTTTCGATTTCAGCACTTTTATTTTGCATCGCGACCAGCTTGCTACTAGTACTTGGAAGTACCCAGAGCCGGGTTGCCCCACTGGTGTTTGAGACCAGCGCGTCTACCGATTCCGCCATCTGGGCATGATAGAAGCACTGCCAGTCGTGAATTGCGGTGCAAAGGTAATATAAAAATTTGAAACACCAAAAGAATATGATAAAAAAATAAAAAATACCTGCATATATCTGCGAAATACTTGCTTATATCAAGAAAAATACGTACCTTCGCACCGTAATTTACGAAAATCTATAAGTATTGAATATACCCATTTATGAATAACAACAAAAATTACTGCGTAATCCTAGCTGGAGGTCGCGGACGCAGATTGTGGCCCAGCAGCAGAGATGCAAAGCCCAAACAGTTTCTGGATTTCTTCGGTACTGGAAGGACGCAACTACAGACCACTTACGATCGTATCGTGAAGAAAATACCCAATGACCAGATCTTTGTTTGTACCTGCAGGGAGTTTTTCGAGATGGCCAAAGAGCAGTTGCCCGATGTGCCCGAACAGAATATCCTGATAGAACCCATCAATCGTAACACTGCACCCAGTGTGGCTTGGGCAGCGATGCGTATCCGCCAGCGTGAACCCGAAGCCAATATGATTGTCCTGCCATCAGACCAGATGGTGCTGAACGAGGCAGAATTCTCACGCAGTGTGGATATTGGCTTTAGTTATGTGAGTGAAAATGACGTGGTAGTGGTGATGGGTATGAAGCCCACAAGACCAGAGCCTGGTTATGGCTATATCCAACTGGGCGACCTGAGTTGCAAACCCGATGTATATGCCGTGAAGTCGTTTACAGAAAAGCCCGAGCGCGAATTTGCCACCATGTTTATGGAGAGTGGCGAATTTTACTGGAACACGGGTATCTTCCTCACGAAAGCTCATTATCTGTTGAAGGTGTTTGAGCACATCTTCCCTGCTGTACTCAGACCATTGAGATATGACGTAAAGAACTATACTTATGAGCAGGAGATGGCCTACGTAACGGAGAACTATCCCCGCTACCCGAACCTGGCGCTCGACTATGCCATTCTGGAAAAAAGCCATAACGTGTATGTGATGAAATGCGACTTTGGCTGGGCTGACTTAGGAACATGGCACGCCATCTACGAATCGATGACAAGGGTGAAGGACGACAACGTGGTGCTCGACTCGGAAGTGATGATGGAGGATTGCAGCAACAACGTGATTAAACTGCCAAAGGGAAAGATTGGTGTGTTTAACGGTCTGAATGGTTACATCGTAGCTGAGGAAGGCGATGTGCTGATGATCTGCAAGAAGAGTGACGACTCGTCGCTCATCAGGAAATATGATAGTGAAGTAAGGATTAAATACGGTGAAGAGTTTGTGTAATTACACAAACTCTTCACGAATCTTACGGGCAATCTCTTGGAATTCTTCTTCCGTGAGTTTTAATTTCTCACGACGGAAATCTACGTCCCCTTCCGACTGCATGGGAATAAGGTGAATATGGGCATGAGGCACCTCAAGACCCAGTACCACCTGAGCCACCTTCTTGCAAGGGAAGGCCTTCTTGATAGCCAGTGCCACGCGCTTGGCAAACACCTGGAACTCTGCAATCTCGTCATCCTCCATGTCGAAGATATAATCCACCTCGCGACGAGGGATCACAAGCGTGTGACCCTTTACCAGCGGATTGATGTCGAGAAAAGCATAGAACTTATCACTCTCTGCACACTTATAGCTGGGAATCTCGCCAGCTGCGATCTTGCTGAATATATCCATAACTAACCTACGGTAATTTTATCGATGCGAAGTTTGATGGTGCCACGAGGGATTTTTACCTCCACCTCGTCGCCTACCTTATGATTGAGCAGACCCTGGGCAATAGGCGTCTTGATAGAGATCTTACCCTCACGCAGATTCGCCTCGCTCTCGCTCACGATGGTATAGGTCATCTTGGCCTTATTCATCATATTGGTCATCTCAACCTTTGAGAGAATCTGTACTGAATCGGTGCTCAGACGACTGGTATCTACAACTTTTGCCTCTGAGATGGTCACCTTCAGCTGATTAATCTTGTCTTCCAGATGTGCCTGTGCTTCTTTGGCAGCATCATACTCACTATTCTCGCTCAAGTCACCCTTCTCGCGAGCCTCTGCAATGGCTGCAGAAGCCTTGGGGCGCTCGATGCTCTCTAAACGTTTCAATTCGGCTATCAGTTTGTCGTAGCCTTCTTGTGACATGTAAGCCATATTATTTTCGATTTATTTATTTACGATTTACGATTTTGCGATTTATTAATTTTGATAGACAAAAAACAAAAGAATCCCGACTTAGTTGCGTCGGAATCCTCAAAGCTCTTATGTCTTATCCTTACTTAATCGTCTGCAAAGATAGGGATTATTTTTTGTTTGGACAAATTTTTCCTCCTAAAATTTGCAAAAACGTATAAATAACCACAGCAGATATCCAACCACCTATCACATCGATGGCATAGTGGGCCTGAATATAAACGGTGGCAAAGCACATCAGGACATAGAAGAACGAGATGGTACTTATCAGTTTTTTATTCTTTGTGCGACAAGCGAGGAGCAGCAGGATGGTAGTCATACCTACATGACTGCTGGGGAAGGCTGCTGTGGGACGCTCGCCTGCGTTATGTGCACTCGCCACGCACTGATAGAAGAAACCGTCTTGCCATCCGGGTATCGCCAAGGCCTCGGAGTGGGTGGAAAAATAATCGCCCACGTTGGGGAAGATGCCTTGTGCAATCTGGTCGATACCAGCTGCGAGATAATAATACTGCGGCCCTGTTACCGGCAAGAGCACAAAGATAACGTAATAGATCATGAACGCCCCTATGATAACAAACTCTGTACGCAAGAACTCCTGAAAGCGGTAGAAGTAATAAAAGAGCGTTGTGAGTGCTATCAATGGGAAGTAAGAAGAATAGCCTAAGTGCATGATTTCGCTGAACACAGGATTCGATACCTTCTGGGAAAAGAGCAAGGCGGGCTGACACCCGAACAACTGTTGTTCATAACCTGCGAACACGTGGTCGAGGTTAGGGAAAATGCGGTTGAGCTCGAAGGTATCTGGATACCACACAGAAAGATAAAGCAGTTGGAGGGCCACGCGGAACAACAGTGTTACTCTACAGGGGAGCAATCGGTATACCCCCCAGAGGGCCAAGGTCATGATGGCGTAGCGACCTCGTTCCAAAAGCATCGCCTCGGGATTTTGCAGCTTGGTGTAGGTAATCATCATCATAACCAGCGTGAATAGCAAATAGATGATCATCGCCCACTCGAACGCTAACAACCCCTTGCGAGGATTCTTCTCTATTTCGAAATATTTCTTTATAGCCATTTGTTATCCTGATACCACTTAATACTTCGTTTGACACCCTCAGCCAACTTCACCTTGGGCTCGAAACCCAATTCGCGACGGGCTGGTTCGATGTCGCAACGCCAATTGCGCTGGCGAAGAATGTTATACTTATCATTGTTAAGGGCAGTAACCTTACCCGTAAGGCGACCCACATACTCGCCAAAGAAGGTGATGATGCGCAATACCCATACCGGTGCCGTGATACGAAGCCACCAGGGACGACCCAGTTCCTCGTGAATGAGATCGCTGAAGGTGGAACTCTGATACACCTCGCCATCGGAAAGGAAATACTGTCGACCAACGCAACGGGCATCTGCCTCTAAAGCCAGGAATACAGCCTGAACCACATCGGAGACATAGACAAACGTGATATCCTGCTGCTGATAACCCACTGCAAAGTCGATATGCTGCTTGATGCTCTTGGCCATCATGAAATAATCTTTTTCACGAGGACCATAAACACCAGTGGGCCTTAATATTATATAAGGTATGCGCGCGCCTAAGGACTGAAGATATTTTTCTGCTTCCAACTTGCTGCGACCATAGGCCGTATTAGGCTGAGGGGTATCACTCTCGCGAATCTCATCGTAAGGCTGGTGCTCCTTGATGGCGCCAAAGATACTCAGACTGCTCACGAAGACAAAACGCTTCAGGGGCATCTGTAATTCCAGAAGAGCGTCGAGCAGATGCTGGGTTCCCTCTGTATTGATACGGTAGAAATCCTGCTTATTAAGACACTTCGTCACACCAGCAGCATGCACCACATAGTCGAACTGATGAGGGCGCAATTGCTCTACCAGCGCTTCTTTCGACGAGAGATTGAGGTTGATGAAGTTGATACGTTCATCTTGCAGGTAAGCTTTCGAGCTGCTGCCTCGTATTGCTGCCCAGGTTTCGAACCCCCGACGCAAGGCCTCTTCTACGATAAAAGAACCGATAAATCCGCTTGAACCAGTGATTAATATCTTCATTATTTTAAATTTTGGGTACAAAGATACGTTTTTTTTGAGAGAAAAGAACAAAAGAAACATAAAA
>CAJOGK010000003.1:0-45696 GCA_905234145.1 uncultured Prevotella sp. | reverse complement strand
ATTGTATCAAATTTTTCGTATCTTTGCCAAAAACTTAAAAGCTTATAAGACTATGGGAAAGAAGAAAGGTGGGAAAAGGCTGGGAAAGAATCAGGTAAGTGAACTTTTACAAAACCTGTTCCAGCACAACCCGAACGAGACGTTCTCGTTTAAGCAGATTTTTAAAGCACTCAAGCTTGATACACATCCCCTGAAGATGCTCGCCATCGACGTGATGGAGGAGATGGCATGGGATGATTTTCTCTCGAAAGTAAGCGACACCTCTTATCGCCTGAACCTGAAAACGCAGGTGCAGGAGGGTATTTTCCGCAGAAAGGCTTCTGGTCGCAACTCATTTTTACCCGATGACGGTGGTACGCCTGTGTTTGTAGCAGAGCGCAACTCAATGTCGGCAATGGATGGCGACAGAGTGAAAGTATCGTATATGGCCCGAAGAGACAAGCACATCAAAGAGGCGATGGTGATTGAGATCGTCAAACGCGCCCACGACACCATCGTAGGTAAACTGAGGGTAGATAAGGATTGGGCCTTCCTCGTTACCCAAGACCCTACCTTCGTGCACGATATCATTATCCCTAAGCGCAAGCTGAAGGGTGGAAAGTCTGATGATAAGGCAGTGGTTCGTGTCGTTCAGTGGCCTGATGCAGACCACAAGAACATCATTGGTGAGGTGATCGATATTCTGGGTAAGACGGGTGAGAACAATGCTGAGATGCACGCCATCCTGGCACAGTATAACCTCCCCTATAAATACCCCAAGAACGTAGAGGAAGCAGCAGAGAAAATCGATGCCACCATCACCCCCGAGGAAATCGCCAGGCGCGAGGACTTCCGTGATGTGTTTACCTGTACCATCGACCCCAAGGATGCGAAGGACTTCGACGATGCCCTTTCTATCCGTAAACTCGATAGTGGGCTTTGGGAGGTAGGTGTGCATATCGCAGACGTGAGCCATTACGTAAAAGAGGGCTCAGTTATCGACAAGGAAGCTGTAAAGCGCGCCACGAGTATCTATCTTGTAGATCGCACCATCCCCATGTTGCCAGAGCGCTTGTGCAACTTTATCTGTTCGTTGCGCCCTGACGAGGAAAAGCTCTGTTACAGTGTGATTTTCCAAATGGACGATGAAGCCAACATAAAGAAGTGGCACTTGGCACATACCGTCATCAAGAGCAATCGTCGTTATGCCTACGAAGAGGTACAGCAAATCCTCGAAGACAATGGTGTAAAGGACGGTACAGGCGAGCCTGCACCCCCTGCTACCAAGAAGAATCCATATAAGGGCGAGAATGCAGCAGAACTAATTAAACTCGATGCCCTCGCAAAGAAACTGAGAGCTGCACGCTTTAAGAACGGCTCTGTTAAGTTCGATCGCGAGGAATTACACTTCGACATCGACGAGAAAGGCAAGCCCATCAAGGCTTATTTCAAAGTATCGAAGGATGCCAACAAACTCATCGAGGAGTTTATGCTGCTAGCCAATAAGACAGTAGCTGAATCGATAGGAAAAGTAAAGAAGGGCGTGAAAGCCAAGACGCTCCCCTATCGTATTCACGACCAACCCGACCCCCAGAAACTGGAAAATCTGCGCGAGTTTGTGGCTAAGTTCGGCTATAAGGTAAAAACCAGTGGTACCAAGGGGGCTATCACCAAGTCGCTGAATGCCCTGATGACAGAGGCAGAGGGCACGCGCGAGCAGAATGCCATCGAAACGGTAGCCCTCAGAGCAATGATGAAGGCAAAATACAGTGTTCACAACATCGGCCACTATGGTCTGGCCTTTGATTACTACACCCACTTCACCTCGCCTATCCGTCGCTATCCCGATACGATGGTGCATCGTCTGCTTACCAAGTATCAGGAGGGCGCACGCTCTGCCAATAAGGAAAAATATGAAGAACTGTGTGAGCACTGCTCCGACATGGAACAGATTTCACAGAACGCAGAGCGCGACTCTATCAAATACAAGATGGTGGAGTTTATGGAGGACAAGATTGGCAATACCTACGACGCTCATATCAGTGGCATCCAGTCATACGGTATCTATGCCCAGATAGACGAGAACCACTGCGAGGGCATGATTCCGATTCGCGACCTTGGCGATGATTACTACGACTTCGACGAGAAGAATTACATGATCGTTGGTCGACGCCATCACACAAAATATCAGTTGGGTGATCCTATCCGCATCAAGGTGGCGCGCGCCAATCTCGAGCGCAAGCAACTCGACTTCACACTGGCAGATTAGATGCAAACGATTGCACCCAAAGAATGACAATAACAGGCTTGCAAGCATGCGAGCCTATTATTTTTATTCGTATATTTGCCAAAAATAACTAACAACTATTGCTTATGAAAATTCTATTTCATCTCGAATACCAAACGACATTTGGTGAAGAACTTGCAGTAAACATCGAAAAAGATGGTAAGACAGAACAGCACAAGATGGGTACCCTCGACGGCTACCATTGGACTTATGAACTGACTAAGGCCGCTAAGACCAACGATCACATCGACTATTTCTACAGCGTGATGCGTGGCGAAGAGCAAGCCCGTACGGAATGGATCGTAGAGCCTCATCACCTGGAGTTTACAGCCCAGAAAGGGTCACGCTATACCGTGTACGACCACTGGATTGACATCCCAGAGGATGCCTTTTTGTATTCTACCGCCTTTACGGATTGCGTAGCAGCCCGTAAGGTAAGCAAGAGCAAAGAGACCTCATTCCCTAAGACGGTTCGCCTGAAGGTTCGCGCCCCACAATTGCGCAACTTCGAACGCCTGGCAATTCTTGGTGCCGGTGAGGGCTTGGGCAACTGGGAGGCTCTGCGCGCCATCGAAATGGTGGAGCATAGTGCCAACGAGTGGGTGGTTAGTCTCGATGCAGACAAATTGCCACAGACACTTGAATTCAAATTTGTTGGCCTCGATGAGGTAGACGATGTAACCCCACTTTGGGAGGAAGGTGAGAACCGCAAGGTATCTCTACCCAAGCTTGAGAAAAGCGACGTGGTGGTTTACGAACTCTCGCAGGCTCACTTCCCTATTTATCCCTGGAAGGGTGCAGGAACGGTGATCCCCATCTTCTCGCTGAGAAGTGAGGGCAGCTTTGGCGTGGGCGACTTTGGCGACCTGAAAATGTTCGTCGACTGGTGCGACAAGACCAAGCAGCGCGTGTTGCAGGTACTCCCTATCAACGATACCACCATCACCCACACCTGGCAGGATTCCTATCCTTATAATTCCATCAGCATCTATGCCCTGCATCCACAGTATACCGACCTGAGACAATTGCCCGCCATCAAGGACGAGCAACAGCGTTTGGGCTTCGAAGTCATCCGGAAAGAGCTGAACGCCCTGCCTCAGATCGACTACGAACGTGTGAATAACGCCAAGATGGACTATCTGCGTGTGATCTATCAGCAAGAGGGTAGCAAGATGATGAAGACACAGGCCTTCAAGCAGTTCTTCGAGCAGAACAAAGAGTGGCTCGTGCCCTATGCTGCTTATTGCCATTATCGCGATCTGTATGGCACAGCTACCTTCTCGGAATGGCCCGATCATCATACCTTGCCAGCTAAGGAGCGCGAGGCTATGACGAAGCCATCTACCAAGATATATAAAGAGGTGGCCTTCTGGTACTTCGTTCAGTTCAACCTCGACCAGCAGATGCGTGCAGCCCACAAGTATGCTCGTTCTAAGCGTGTCATCCTGAAGGGTGACATCCCCATTGGCATCAGTCGCGATGGCGTAGAGGCTTGGGTAGAGCCAAAGTATTTCAACCTGAATGGTCAGGCTGGTGCCCCACCCGATGCCTTCTCAGCCAATGGTCAGAACTGGGGCTTCCCAACCTACGACTGGGATGAGATGCTGAAAGACGACTGCAGCTGGTGGGTACGTCGCTTCAGAAAGATGGCAGAGTATTTCGATGCCTATCGTATCGACCACGTACTGGGCTTCTTCCGAATCTGGGAAATCCCCATCGATTCCGTTCACGGATTGCTGGGTCAGTTCTCACCCTCACTCGCAATGACCCGCGAGGAAATCGAGGCATACGGTCTGAACTTCAAGGAGGAGTTCTTCACCAAACCATACATTGCCGACTGGACGCTGGAGAAGATCTTCGGCGAGAGAGCCAACGAGGTAAAGGATCGCTTCCTGCACTATCTGCACGATGACGTCTGGGAGATGAAGCCCGAGTTCAACACCCAGCGCAAGGTTGAGACTTGGTGGAAGGCAGAAGCCGCAAAGTGTGAGAATGAAGATGCAGCAACGGCACTTGCCAATCTGCGCGACGGACTCTACGCCCTCATCAGCGATGTACTCTTCGTTTACGACAGAAAGAACCGTGAAAAGTTCCACCCAAGAATCGGTGTGCAGAACGACTTTATCTATCAGACCCTTTCCGAGAACGACAAGTTTATATTCAACCGTCTGTACAACGACTACTTCTATCATCGCAACAACCAGTTCTGGTATACTGAGGCTATGAAGAAATTGCCTAAGCTGACACAGGCCACCCGTATGCTGGTATGTGCAGAAGACCTTGGTATGGTGCCCGATTGCGTGCCTTGGGTGATGAACGAGTTGCGTATCCTCTCGCTCGAAATCCAGTCGATGCCAAAGGATCCTAGCACCCGTTTCGGTAAGTTGTCGCACAACCCCTATCGCTCTGTCGATACCATTTCTACCCACGACATGTCTACCTTGCGCCAATGGTGGCAGGAAGACGAAGAGCGCACGCAGGCTTATTTCAACACCACATTGCGTCGTGGCGGAATGGCACCACAGCCACTCCCAGCCTGGTTGGCAAAGGATATCGTGAGTCGTCATCTCACCTCGCCCTCTATGCTTTGTCTGCTCTCATTCCAAGACTGGATGAGTACCGACGAGCACCTGCGTTTGCCCGATGCCAATGCAGAGCGTATCAACATTCCAGCCAACCCAAGGCACTATTGGCGCTATCGCATGCACCTCACCATCGAGCAGCTGTTGGCAGCAAACGAATTGAATGATGAAATCAGCACATTAATTATACAAAGCGGAAGAAAATGAAAAAATTAAGTTTAGCATTATTGTGCATAGTGCAATGTGCATTATGCATGGCAGGAAGCATCAAGTCGCCCAATGGTAACATTGAACTGAAATTCTCGCTCGACGACAAAGGGCGACCCACTTACGAAATGTCTTATAAGGGCAAGGCCGTTATCAATCCCTCCCATCTGGGTTTGGAACTGGCCAAGGATCGCCACGCCTCGTTCAGTGTCTACGAAAAAGACCTGATGGAGGGCTTCACCATCGCCAAAGAAGAGACTTCTACTTTCGACGAGACGTGGAAACCCGTCTGGGGTGAAACAGCCACCATTCGTAACCACTATAACGAATTAGCTGTAACCCTGAACATGCAATGGCAGGACAAGCTCTGGCGCCCAGACGATCCTACCGCTGACGGCTCGCGCGTCAAGAAGTTGGAGCGCAACATCATCATCCGTTTCCGTGTATACGATGATGGTATCGGGTTCCGCTACGAGTTCCCCCAGCAAAAGGATTTGAACTACTTTGTCATCAAGGAAGAGCGCTCTGAGTTTGCCATGACGGGCGACCATACCGCTTGGTGGCTCCCTGGCGATTACGACACCCAGGAGCAAGAGACGCAGGAAACCAAGCTCTCAGAGATTCGCGAGCGTTCTCAATCAGCCATCAATTGGGACAACTCTTCTGTAGCCGTATTCTCGCCTACGGGTGTGCAGACTTCGCTACAGATGAAGAGTGCCGATGGCCTTTACATCAATATCCACGAGGCAGCTTGTCAGGATTACGCCACGATGCATCTGGAGTTGGTCGATACCCTCACCAAGAATCTCTCCGAGAAGTTGATGGGCAACAGCAATGCCTATACCCCGGCACCCAAGCCATCGCCCTACCCTCTGCCAAAGCCTTTCACCTTCGTGAGCCATCTCACCCCCGATGCCACTGGTCTGAAAGGAGCGATGCAGACGCCTTGCGAGACCCCTTGGCGAACCGTGATGGTATCCGACGATGCACGCGATATGCTCTCCAACAACCTTATCCTGAATCTGAACGAGCCTTGTAAGATAGAAGATACTTCGTGGATTCACCCCACAAAGTATTGTGGTGTATGGTGGGAGATGATTGTGGGCAAGAGCAGTTGGAACTATACCGATGAGTACCCCAGCATCAAGCTCGACCGCATCGATTGGAACAAGGTAAAGCCAAATGGTCGTCATGCTGCCAACAACGAGAAGGTAAAGCGCTATATCGACTTTGCCGCTAAGAACGGCCTCGACCAAGTGCTGGTAGAAGGTTGGAACGTAGGTTGGGAAGACTGGGCTAACCTCTGGAAGCGCGACGTGTTCGACTTCGTCACCCCCTACCCCGATTTCGATATCAAGATGCTCAACGAATATGCGCATAGCAAAGGCGTGAAGATTCTGATGCACCACGAAACCTCCAGCTCTACCCAGAACTACGAGCGCCATATCAAGGAGGCTTACGAGCTGATGAACAAATACGGTTACGATGCTGTGAAGACGGGTTATGTAGGTGACATCATCCCCCGTGGCGATCACCACTATTCTCAGTCGATGAACAACCACTACCTCTATGTCATCAAGGAAGCAGCCAAGCACCACATTATGATCAACTCTCACGAGGCTACCCGTCCTACAGGTCTTTGTCGCACATGGCCTAACCTGGTAGGTGGTGAGAGCGCACGTGGTACAGAGTACGAGGCTTTCGGAGGTTCTCGCCCTGACCACACCTGTATTCTGCCTTTCACCCGCTTGCAAGGTGGTCCGATGGACTATACCCCTGGTATCTTTGAAACCAAGTTGGAAACCTGGAGTAATAATACCTCTTGGGCTCGTATCACCATCGCTGGTTCGTTGGCACTCTATCTCACCATGTACTCGCCCTTGCAGATGGCAGCCGACCTGCCTGAGAACTACGAGAAATACGACGATGCCTTCCAGTTTATTCGCGACGTAGCCTGCGATTGGGACGAAAGCATCTACCTCGAGGCAGAGCCTGCTGATTACATCACCGTAGCCCGCAAGGCCAAGGGAACAGACAACTGGTTCATTGGTGGCAAGTGCGACGAGAACGGACACAAGAGCACCATCAAGCTCGACTTCTTGGATAAAGGTCGTAAGTACGACTGTACCATCTATGCTGACGCTAAGGATGCCCACTACGAGCATAACCCCAAGGCCTATGTCATCACCAAGAAGGTGGTTACGGCCAAGGACGTGCTGAAGCTTACCGAGGCCCCTGGTGGCGGATTCGCTGTATCACTGATTGCCAAATAAAACAATGAAGAAATTGATATTCGCAAGTTTATGGGCTTTGCTGTTTCCCCCAAAGGTGACAGCACAGCCTTTTCAGGAGGTAAACTACACGCCTCAGAAAACCCAGTTTGCACTCTTTGCGCCCAACGATGCCCAAAAAGTAACCGTACGTATCTATCAGGAGGGTTTAGGAGGCAAGGCGCAGAAGACCATCAAGATGACGCGCACTGGCGACGAGCTCTGGACCGCTACGGTAAAGGGCGACCTGATGGGCAAGTTTTATACCTTCGACATCGGTAATGGCGAGTGCCCTGGTGTGTTCGCTAAGGCTGTAGGTGTAAATGGCAAGCGTGGCGCCATCATCGACATGGCCAAGACCAATCCCGAGCACTGGTGCTGTGATCAGCGCCCAGTGGTGAAGTCGCCTGCAGATCTCGTCATCTACGAGATGCACCATCGCGATTTCTCCATCGCCCGCAAGGATGCAGAGAATCCAGGTAAGTTCCTCGCACTGACAGAGCCTTGGGCCATCGACCATCTGAAGTCGCTGGGGGTGAATGCCATCCATATTCTGCCTAGCTACGACTATGGTTCAGTCGACGAGACGCGCATCGACCCCGACCTATATTACGAGCATGCATACGAATCGTTGCCCGAGGGCGTCACCCCTGCCCGTCAGGACTTCTCGCCTCAGTATAACTGGGGTTACGACCCCGTGAACTACAACATGCCCGAGGGAAGCTATTCCACCGATCCTTACGATCCCGAGGTGCGTATCCGTGAGTTTAAACAGATGGTAAAGGCGCTCCACGATGCGGGTATCCGTGTGATTCTCGACGTGGTGTATAACCATACCTACGACATCGATCACTCCAACTTCCAGCTTACCTATCCCGACTATTTCTACCGCAAGACAGCAGATGGCGCATACAGCAACGGTTCGGGTTGCGGCAACGAAACCGCCTCCGACAAGCCCATGATGCGCAAGTTCATGCTTGAGAGCGTAAAATACTGGATTGAAGAATACCATATCGATGGTTTCCGTTTCGACCTGATGGGTATTCACGATATCGAGACGATGAACCAGATTCGACAGATGGTCGACACCATCGATCCAACCATTTTTATCTATGGTGAGGGTTGGAGTGCAGGTACGTGCGCCTATCCGCAGGAAAAGCTTGGCATGAAGGCCAATATCCCTCAGATGCCCGGTATCGCAGCCTTTAGCGATGAGATTCGCGATGCCCTCCGTGGTCCCTTCTCCGACGATACGATGGCTGGTTGGCTTGGTATTCAGAAAGAAACAGAGTCGCTGAAGTACGGCATCGCTGGTGCCATCCAGCATCCCCAAGTCGACATGCAGAAGGTAAACTACAGCAAGCAGCCTTGGGCCCTCGAACCTACCCAGATGATCAGCTACGTGAGTTGTCACGATGATATGTGCCTCGTCGACCGCCTGAAAGCCTCTGTTCCTGGTATCCAGACGGATGAGCTCATCCGTCTCGACCTCTTGGCTCAAACCGCAGTCTTTACCTCCCAAGGCGTTCCCTTTATGCTTAGTGGCGAAGAGCTCCTGCGCGACAAGAAAGGCGTTCACAACAGCTTCGAATCGCCCGACAGCATCAACCAGCTCGAATGGAGCAACAAAGACCGCTATCCGCAGGTATTCGAGTATTACAAGAATCTGATTGCGCTTCGCCAGCACCATCCAGCTTTCCGCTTGGGCAATGCCGACCTGGTACGCAAGCACCTCGAATTCCTCGATTCCCCAGAAGGTACGGTGGCCTATCGCCTTAAGAACTATGCTGGGCGCGATGATTGGCGCGACATCATCGTTATCCTCAATGCCAACAAGGCCGATACCGAGGTAGCCATCCCCGAGGGCAACTATACCATCGTATGCTGCGACGGGGTTATCAACGAGCAAGGCCTCGGCACACTCAAAGGCTCAAAGGCCCTCGTCGATGCCCAATCCGCCCTCATCCTTAAAAACTAAAAGTAAACCAAGAAAAGTGAAATGAAACGCAGAATAGTAATCAAAGTCGGATCCAATGTGCTGACGCGCTCAGACAGGAAACTGGATGTTACACGCGTGTCGGCTATCTCCGATCAGATTGCCTGGCTCAGGCAGCACGATGTCGAGGTGATTCTCGTCTCGTCAGGTGCCGTGGCTTGCGGACGAAGCGAGCTGAAGGTCGACCATACGCTCGATTCTGTAGAGCAACGTCAGCTCTTCTCTGCCATCGGTCAGGTAAAACTCATTGGCCTCTATTACGAATTCTTCCGCGAGTTCGGCATTCATGTAGGTCAGGTACTTACACAGAAAGAAAACTTCAAGCCCGGTGAGCAGTACCGTAACCAGCAGGCCTGTATGAAGGTGATGCTCGAAAACGGTGTACTTCCCATTGTGAATGAGAACGACACGGTATCAGTCACCGAGCTGATGTTTACCGATAACGATGAGCTCTCTGGTCTCATCGCCCAGATGATGGACGCTGATACGCTAATACTCCTCTCGAATATCGACGGTATCTTCGACCGCCATCCCGATGATCCGGAGGCAAAGCTCATTGCGAAAGTAGAACCAGGTCGCGACCTCTCCGAGTATATCCAACCCGAGAAGAGCGCCTTCGGGCGTGGTGGTATGCACTCAAAATACACCACAGCCAGTAAGGTTGCACAGGCAGGTATCCGAGTGATCATCGCCAATGGCGAGCGGGCAAACATTCTCCCCGATCTCATCGAAAGACCAGACGAAACGGTACATACCGAGTTCCTACCACGAACGAAATAGCATCCATGAAAAAATATTTGATGACGGTTGCAGTCGCGATGATGGCTGCTACGAGCCTGCAGGCCTGATGAAAATTTTAAAAGGAAGTGGTGTCGACACCACCAAGAATAGTGTGTTGTAGGGACATATCCCCACTGCGATACGTCAAGAATTTTGTTCACAGCCTCTTGTTGCTTTATATAGGCAAGATGTTGGGTATTAATAGAAAACTTTGCTAGAATTAATGCTTGAAATTGCTAGATTTAAATCTAGCAATTTTTCATTTAACGGTCGAGGTCATTACAATCATCACCTACCAACAAAAAGTAAAGAAATATAACTTAAATCGATTTTGACATTGTTCGACGCTATAACGCTATAACACTATAACATTTGCATTTTCCAAAAGTGTGGAGTTGTGCAAACGTTTTAACTAGGTTATATTTATTATTAAGAGGTAAATAAGAACCACGTATAGAGAAAATGTCTATATTTGCACAAAAGAACAACTAAATAAACAACTATGCGACGAATTTTATTAATTACCGCCATCCTGATGGCAAACGTGATGACAATGAGTGCAGCTAAGAAAATCGTGATTGACCAAATTGAGCCTACCGACTGGTATGTAGGGATGAAGAATCCTACAGTACAGTTGATGGTGTATGGCAAGGGCATTCGCGACATTGAGAGCGTAACCACCGATTATCCCGGGGCAAAGATCGACAGCCTGGTGCGCCTCGACTCGCCCAACTATCTGCTAATTTACATGAATCTGAAAGATGCGCAACCAGGAACGATGACGCTTAACTTCGGCAAGACGAAAGTGAATTATCAGCTGAAACAGCGCGAGATGAGCGGCGACAAGCGGATGGGATTTACCAATGCCGACGTGCTCTACATGTTGATGCCCGATCGCTTTGCGCAGGGCGCGAACCATCCTAAACAAATAAAAGGTATGCGCGCGTACGTGGAAGACCGCTCTAAACCATCGCTAAGGCATGGCGGTGACCTGAACGGTATTCGCGAGCATCTGGACTACTTTAAGGAGCTGGGCGTGACTGCTCTCTGGTTTACCCCCGTGCTGGAGAACGACTCGCCAGACCAAGCAAACGGTTTCTCGACCTATCACGGCTATGCGACGACTAATTATTATAAGGTAGACCCTCGCTTTGGCACTAACGAAGACTATAAGCGACTCTGCGACGAGGCGCACGCCAAGGGTCTGAAGGTGGTGATGGATATGATTTTCAATCACAGCGGCTTTGAGCACCCTTGGACGCAGGACATGCCTACAAAGGACTGGCTGAACACCCCAGAGTGGTTGACAGAAAAGGCATCGGGACGCGACCCCATCACTGGCTTTACTGCCAATGCAGACGGTTCGGAGCCTGCTAAGTCAGCTTACCTGCAGACGAGCTACAAACTAACTCCAGTGGTAGACCCCTACGCCTCGAAATTCGATATGAAAGAGACGACAGAGGGCTGGTTTGTGCCCTCTATGCCCGACCTGAACCAGCACAACCCACACCTGATGCGCTATCTGATTCAGAACTCTATCTGGTGGATTGAGACCGTAGGCATCGACGGCATCCGCATGGATACCTATCCTTATGCCTATGCCGACGGCATGGCTCAGTGGATGAAGGAGCTCGACGAGGAATATCCTAACTTTAACACCGTGGGCGAGACTTGGGTAACAGAGCCTGCCTACACGGCTACATGGCAGAAAGGCTCTAAGCTGGCCAAGCAAGACAGTTACCTGAAGACGGTGATGGACTTCTCGTTCTTCGATAAGCTGAACCAGGCGAAGAATGAAGAGACGGATGCTTGGTGGAACGGACTGAACAGGCTCTACGGCTCGTTTGTGTACGACTACCTCTACCCCAACCCATCGAGCGTAATGGCCTTTATCGAGAACCACGATACAGACCGATTTCTGGGTGAGGGCTGCGACACGATGGCATTGAAGCAGGCCATGGCCCTGCTACTGACTGTAAACCGTATTCCGCAACTGTATTATGGTACGGAGATTCTGATGAACGGCACGAAGGCTGTGACGGACGGTAACGTGCGTAAGGACTTCCCTGGTGGATTCCCGGGCGACGAACACAACGCCTTTACGAAAGAGGGCAGAACGAAGGCCGAGCAGGCGATGTTCCAATGGACCAGCAGACTGCTGCACTGGCGCCAAGGCAACGACGTGATTATCAAGGGCACGCAGACGCAGTTTATCCCCTATCAGGGCATTTACGTAATTGCCCGTCAGTATAAGGGAAAGACCGTGCTGACCATTCTGAACGGCACCTCAAAGCCTACGACAATGGACGTAACGCGCTATGCAGAGGTCATCGGAAATACGGGCAAGGCCAAGGACATCTTGACAAACCGCTACTACGACTTGTCGAAGAACCTGGAACTGAAACCCAGACAGAGTCTGATACTGGAATACTAAAAAACTAATCCCCGCCAGCCAGCGGGGATTAGTTTTTTATTTCTTTTCGTACTCTTTCATGTAATCGCGAGGCGACATGCCATAGACCTTCTTGAAGAGCGTAGAGAACGATGCGGAATTGGAGAAGCCACAAGCGTACATGACCTCGGTAACGTTCATCCCCGGCATGGCAAGCAGCTGGGCGGCTTTCTTCAGACGTATGTTACGGATAAAGTCGTGAGGCGTCTGGCCGGTAAGCTCCTTCATCTTACGATGGAGGTGGACACGACTGACACCTGCCTGATCGGCTATCATATCGACATTGAGATCGGAATTGCTCAGATTCTTATTGACACATTCCATAATGCGCTCGAGTAACTTCTCATCGGGCGACTTTACGGTTACATCATCCAATTGCTCCTCAAGGTTATCGTTACGCGTATACTTGAGACGCAACAGACGATGGGAGTCGATCAGGTTGACAACCTTACGGCGCAGGATATCCATATTGAAAGGCTTCACGAGATAGGCATCGGCACCCGTTTCGAGACCCTCTAGCTTATCTTCGTCGCGACTCTTGGCCGTGAGCAAAATAACGGGGATAATATTGGTTTCAGGATTCGACTTGAGCTTAGCACAAAGTGTATTACCGTCCATCTCGGGCATCATGACATCGCTGATGACAAGGTCGGGCATGGTACGCAGGATCTCTCCCAAGGCTTCACGACCGTTTTGACATGGGTGAACATCATATTCCTGAGAGAGTTCACTCTCAAGATAGTTGCGGATTTCATCGTCGTCCTCAGCAATCACAAGCGTCAGTCTGCGATTTTGTGAACTGTTCGAAACAGGCTTCACCTCTTCGACGGGCTCTTCTTCCATCAGAGACTCGGGCATGAGCGTAGCTACTTCCTCTTGCTCCTGGATAATTTCCTCGAGCTTGAGATGGGCATTGCCCAATGGGATATTGATAACGAACTCACAACCTTTCTCAAGATTATGGGCTGAAATCGTGCCATGATGCAACTCCACAAGCGAGCGCGTCAGATCGAGACCAATACCCGTACCTGCATGACGATCGTTGACAGACGAAGTGGCTTGGTAGAAGCGTTGGAAAATCTTATCAAGCTTGTCGGCAGGAATCTGTTCACCATTGTCGCGCACGGCAATCGTAGCCGTTGTAGCGTCATGCGTCAGTCGGATGCCTATTTCACCACCTGGGGGGGTAAACTTAAAGGCATTAGAAAGAATGTTCATCACCACCTTGTCGAAGTTCTGGCGATCAATCCAAACAGGCAGGGAGTCGGTATCGTGCTCGAACAGCAACGTGATGCCTTTCGTCTTAGCCTGACTACCGAAAAGATGATAGATATCTGTGATAAAGCCCACCAGATCGGTTTCAGACATTCGCATCTGCATCTGACCCTTGTCGATTTTACGGAGGTCCATCATCTGATTAATCAGGCTCAGGATACGTTCTGCATTTCGTTTGATGGTCTCATAAGTGCTACGACGGCTCGGATCGGTATCATTCTTCAGCAATTGCATCAGCGGTGTGATGATCAGCGTCATAGGGGTACGAATCTCATGACTCATATTCATAAAGAAACGAATCTTAGCCTCGCCCAACTCTTCGGCATGGAGATGCGACTGGATGCGCAAGCGTGCCTGCTCGCGATGGCGACGATAAGCCAAGAATTGCCACAAGAAAAGGCCAATAACGAGTGCATAGAAGAAATAGGCCCATGCAGAGCGATACCAAGGCGTATGCACGACCACAGTAAAATCGCGCGTGGTGGTCTCTACACCGTTACGCTCTGCCTTTACACGGAAGCGGTAGTTACCACTAGGCAAGTGGGAGAAGTTAAGGACATTATCGCCTTGCTGCATACGGATAAAGGGCTCACCATTAATACTATAAAGGTAAGAGATATGCTCCGGGTTCTCGTAAGTCAACGTAGAGAACTGCAAGCTGAACGAATTATCGTTGTAGCTGAGTTCGAAATGATTGCTGGCGAAGATGGAGGAATTTGACACCTTATATTTGCCAGAGTAGGTAGCACTGTTCGCTGGTTGGCCATTGATGACAAATGCCGTAATTTGAACTTTAGGCTCCCAAGTACGACTTACGATATCCTCGGGTTTAAACCATGTAACACCACCTGTTCCGCCAAAGAGGATAATACCATCTTGCGACATCCACACGGCACCATCGCTGAACTCATTGGCCTGCAAGCCATCATCCACGAAGTAGTTACGCGTCTTGCCCGTCTTGGGATCCATCTGGCACAAGCCATGCGAGGTACCCAACCAAAGCTTACCTTGTTTATCGCGAATGATAGAAGCGATACCATTATCGGATAGGCCATCAGCCTTCGTATAGCGCTTTTTCCGACCATCTTTCAGCCGGTAGCAGAAAAGACCCTCAGGGGTACCCTCCCACAGATAGCCGTCGTATTCTTCCGCCACACGTGTAAAGCGACCATAATCGAGACAATTGGTGCCGAAGATCTTCGTCCAACTGTCACTTTCGATATCAAGGCAGCAGACACCGATGGAAGTAGAAGCATATAGGCGTTTATAATCTGGCGACAAAGAGACCTGGGCCACAAAGTCGTTGGCGATGCTGTTCAACTGTCGATTCCTGTCGGCACCTTCGGCCTTCATGTATCGCTTCAGCACCTTGCCGTCAGGAGACATACAAAACACACCCCATCGCATCGTTGCCGCCCAAAGGCGCCCCTGGTCGTCGACATCGATGTCCATGACGCTAAGATGTCCATCCTGGGGGTAATCCACATGATGATACATTCTGGAAACAGGGTCGATATAGCCATAGCCCTCACGATAGGAGCCTATCCAGATACGTCCGTCTTTGCCTTCGGTAAGAGCCATGATCACAGAAGGCACCTCAGTGGTGTAATGCTTGACAAGGCGATCGGAAGCATCAAAGCAATAAAGACCGCCCTTATCTGTTCCTACCCATGTCTGCTGCTTCGAGTCGAGCATCACGCGCGACACACTGGCCGTTCCTATCTGATTCTGTGGACCTAGACGATAGCCCATATAGTGGAATCCCTTCAAGGCAACAGGTTGCTTGTAGACACCTTTTTGCAGCATGCCTAGCCACAGATTGCCACGATTATCCTCCGTAATGGAGTAAACCTTTGCCCCAGACAAATCGACCTCGGGACTATAATAGGGATTGACATTCAGCGTACCTGACTCAGGATTATAGACAGCGACGCCTTGTCCGTCGCAGCCAATCACGATTTCGCCCTTACGATTACAAAACATCGAAGCAACAGACATGCCCGAGGTAGCGGAAAGCTGCACAAAGTCATGATCGACCAGACAGAAGACACCAGCACTCGTGGTACCAGCATAGATATTACCCTGAGTATCTTCGCAAAGACAAGTAACCATCAACGAGCGAAGATCTTGCATGTAACTCGTGGCCTGCTTTCCGTCGAAACACTGAAGACCTTTTTCATCAGACACAAGCCAGAGATTGCCTTTACGGTCTTCCAACAATGCTGAAACGGTATGAAGTGATGCCAAAGGGCCTCCCATTTGCTGGGCAGTGGTCTTGTTCTTGAATTTAATCACACCAAGACCAGAGGTGCCAGCCAGAATATCGCCATTTGCACGTTCTAAGAAACAAGAGCCATAACAAGAATTCTCATTGCCTCGCCAATCGAGCGTCTTCACATTGTAGAAGCCTTTGCCATCCCAAGTCTGGATACCAGCATATAATCCGACATAAAACAAACCGTTGCGGTCTTGGACGATGGCATTCACCATATTGGTCTTCAAGGTAGAATCGACGGGATTCTCCCTACGGTACACACGGAACTGATAGCCATCATAGCGATTCAGACCATCACGTGTCGCAACCCATAGAAAACCATTATGATCAAGGTACACCTGACTTACCATACTACTTGAGAGTTGCCTGTCGGGATTATAAAAAGTACCCATCTGGGCATAACTGCTCAGAGTAAACAAAAGCGCTGAAATAGTAGTTAATATTTTAGAGCACATTGTTAGTTAATGTAATTTTGTGGCAAAGATAATGCATTTTTTGTACATCAGCAAAAAAAATGGCACAAAAAATAAAGTAAGTGATACAAATAACAATGTTGCTTACCTAAAAAAGCAGTAACTTTGCACACAAAACTTAAGAACCTATTAGATGACAGCAACATTTTTCACTTCAACTTTAAAAAAGTTGTGCTTAGTAAGTATCAGCTCCGTTGTGGCACTTCAGGTGTCAGCGGCAGAAAGGTTTATCACTTTTTCGTCTGCTAACGGTACCTGGAAATTAGCGTCGGCAACCATCCGCGTGACAGAGGAAGAACATAGTTGTGTAAAAATCGCTACCAAGAATCTGGCAAGCGACTTTGAGAAGGTAACGAGCCAAAAAGCGTTGCTTAACGAAGGTACACCAACGATTCTGGTCGGAACGATTGGTGCCAACAAGCAGATAGACCAGTGGGTAAAACAAGGTCTTCTGAGCGACTTGAAAGGCAAGACAGAGAAATACATCATCAAAACCATCGACAACCAACTTGTGATTGCCGGTAGCGACAAGCGAGGTACGGTATATGGCATCTACGAGCTATCGCGCCAGATAGGTGTGTCGCCTTGGTACTATTGGGCTGATGTGCCCGTAGAGAAGCATGCAGAGGTGTATGTAAAAGAGGGCGAATTTACAGATGGCGAACCAGCTGTGCGCTATCGTGGCTTGTTCCTGAACGATGAGGCGCCCTGTTTAACCTCATGGGTAAAGAATACATTTGGCACAAATTATGGTGACCACAATTTCTATGCAAAGGTATTCGAACTGATTCTTCGTCTGAAGGGTAACTATCTGTGGCCTGCCATGTGGAATTGGGCTTTCTATGCTGATGATCCAGAGAACCTGAAAACTGCTGACGCCATGGGTGTGATGATGGGTACATCGCACCACGAGCCCATGGCACGTAACCATCAGGAATATGCCCGAGACCGTAAGGGATGGGGCGCCTGGAACTATTCTACCAACAAACAGAACCTAGATCGATTCTTCCGTGAAGGCATCGAGCGCATGAACGGCACTGATGATATCGTAACCATCGGTATGCGTGGCGATGGCGATGAAGCCATGGGCGATGCTACAGACACCAAACTGCTTGAGAACATCATCGACAATCAGCGTCGTATCATCAAGGAAGTAACCAAGCGTCCTGCAAAGGAAACGGCACAGATCTGGGCACTGTATAAGGAGGTTCAGGACTACTACGATGCAGGTTTGCGCGTGCCTGACGACGTAACTATCTTGCTTTGCGATGACAACTGGGGTAATGTGCGTCGCTTGCCGACTGTTCTGGAACAGAAGCGCAAAGGCGGTTGGGGATTATACTACCATGTGGACTATGTTGGTGCCCCACGCAATACCAAATGGATTAACGTTACGCCAACCCAGAATATGTGGGAGCAATTGCAACTGGCCTATAACGGCGGTATCCAGAAGCTATGGATTCTGAACGTGGGTGACCTGAAACCTATGGAGTATCCTATCCAACTCTTCATGGATATGGCTTGGAATCCTCAGCAGTATCAAGTAGATAATCTGCTCGACCATACGTGGAATTTCTGTGCTGAGAATTTTGGCAAAGATCAGGTCTGTGAGGCTTCGCAAATTCTTAATCTTGTAGGTAAGTACAATGGTCGCATCACCTCAGAGATGCTCGATGCCACGACTTATACCACAGAAGAGTTTGCACAAGTCGTAGCTGAATATCAGGCACTGGAAACACGTGCGCTCCGCCAATTCATCACCCTGAAGCCAGAATACAAGGATGCTTATCAGCAAATCATCCTCTTCCCCGTTCAGGCCATGGGAAATATCTACGAGATGTATTATGCCCAGGCTATGAACCTGAAACTGGCTGCACAAGGCGATCCCGAAGCCAATTGCTGGGCGAAGCGTTGCAGGGCTGCTTTCAAGCGCGACTCTTTACTGAATCTGCAATACAACAAAGAGATTGCAGGTGGCAAGTGGGACGGTATGATGACGCAGAAACACATCAGCTATAAGGACTGGAACGACTGGTTCCCCGCTGATGTTTGTCCTGAATTAAAAGAAGTAGCAGAGCCTCAACAAGGTCCGACTTTCAGTGCAATACATGGTTATATCAGCATTGAGGCAGAGCATACTTGGAACCGCACGGATGCAGCAAATGCCAAGTGGACCGTGATTCCATTTATGGGTCGCACACTGAGTGGTATCTCGCTGATGCCATATACCACCACGACAGAAGGAGGCGCTCTCACCTATCGCTTTAAAGCTAAGGGCATCAAAACAGCCAAGGTTCACGTGATTACAAAATCAACCCTCGACTTCCTGAACAAAGGTGGATTAGTGTATGACGTGAGCATCGACGGAGGTCAACCTGCATCGATTAACTTCAATAGCGAACTTAATGAGAAACCTGAGAATATCTACAGTATCTACTACCCCACCATTGCCAAACGAGTGGTAGAGAAAATCACAGAACTGTCTTTGGACGAAAGCAGTGAGGTGCACACACTGACCATCCATCCACAAGACCCAGGCATCGTATTTGAGAAGATCGTCATCGACTTCGGTGGCTATCAGAAACAGTATCTCTTCGGAAAAGAATCACCAAAATCATACAAATAAAGCATTATGAACAGTATAAATATCCATCGTAAGGCCCTCTCAATAACGTTGATTCTTGTAGCAGCACTGATGCCTGTTACAAGCATGATGGCCGATGATTACGAGACCCTCAAGACTGAGAAAATACAGAACCCCATGTTGTGGGCTGATGTACCCGACCCTGATATCATCCGTGTGGGCGACACCTTCTACCTGGTATCTACCACCATGCACCTGATGCCCGGTGCCCCCATTATGAAATCAAAGGATCTGAAGAACTGGGAAACGGTGGGGTATATCTTCGACCGTTTGACAGACTCGCCAAAATACGATTTGCAGGAGGGTACGGCTTACGGACGTGGTCAGTGGGCAACCTCATTAAAATATCACAAGGGACGTTTCTATGCTCTCCTGGCACCAAACGAGCAGGGGCCAATGGGCGACACCTATATTTTTACAGCAGAAAAAGCAGAAGGTCCTTGGACGATTCTTTCTCGTATGCGCCACTTCCACGATTGCTCTCTTTTTTTCGACGATGACGATCGTGTCTATGTGGTTTATGGTACAGGCGAGATGATGGAGTTGAAAGCCGACCTCTCGGATGTGATCGAAGGTACGCACCAGCAAATCTTCCAGCGTGAGGGAGACGAGAAAGGAATCTTGGAGGGTAGTCGTGTGATTAAGCATAACGGCAAATATTATCTTCTGATGATTTCACACGTTTATGAGCCAGGTCGCCATCGCCGTGAGGTTTGCTACAGAGCAGACGATATCCATGGGCCTTGGGAAAAGCAAGTGATTCTGGAGAGTGAGTTTGGAGGTTTTTCTTATGAGGCTCAAGGTACAATCGTAGATACACAAGACGGTGATTGGTATGGTATCATCTTCCAGGACCGTGGTGGTGTAGGTCGTGTGCTTACCGTGATGCCTTGTCGCTGGATAAACGGATGGCCGATGCTGGGCGATGAGAACGGTAAGGTACCCAATGAGGTTCGTCCTCTGAAGAGCGGAGAGCCGGAGACAAGTATCGTAAAGGCGGATGATTTCTCTGACACAAAACTTGGACTCCATTGGCAATGGAACCATAATCCAATCGACAAGGCCTGGTCACTTTCGGAGCGTCCTGGATTCCTCAGACTGAAGACCAACCGTATCGTACAGAATCTCTATCTGGCTCCCAACACACTCACCCAACGCATGGAGGGGCCTCAGTGTTGTGGTGCTATCGAGATGGATCTCTCGAAGATGAAGGATGGCGACCGTGCAGGATTGGCAGCATTCAACAGCGATACGGGTGCCCTGACTATCAAGAAGAATGGCAAGAAACTCGTTCTGGAGATGAGCGAGCAGAAGGTGGAATTGACAGAACGCGAGAAGGCTGTCACCAATGTTGAGGAAAAAGTGATCGAAAGCATCGAACTGAAACAGCAGAAGATTTGGCTAAGAATCGATGCTGACTTCCGTCCTACTGGTGGAAGATTCGGTGGCACAGATACAGCAACCTTCTATTATAGCCTCGACGGTGAGCAATGGACGAAGATTGGCTCTGACTACAGAATGAGTTTCGATTGGCGTCGATTCTTCATGGGTTCGAAATTCGCCATCTTCTGCTATGCCACAAAGAAAGCTGGTGGCTATGTAGACATTGATGATTTCAAGTACAATAAAATAATCCAAAACTAACAATTCAATATGAAAAAACTTATTTCAGCTATTCTTCTGTGTATGCTATCTGCCACAGTTAGCGCACAGAAACCAGATCCGAACTTCTACATTTTCCTCTGCTTCGGACAATCGAACATGGAAGGCAATGCCCGTCCGGAAGCACAGGATTTGGCGAGTCCGGGTCCACGATTCTTACTGATGCCCGCAGTCGACTTCCCTGAAAAGGGTCGTAAGATGGGTGAATGGTGCGAGGCTTCGGCTCCGCTTTGTCGTCCGAATACTGGTCTGACCCCTGCCGACTGGTTTGGTCGTACCCTCGTGGCTTCATTGCCAGAGAATATTAAGATAGGTGTCATCCATGTGGCTATTGGTGGAATCGACATTAAAGGTTTCTTGCCTGATAGTATCCAGAACTACCTGAAGGTAGCGCCAAACTGGATGAAAGGCATGCTCGAAGCCTACAATAACAATCCTTACGAGCGATTGGTGACACTCGCCAAGAAGGCTCAGAAGGATGGTGTCATCAAGGGCATCCTGATGCATCAGGGTGAGACCAATACTGGCGACCCCAAGTGGGCTGGCATGGTTAAGCAGGTTTACGACAACCTTTGTGGCGATCTACAACTGAAGCCCGAGGAAGTGAATCTGTATGCAGGCAACATTGTTCAGGCTGATGGCAAGGGCGTTTGTATCGGATGCAAAAAGCAAATCGACGAATTGCCTTTGACCCTTCACACCTCTCAGGTTATTTCATCAGATGATTGCAGCAGCGGTCCTGATCGTCTGCACTTCGATGCTGCTGGCTATCGTGAGCTGGGTTGTCGTTATGGTGAGGCTGTAGCCCGTCATCTGGGCTTTGAGCCTAAGCGACCCTATATCGAGATGCCTAAGAAGATTGAGGTGCCAGAAGATGCTTTCATCGCTGAAACAACCGTTCCAGGTAACCAGTTCCCAAAGGTTGACAAGGAGGGTCGTGCTTATTTCAGCATCGCAGCTCCTGAGGCCAATAAGGTGGTGCTCGACATCTGCAGCAAGAAATACGACATGCAGCGTGATGGCAAGGGTAACTTCATGGCAGTTACCGATCCTCTGCCCGTAGGTTTCCATTATTATTTCATGGAAATCAACGGTGTGCGCTTTATCGATCCTTCCACCGAGACCTTCTTTGGATGTAACCGTGAGGCTGGTGGTATCGAGATTCCTGAGGGCGAAGAGGGTGATTACTATCGTCCGCAACAGGGTGTTCCTGCTGGTTGTGTTCGTAGTATCTATTACTATAGTAACGAGCAGAATACTTGGCGCCATGCGATGGTTTATACCCCAGCTGAGTATGAGCTGAAGGCCAATGCCAAGAAGCGCTATCCTGTGCTCTATCTGCAACATGGTATGGGTGAAGACGAGACTGGTTGGAGCAAGCAGGGCCACATGCAGCATATTATGGACAACGCCATCGCCAAAGGTGAGGCTGTACCTATGATTGTAGTGATGGAGAGTGGTGATATCAAGGCACCATTCAATTTCGCTGGAGGTGGCAGTAACGAACAGGGACGTAGCCAGTATGGTGCATCGTTCTATCCCGTATTGCTCAACGATCTGATTCCTTATATCGACCAGAACTTCCGCACCAAGAGCGATCGCGAAAACCGTGCAATGGCAGGTTTGTCATGGGGTGGTCATCAGACCTTCGATGTGGTACTCACCAATCTCGACAAGTTTGCCTGGATGGGTACTTTCAGTGGTGCCATCTTCGGACTCGACGTAAAGAAGGCCTATGATGGTGTGTTTGCCAATGCAGATGAGTTCAATAAGAAGATCCACTATCTGTATATGAACTGGGGTGAAGAGGATTTCATCAAGAATGGCGATATTGTGAAGCAACTGCGCGAGTTAGGTATCAAGGTCGATTCTAACGAATCGAAGGGAACCGCCCACGAATGGCTCACCTGGCGTCGTGGTCTCCACGAGTTTATCCCCCACATCTTTAAATAATCGATTTTTTTCTTAAACAAAACAGCAATATGAAAAAACTATTCTTAGCATTATCGCTCGTAGCTGTTAGCACATTGACAGCTTCAGCACAATGGGGTCGCCCCATTGACTATTCTGCAGGCCCTGGTCTGAAGGATGCCTACAAGGACTATTTCACCATCGGTGTAGCTGTAAACAAGGCCAACGTGTCTGAACCCACTCAGATGGAGATTATCAAGAAACAGTTCAACAGCGTCACCGCTGAGAACGCCTGGAAACCAGGCGAGATTCATCCAGCAGAGGGTGTCTGGAACTTCGGTTTAGCTGACAGTATCGCCAACTTCTGTCGTGAAAACGGTATCAAGATGCGTGGTCACTGTCTGTGCTGGCACTCTCAGTTTGCCGATTGGATGTTCACCGACAAGAAAGGTAAGGATGTCAAGAAGGAAGTGTTCTACCAGCGTCTGCGCGAACATATCCACACGGTGATAAATCGTTATAAGGATGTGGTATATGCGTGGGACGTAGTGAACGAGGCCATTGCCGACGACAACATGATGTTCCCACGTCCTGGTGTGACCCCAAGCCCCTATCGCCAGAGCCGTCACTTCAAGCTCTGTGGCGACGAGTTCATCGCCAAGGCTTTCGAATTTGCCCGTGAGGCCGATCCTACAGGCGTGCTGATCTACAACGACTACAGCACCGTTGATCCTGGCAAGCGCGAGCGTATATATAATATGGTGAAGAAGATGAAGGATGCAGGTGTGCCTATCGACGGTATCGGTATGCAGGGCCACTATAACATCTACTTCCCTGATGAGGAAGCCGTTGAGAAGGCCATAAATCGTTTCAGCGAAATCGTTAATACGATTCACATCACAGAGCTCGACTTGCGTACTAACATGGAGAGCGGTGGTCAGCTGATGTTCTCTCGTGGCGAGGCTAAGCCTCAGGCTCCCTATATCCAGACACTTCAGGAAGACCAATATAACCGTTTATTCCGTATCTTCCGTAAGCACAAGGACGTTATCAAGAACGTAACTTTCTGGAATCTGAGCGATAAGGATTCTTGGTTGGGTACAAATAATCATCCTCTGCCATTCGACGAGAACTTCAAGGCAAAGCGCTCACTCGCCGTTATCCGTGACTTCGACGCAAAGATGGACAACTACGTTCCTAAGAACGATTGGGTGTCTAACCCTATGAACCAGCCCGGGCAGGAGTATCCGCAGGTGAACTCTGAGGGTTATGCTCGCTTCCGTGTAGTAGCTCCAGATGCAAAGTCTGTCATCGTAAGTCTGGGTCTTGGTGGTCGTGGCGGTACCGTTCTCCGCAAGGATAAGGATGGTGTTTGGGTAGGAACCACTGAGGGTCCGATGGATCCTGGCTTCCACTACTATCACCTCACCATCGATGGCGGTGTGTTCAACGATCCTGGTACTCACAACTATTTCGGTTCTTGCCGTTGGGAAAGTGGTATCGAGATTCCTGCTCCTGATCAAGACTTCTACGCAGAACGCACTGACATTCCTCATGGCAACATGCAGAAAGTGCTCTTCTATTCAAAGAGTCAGGGCAAAATGCAAGAAGCTACCGTTTACCTGCCTTATGGCTACGGCAAGGTGGTAAAGGGCAAGCAGGAGCGTTATCCTGTTCTGTATCTGCAGCACGGTTGGGGTGAGAATGAGACCAGTTGGCCCGTACAGGGTAAGGCAGGTCTGATCATGGACAACCTGATCAACGACGGTAAGATCAAGCCCTTCATCATCGTGATGGCTTACGGTCTCACCAACAACATCAAATTCGGCACTATCGGCCAGTTCGATGCCAAGGAGTTTGAGGCTGTACTCGTTGATGAGCTCGTGCCCTTCATCGATGCAAACTTCCTGACCAAAGCCGACAAGTGGAACCGTGCGATGGCAGGTTTGTCAATGGGCGGTATTGAAACAAAACTCATCACCCTGCGTCGTCCTGAGGTATTCGGTTACTGGGGACTGCTCAGTGGTGGTACCTATATGCCTGATGAGATTAAGGATCCTAAGGCTGTGAAGGTTATCTTTGAGAGTTGTGGTGACAAGGAGAATCCTGATGGCATCAACAAGAGCGTAGAAGCACTGAAAGCTGCAGGATTTAATGCTCACGGATTGATCTCAGAAGGTACTGCACATGAGTTCCTGACATGGCGCAGAAGCCTGAAAGAAATGGCTCCACTACTGTTTAAATAGACATTTTTTGCTAAAAAACGTTGCAAATATTAGGCATGAAACATTTTCTAAAGTATATGTAACAAATCAGAAAACAACTTTCAGAATTATGTTGTAATTTTGCAACCAGAATATTAAATGGAATTTAGGTTAAAATTGTTTTAGTTATATTAGTAGTTAGTAGTTTTTCCTTCCTCGGGACTCAAGAAAGGCGTTTCTAGTCCCGAGGTTTTTTAACCCCAAACGACATGAAGCGAATAATTACATCTATCCTTTTCTGCACATGTAGTGCTATCGTCGTGAATGCGCAAGCACACAAACTCTGGTACAGTCAACCTGCTAGTCATTGGTTGGAGGCTTTACCCGTAGGGAACTCTCACCTTGGCGCAATGGTCTATGGAAAGACAGATGTAGAGGAGATCCAACTGAACGAAGAGACTTTCTGGAGCGGTTCCCCCTACAATAATAACAGTCCAGAAGCAAAGGCACATCTCCAAGAGGTGCGCGACTCCATTTTTGCTGGAAAAGAGATGGCTGCCCATAAGATCATCGACAAGTATTTCTTCAAGGGGCCTCATGGGATGCGCTTCTTGCCAATGGGAAGTCTGAAACTAAAGTTTGAGCACAATGAGGCAACGGATTTTTATCGTGAATTAAACTTAGGGGATGCTACTGCTACTACCTCTTATATATATAAAGGCGTAAAATTCGAGCGTACCGTCTTTGCATCTCAAGCTGACAATGTGATTATTGTTCGTATGAAAGCCAACAAGAAAGGCACGCTTTCGTTCGAAGCCAGTTTCGATAGTCAGCTACAATCTACAGTTATTCCTATCATCGCAAAAGGAGGTGAGAATCAGGTTAATATGCTTTCTGCCACTGTGGACGGTGTAGAGCAAGAAGGAATTCAACCAGGACTGAAAGCTGAGTGCAAAATACTGATTGAGGCCGATGGAAAAGTGGAGCGCGAGGATAAAAGCATCAGTGTAAAGGATGCTACAACAGCTACCCTCTATATTGTAGCTGCAACGAACTTCGTGAACTATCACGATATCAGTGGCGACCCTATCAAAAAGAATAACCAGACTTTGGCCTCACTGAACGGAAAATCATACCAGCAACTGCTAGAAGACCATCTCAAAAAGTATCAGGAGCAATATAATCGTGTGTCTCTGACATTGCCAAAATCAGAGAAATCTGGATTAGAGACAGATAAGCGCCTTGCTGGTTTTGACGGTACAGACCTAGATATGGTATCACTCATGATGCAATATGGTCGCTACCTATTGATTTCATCGTCACAGCCAGGTGGACAACCAGCGAATCTACAAGGTATTTGGAATGACAAGAAGGAAGCCCCATGGGATTCAAAATACACCATCAACATCAATGCTGAGATGAACTATTGGCCTGCCTTAATAGGCAATCTTGCAGAGACCCAACAACCATTCTTCTCGATGATTCGTGACCTCAGTGAGACGGGAGCCAAGACTGCTCATGAAATGTACGGTTGCAAGGGTTGGATGGCTCATCACAATACAGACCTTTGGCGTATTGCTGGTCCTGTAGACGGTACTACTTGGGGCATGTTTCCTACTGGTGGCGCATGGTTAACCACCCATATTTGGCAGCATTATCTTTTTACTGGCGACAAACAATTCCTTGCCAATCATTATGATATCATGAAGGGTGCAGCCGATTTCCTGCTCGACTATATGGTAACCTATCCTGCTAATGGTGAAATCAAGAAAGCCGAGGGCTGGCTCATGACAGTACCCACCGTTTCACCAGAGCATGGGCCAGAAGGCAAAGGCACAACTGTTACAGCAGGATCCACGATGGATAACCAGATTGTATTCGATGTACTTAGCCAATTTATCCAAGCTTCAAAGATACTTGGCAAAGACGATCGCTCACTAAGTGCCTATCAGAATGCGCTCCAAAAACTTCCACCAATGCAAATTGGCAGATATGGTCAGTTGCAGGAATGGCTGATTGATGCTGACGATCCCAAAGACGAGCATCGACATATCTCGCACCTTTACGGACTCTATCCCTCTAACCAGATTTCGCCCTACCAGCATCCTGATTTGTTTTCAGCAGCTGCAAATACCCTCAATCAACGAGGCGACATGGCCACAGGTTGGAGTCAGGGTTGGAAGATTAATTTCTGGGCACGCATGTTAGACGGTAACCATGCTTTCCGCATCATCAAAAACATGCTGAACATGATACCATATACCACAGAATGGGGCCCTCGAGGTGGTACCTATCCCAATCTTTTCGATGCTCACCCACCTTTCCAAATCGATGGTAATTTTGGTTGTGCAGCAGGTATTTGTGAGATGCTTGTCCAAAGTCACGACGGAGCCGTTCATTTGTTACCGGCTCTCCCAGACGCATGGCTGGATGGTGAAGTAAAAGGGTTGCAGACACGTGGTGCATTCACAGTCGACATGAAGTGGAAAGACGGTACGATCGAAACGGCAACCATCACCTCAAAGATTGGTGGTACACTCCGCATCCGTTCCTACACACCATTAACAGGCACAAACCTCAAGGAAGCAGAGGGTCAATGCCCTAATTCTCTATTGGCACCTGCTGTTATTCTGGAGCCTTTAAAGTCGACAGAACTGAAGGAAATGGAATTACTTCCGATAAAAAAAGTATATGAATACGACATAGAAACAGCCCCTGGAGGACGTTTTTTACTAAAAAAACAATAGTTTTTTAATCAATGTTACACCAGATAAAGTATGTGAGACATGAGAAAAGGTTCATGTCTCACTTTTTTCTTAACTTTGCACCCAGAACGAGATAACATTAACACATTATGCGCTATATGATGTTTAGAAAAAATTACCTAACTTTATTATCAACCGTACTCCTGTTCTGTGCTGGCACCTCTGTGTCAGCACAGAATGTTTTTCCGTATCAGAACCCCGATCTGAGTGCCAAAGAACGTGCAAAAGATCTCTGTAGTCGACTCACATTGGAAGAGAAAGCCATGCTGATGCTAGACGAGAGCCCTGCAATTCCCAGATTGGGAATCAAAAAGTTCTTCTGGTGGAGCGAAGCATTGCACGGGGCAGCTAATATGGGAAATGTCACCAACTTCCCTGAGCCAGTAGGTATGGCATCATCGTTCAACCCTGATTTATTATATAAGGTGTTCGATGTAGCCTCCACTGAATTCCGTGCTCAGTATAATCATCGTATTTATGATTTGGGTGGCGAGGATATGAAGATGCGTAGTCTGTCTGTTTGGACTCCTAACGTGAACATCTTCCGTGATCCTCGTTGGGGACGTGGTCAGGAGACCTATGGCGAGGATCCTTACCTTACTTCCATCATGGGCGATGCCGTGGTGCGTGGCCTTCAGGGTCCTGAATCCTCAAAGTATCGTAAGCTCTGGGCTTGTGCCAAGCACTATGCCGTTCATAGTGGTCCAGAATACACACGCCATTCTGCCAATTTAAATAATGTACCCGTGCGCGACTTCTGGGAGACTTATATGCCTGCCTTCAAGAAGCTGGTACAAGATAGCAAGGTACGCGAGGTGATGTGTGCTTATCAGCGCCTCGATGATGACCCCTGCTGTGGTTCTAATCGTCTGTTACAGACCATCCTTCGCGATGAATGGGGATTCCAGTATCTCGTTGTGAGCGATTGTGGTGCCATCAGCGATTTCTATACTTCGCATAAATCATCGTCTTCTCCTGTCATCGCTTCTGCTAAGGCAACGCTTGCCGGTACTGATGTGGAGTGTGGTTATGGCTATGCTTACAAGAGCATTCCTGAAGCTGTACGTCGTGGACTGATTACAGAAACAGAAGTTGACAAACACGTCATCCGTCTGTTGGAAGGCCGATTCGATCTTGGCGAGATGGACGATCCCTCACTCGTAGAATGGTCAAAGATTCCCTATTCTGCCATGTCTACAAAAGCCTCTGCTCAGATCGCCCTTGAGATGGCACGTCAGTCGATCGTTCTGTTACAGAACAAAGACAACATCCTGCCACTGAAGAAGAATGCTGAAAAGATAGCCATTATTGGTCCTAATGCCCACAACGAGCCCATAATGTGGGGTAATTATAATGGTACACCTAACCACACCGTTACGATTCTAAATGGTGTGAAAGCCAAACAGAAGAAGCTTGTTTATCTGCCTGGTTGCGATCTTACATACGATAAGGTGCTGGAGTGCCACATGGCTTCCGATTGTACCACACCTGATGGCAAGAAAGGTTTGAAGGGCACCTTCTGGACAAATACCCAGATGGAAGGTAAACCATTCACCACAGAGTATTATACAAAACCTGTAAATGTAACCACCTCTGGTATGCACGTCTTTGCAGCCAATCTACCTATCGAGGATTTCTCTGCAAAATATGAGACCTCTTTCTCGCCAAAAGAAGCAGGCGAATATGTTGTAAACGTAGAGGGTACTGGTCATTTCGAGCTTTATATCAATGGCGAAAAGAAGTTTACACACCATATCTGGCGCGCCACTCCTACCCGCACCGTTTTAAATGCCGAGAAAGGACAGAACTTCCAGATTGAGGTTCGCTTCCAGACGATCAAGACCTGGGGTGCTTCGATGAAGATTGATGTCGCTCGTGAATTGCCTATTGATTATAACGAGACCATCGCCCAGCTAAAGGGAATCAATAAGGTCATCTTCTGTGGAGGTATCGCACCTAGTCTTGAGGGCGAAGAGATGCCTGTAAATATTGATGGCTTCAAGGGTGGCGATCGCACCAGCATCGAACTGCCAAAGGTTCAGCGTAACTTCCTCAAGGCCTTAAAGGATGCTGGCAAACAAGTAATCTTCGTCAACTGCTCTGGTTCGGCTATTGCCCTCTCACCAGAAACAGAATCATGCGATGCCATCATTCAGGCCTGGTATCCTGGTCAGGAAGGTGGTACAGCTGTTGCTGATGTGCTCTTTGGTGATTACAACCCTGGTGGCAAGCTCTCTGTTACTTTCTACAAGAACGATAGCCAGTTGCCCGATTACGAGGATTATTCGATGAAGGGTCGCACCTATCGTTACTTCAACGATGCCCTATTCCCCTTCGGTTATGGCCTGAGCTACACCACCTATGAGATTGGTGATGCAACCATCAAGGGCGAGAAAGGAAATTATGAAGTTAGCATTCCTGTCAGCAACACAGGTTTGAAGGACGGTACAGAAATCGTTCAGCTTTATATTCGCGACTTGAGCGATAAAGAAGGCCCGCTGAAGTCGTTACGTGCATTCCAGCGTGTGGATGTCAAAGCAGGACAAAGTGCCACAGCTACCCTGTCGCTCACACCAAAGAGCTTTGAGTTCTGGGACGAGGCAACGAATACGATGCGTACCAAACCTGGTAAGTACGAAATCCTTTATGGATCCAGTTCTCTAGATAAAGACCTCAAGAAACTTTCAATAGAGTTCTAAAAATAAAGCCTCCCGAATTTCTGGGAGGCTTTAATTTTAATGATTGCGGAAGTTCCATTTAGAGTTATCACTGCTAAAATCATATTCAGCGAGTGTTGGCGTAGAGTCGCCTGCTGAGTAGAGGCAATACTTTTTGTTGGTGCCCTCTACACCAGGAATCACCTTAGGCATAATGCGGAAAGTACCATCAGTGAGTTGTTCAATACGCCACAACTGTTCATCAGCACCTGTATAGGCAGGAACAGTGGTCACTTCTTTATCAGCTGTAGCCGCAAGCGCACGCTCAGTACCTTCTATGGTAATTTTGAAGTACGGATTGCTCAGATAGCCACCTGCTGCATCAATAGGCGTAATGGTCCAACGCTGATGAGGACGGAACATATAATCACCGATACGGGCTGGGATATCTCCTTCAGGCCAAGTACCAATCACCTCTGCTAAGGTCTGATTGGGAATTGGTTTCGCAGGTTGCTGCATCTGCTCGCGATTAAACCAGCCTTGACGCTCCTGCTGCATACGAACAAAATCTACAGCCAGTTCCAGAGCATAGCCACGACGCTCACTCTCAATCTCAAACGTTCCACCCTTGAACTGCTCGCCAGCATAAGGCCAATCGTTCTTCCAAAGCAACGGACGGACAGCAAGCGTAGAGCGGCCACTCAGTTCGAAGTCAGCCTCCCAATGGAACGATGTCACCTCTACCCCTTCATCGATGATGGTACGTCCGAAGTGTCCTGCACCAGCCTTTCGATCGCCAGCAGCCACCACCATCTTACCACCACCATGATACATGTCGCGACCTACATTATCGAGATAAGGCCCCTCAACACTCCTTGAACGTCCTACTATGATATTATAGGTAGAGTTCACGCCATCGCAACAAGTACCGTGCGTTCCCAGAAGATAATACCAACCATTGCGATAGATAAGGTCAGTAGCCTCACAGTCGATGGCGATATCCTTTTCCTTGTTTCCCTTTACACGGAAACCCGTCTTGGGGTCGAGCTCAATCAAACGGATCGTACCAAAGTAAGTACCATAGCTTACCCACAGGCGACCTGTCGTTGGATCGAGCAACATACCTGGGTCGATAGCATCCTGATCTTCCATACCGTCAGAGGCACAAACCTCTACAGCCTCGCTCCACTTAAAGTCGGGCGACTTGGGATCGAGGGTTTTGTTCCACATCGTAAGGATTCTGCCAGCATGACCGCCACCGAGTCCGCCACCTGTGGCACCATAGATACAGAGGTAGCGATCGCCAATCTTCATGATATCAGGCGCAGCACCGCCACCGGGACGATCAGCACCGCTGTTCCAACTCCAACCGTCTTCTGAGATCAGTCCTCCGCCGCCAGTGCCGAAGGTATAGTATTTGCCATCACACTCGGCAAGGGTCGATGGATCGTGAATATAAGGTGCGCCAATCTGCGCTACGCAATACAAATGAGCTGAAACAGCTATTGTTGCCAAAATTATTCTCATTATTCTCATTTCTTTCAATTATTTATTACTCAAATTGATTTTTATAGTTGGTAACAGGATTACCTTTTTCGTCAACGAAGCGAACACAGAAGTCGCTCATGCCAGGACCATTGATGATAGCACCACGTAGAATGTTACGACCCTTCTTCAGGGTGAGACGCTTCGACATAGCGTCATCCTTTACCATACGACGGTCGCCAGAAAGCAGCAATACTTCCTCGCCGTTGAGCCACCACATAGAGGCAGAGTTTGAACCTACAGCCAGACGGATATCCTCTATATCCTCCTCACAATCGATAATCGTCACGGCCCAGAAGAGGACACCATAAACCTGTTGGCCCCACTTCTCTGCGAAACGGAACAGCTTCACGTTCATATTCTCGCTATCGAGCGCATGCCAAGTCAACGTTTGGTTAGTTGATGATACCTTTACTTTCTGACCATTCTTTGGAACGATGGTCTGCTGCCCCTTGAAGTATTCCATATTGAAATGCTCACGCAGATAAGAGTCTGTAAACACAGTATTGCCACGGTTAGGTTTATCGATAGGCTCCAAGAGCATCCAGCGACGGATAAAGCCTTCATCGTCAGGCTGAGCTGTTGGTGTGGTTACAGGCGAGAAGTACTTAAGGCGATTCTTAAACTGTACCCAGTCGACACTTACACCAGCATTGCCCTCGCAGGTAATCACCAAATCGGTTACGCCCTTTGGCGTATATTCCAATGAAGCCGTCAGGGTAAGCCATTGGTTGCTGAAGTCGCGACGGAACATTGCAGGCATGCCTGCTGGTGTTTCAGGCTTTACGGTCATTT
This sequence comes from uncultured Prevotella sp., assembly GCA_905234145.1. Lineage (GTDB taxonomy): Bacteria > Bacteroidota > Bacteroidia > Bacteroidales > Bacteroidaceae > Prevotella. The sequence continues at coordinate 12,937 of CAJOGK010000003.1, read as the reverse complement.
CTATCTTGGCGATAATCTTACCGTTAGCTGATTTCTCGCGAACAAACAACTTTGTATTTTCCGAAGCCTTGGCACAGATGGTCAGATAACCCTCTGTCAGGCAATCGAAGTCCACATCCGTATATTTTAGCCAACTACCCTTCACAGGGAGTGTAGCCTGGAAGCTGCGGAAGGTGTTGACAGTATCTATCAGTGCCGTCGTAACATCCTGACTTGCAGCACTGTAACGGTCTATCTCAATGCGCTCTGTAGCCTTATTGATACCTACGCCACGCATTGTCTCCTTTACCTCCTGAATCGTACCATCGGGATTAAAATAGAGTTTTTCAATCTGCACACTGCGACGCTTATCATCATTTGGCGAGAAAGGATTGTGGTGATAGAACAGATACCACTGGCCCTTATAGTTCACGATGCTGTGGTGATTCGTCCAACAACCGTTTGCATGCTCAGCCATAATCAATCCCTTATACTCGTAGGGTCCCATCGGGTTCTTACTCATCGCATAGCCCAGAACCTCTGTGTTCTCCCTTACGTATGGATAAGTAAGGTAATAGTTTCCGTTATACTCAAAGGCAAATGGGCCCTCAGCCTGACGATTGGGCAAACCTTTCAGACAGTTTACACCATACATCTCAAACTCACGATCGCCCCACTTTACCTTTTCCTTTGGCGTATCGTCGGCAAGTTCCTTCATATTGGGCTTCAACTTGGCACAAAAACCAGGGCCCCAGAAGATGTAGGCATTGCCATCAGAGGCCTGAAGCACGCAGGGGTCGATACCACTGATGCCCTTGATATTCTCAGGTTCGGGCACGAACGGACCCTCTGGATTATCCGCAATAGCTACACCGATACCAAAGCTCCTGCCATCCTTAGGCGCAGAGGGGAAATAGAAATAATATTTCCCGTTTCGCTCGATACAATCGGGCGCCCACATCGAATAAGAGTCAGGGCGCACCCAAGGCACTTTGTTCTGAGTAACAATCACACCGTGGTCAGTCCAGTCGGTAAGATTCTCTGATGAGAACACATGGTAATCCTCCATGCAGAACCAATCCTGACGCTGACCAGCAGGTGGAAAGATATCATGCGATGGATAAAGATACACCTTATTATTAAATACGCGAGCAGTAGGGTCTGCAGAGAACTGATCACGTATCACAGGATTTTGTGCCGATGCAAGAAGCGGCACACTCATGAATACTAAAAATAGCGTTTTTTTCATCTTAAGTAAGTTAGAAATTGTTCTGCAAATATAGGCTTTTTTTCGTAAAACGCCAAACAAACCTCTCTTAAATAGCAATATAAATCGCGAAAAAAGCAACGATTATAATATCAAGATACATTTCGAAAAGAATATGATACATCACGTAAATAGAGATTACCTATTATTTACTATCTTTGCAACAAAAACAAAGACCATATTTGCAACCGAAATGTATCAGTCTAAAAAATCATTCAAAACTCACAGTTTTAATTAGACACATTGTTTTGATATGGGGGTGCTGCATCGCGATGATGCGGCACCCTTTTTTTACGATAACCGCTCTTCTTATTATCTCTTAATGAACTCTACGCGACGGTTCTTGGCGCGACCTTCCTCAGTCTTATTATCGGCAACGGGTTCGTGAGAGCCTTTACCAACAGCCTTCAGATTAAAGCCATCAACACCTAAGCCCTCCAATGCTTTGACGATAGCTTCGGCACGCTGCTGAGACAATGGGTCATTGATCTTATCAGAGCCCAGATTATCCGTATGGCCTTGAACTTCGAAACGAGCCGTCGGGTTCTTCTTCATGTAATCAGCCACCCTCATAATCTCAATCATCGATTCCTGCTTCAAGGTTGCCTTACCAGTATCAAACAGGATATTGTTGGTCACAAATTTGCCTGTCTCCTGAATGGCTTTCTCTACAGCAGAAACATCCTGAGCGTTACGGTCATAGAGCTCAACGGCACCCTTGGCAATAATGACATTGCGGATAAACGTCAGGTTCTTATAATCGAAGGGGACTTGGAAGCACAACCATGTGGGTTGGTTGACACGTGGCAGGTTCACCACACGCTTGTCGTTGAAATAAACCTTCAGGGCGCGTTTGTTAAACGACAATGCCACATGGTTCCAGCCTTTTTTGAAAGCATAGTTAAAACTACCATTCTTGTTTCCATTGAAATAATAAGAATGTTCTGAAGAAGAACAAACGCCATGAGTCAGGACAAATGCAGTCATATCACCCCCGTCAGCTCCTTCACCAGGGTAGTCAGAACGGTCTTTGGTAACGGCAAGAATCAGCTTCATGTCGTTCAGTCCAATGCCATCATTGCCTGGAACCTGATCAGTGGGCCAATAGTAGAAGTCATACTCAATGGTGAACTCCTCTGGCAGATAGGCTCCCTGTTCCTTGATAAGCGGCTGCACTTGGGCATTGTCAGTCAGGTTGATAGCCTTCACACCACCCAGGGTCTTGGTCTCTACGGTTCCTTGGAACAAATCCCATTTAGAAGGGAACTCACCCACCTGTTCTGCTGTCACATCGTCTTGGAACAAGATGACAGAGCCACGTTTGAAGTCCGAGGAAGTGGCTGTAGTAGGATTGTCATCACCTGCAGCTGCAACTTCCGTGTCGCCCTTGTCATCCTTGTCCTTCTTGTCTGACTTTGAATTCAGAACATCATTAACAGTCTCTTCCGTCTTTTGTTCAACGGTATTCTCCACTGTACGCTTAGCTGCATCAACAGCCTTGTCCTTGAGCCTGCCTAACCAGCCCTGTGCATCGGCCTGAACCGAAAAAGCAAATGCTACTACGAACAATAAAAATAGTTTTCTCATCATGATTAATTGGCTTTATTGGTTAATAATAATCTGCGGCAAATATAGAAATAAAAATTGAAAGATGCAATTATTTATAGCAAAAAGTGATAAAAAAGGCATTTTAAGTCGATAAAATGTAATGGATGTCTCCTCAACATCTGTTGGATAGAATGAAGTGACGAGATCATCAGGATTATTTCTAAATCTCTATAAAAATTAAAAGTAAAGACAGGCAACTATACCCAGATGCCTGTCCACATGACTAAATAAGAAAAGAATCTTTAAATAATGAGAGCCTAGCTCTCTTTTTTGATTATTTTTTCGTAACTTTGTTGCCAAAATACAGACCTATGACAAATTTATGTAAACAGATAGTAGCTCCGATATTGCTGTCCGTGCTGGTAATGACGGCATGGGCGCAGGAGAAAGTTTGCGGGCCGGTGCCAACGGAGAATCAACTGCGGTGGCAGGATATGGAGATGTATGCTTTTATACATTACTCGCTGAACACCTATACGGACCAGGAATGGGGCTTCGGCAACGAGGACCCGAAGTTGTTTAATCCTTCGGATCTCGACTGCCGGCAGTGGGCGAGGGTGTGTAAGCAGGCGGGGATGCGAGGGATTATCTTTACCGCCAAGCACCACTGTGGTTTCTGTATGTGGCCATCGGCTTATACGGAGTATAGCGTAAAGAACTCGCCATGGAAGAATGGTAAGGGCGATGTAGTGCGCGAGTTGGCAGATGCCTGCCACGAGGAAGGACTTGAGTTTGCAGTGTATCTGTCACCGTGGGATCGTAATCATCCTGAGTACGGACGTCCTGCTTATGTGGAGTATTTCCGCAACCAACTGCGTGAATTGCTGACGAACTATGGCGACATTTTCGAGGTGTGGTTCGACGGGGCGAATGGTGGTGACGGCTGGTATGGTGGTGCCAACGAGACGCGCAAGATAGACCGTACCACCTATTATGAATGGCCCGAGACATACAGGATGATCCGCCAATTACAACCCCAATGTCTGATATGGAACGACGGCAGCGACCGCGGTGACCTGCGCTGGGTGGGTACCGAGGCTGGCAATGTAGGAGAGACCAACTGGAGTCTACTGAACCACGACGGCGAGGTGACGTGGCCCATGTTGCACTACGGACTGGAGGACGGCGACTCATGGGTGCCTGGTGAGACGAATACCAGTATCCGTCCGGGCTGGTTCTACCATGAGACGGAGAACGCTCACGTAAAAAGCCTATCGAAACTGATGGATACCTATTATAAATCAGTGGGTCGCAACTCGACGTTGCTGCTCAACTTCCCCATTGCGCCGAACGGACGCATTCATCCTACGGACAGTCTGCGCGGTATCGCTTTTAAAAAGATGATAGACGAAGTGTTTAAGACTGACCTCACTAAGAAAGCCAAAATTAAGACGCAGGGGAATGAGACTCTCATTGATTTTAAGGAGCCCACAGCCTGTAACCGTTTCCTTGCCGAGGAAGACATTGCGCAAGGGCAGCGAGTAAAGAAATTTGCTTTAGAGGCAGAGGTTGACGACCAGTGGATGCCGTTGAAAGATGAACTGGTGGAGAATGGCGACGGGCTGACCACTATCGGCCACCGACGCATTATTTGCTTCCCTACCATTAAGGCCACAAAGCTCCGCTTTACCATTACTGACAGTAAGTGTGCACCGATGATCAAGAGGCTCGGCGTGTACCTCGCTCCAGAGCTTACCGCCGACATCCCAGATAGCGGCGAGAAGAAGTCGTCGGTGCTCCATTATTTCTTCAGCACGCCCACGCAGATGATGATTGACTGGGATACAGAGCAGACATTGACAACGTTCCGATACTTACCTCCCCAAGACACAAAGGCAGGCATTGTCACGCATTATACCCTTTGGGGATCTACCGATTGGGCAAACTGGACGAAGTTGGCCTCTGGCGAGTTCTCAAACATCGTGAACAACCCTATCTGGCAAACCATCAAGTTTCCTGCGACAAAGGTTCGCATCCTTAAATTCGACGCCGACCACCTAGCAGAGGGCGACCGCATGGGATATGGAGATATTGAAATCAAGTAAGATATGAAAAGAAACTGGCTTTTAGCTTTTGGCCTTTGGCTCATGGCTTTTGGTGCTTCCGCACAGACACAGCGGCAGTTATTCGACAACGGCTGGCAGTTCACACACGATGGCAAGACCATCAACGTAGATTTACCTCACGACTGGGCTATTGCCTATGCCCCTGACCCTGCTACTGGCACCAGCGGCACCGATGGCGGTTGGTATCCTGGCGGCAAGGGCGAATATCGTAAGATGTTTGCTACACCCAAGGGCGAGGTGGTAAAACTGCACTTTGAGGGTGTGTATCAGAAGGCTGAGGTGTTCATCAACGGACAGAAAGCTGGACAGCACGCCTATGGCTACACGCCATTCACAGTCGACGTTACACCTTATTTATATAGAGACAAACGACAGAATGAGGTGCTGGTAAAGGTTGATAACTCAGAGCTGCCTAACTGTCGCTGGTACACCGGCTCAGGCATCTATCGCCACGTATGGCTGGTGTCAAAAGGTAAGCAGTATATTGACGAAGAGAGCCTTTGCGTTACTACGCCAGATATCCACACAGTAAACATCAAGGCCGAGGTGGTCATGAATGATGGTTCGCGCAAACCGATTTCTAAGACGCTGCATGTGGAGAACCCTCACCTGTGGTCGCCTGACGATCCTTACCTGTACCATACCACTATCGAAGCCGAGGGTGATGTGCTGCCCGTTACATATGGCATCCGTACCATAGAGTATTCTGCCGAGAAGGGTTTTATGTTGAATGGTAAGCCTCTGCTCATCAATGGAGCCTGTGTGCATCACGACGATGGCGTGCTGGGGGCTATGGCCTTCGACGCTGCCGAGATCCGTAAAGTGCATCAGATGAAGGATGCTGGTTTCAACCTCATCCGTACCTCGCACAATCCCACCACCCGTGCCTTCCTCGATGCTTGCGATTCAATAGGTATGCTTGTTATCGGCGAGGCCTTCGACGGATGGCGCACAGCCAAAAAAACATACGACTACTCTACGCTGATTGACTCTTGCTATCAGGAGGATATCCGTGCAATGGTAGTGCGCGACCGCAACCATCCTAGCATCATCTGCTGGAGCATCGGCAACGAGGTCATCGAACGTAAGGACATCCGTGTGGTTCACACCGCTAAGCTGTTAAAGCAGGCAATACTTAAACACGATGCCACACGCCCTGTAACAGAGGCCCTGTGTGCTTGGGATAGCGATTGGGAAATCTTCGATCCCCACTTTGACGTACTCGATATCGGTGGTTATAACTACATGATTCATAAGCATGCTAGCGATCATCAGCGCAATCCTAAGCGAGTGATGTGGCAGACTGAGAGTTATCCGCGTGATGCTTTCAAGAACTGGAAACTTGTTCACGACTATCCGTATGTCATTGGTGACATTGTGTGGACAGGTCTCGACTACCTTGGTGAGTCTGGTATTGGCCGTAACTACTACGATGGCGAGACTCCAGGCGAACACTGGCGCGATGGTGGTGTGCCCGAGTGGCATGGTGCCTATTGCGGCGATGTAGATATCACTGGTTGGCGCAAACCCATCAGTCATTATCGCAAGATGTTGTGGACTAATACAAAGAATTTATATATGGCCGTACGCGAGCCCGATGGCTATCGTGGCAAAATAAATATGACATCATGGAGCGTATGGCCCACTTGGGAATCATGGAACTGGCAGGGATGGGAAGGCAAACCCATCGAGGTCGAGATTTACACTAAGGCTCCTGAGGTAACATTGTATTTGAACGGTAAACAAATAGGTAAAAAGAATGTTGATCTCAGCACAGAATTCAAGGCGGTGTTCAGTGTGCCTTACGAGGCAGGAACACTGCGTGCTGAGGCAGGAGGCAAAAGCGTCACACTGACTACCGCTGGCGAACCCGCACGCTTGCGACTGACAGCCGAAAAACCTGCCCTTACTGCTGATGGTCAGGACTTGGCCTACATCACCATCGAGGTTGTCGATAGCGAGGGACGTGTCTGTCCCGATGCCGCCATCCCCTGCGAGGCTATCGTAAAGGGACAAGGTCAATTGATGGCTTTCGCTACTGCCGACCTGCAAGACCGTGAGCCTAAGACTTCACCCCGCGTAACTACTTGGAAGGGCCGCGCCCTGCTGGTAGTACGTAGCAATAAGAACAAAGGCAAGGCAATAGTAAGCATCAAAAGCAGTCTGTCCACCGCTAATCTTACCATCAAATTGAAATAATCATGAAAAGAATTTGGCTTTTGGCTATTGGCTATTGGCTCTTGGCTTTTGGTGCTTCGGCACAAACGAGAGACTGGGAGAATCCCGCAGTGCTCGGTATCAACAAGTTGCCTTGCCATGCGACGCTACAGCTGCCGTCGAAATGGAAAGAGTGTAAGGAGATTGTGAGTCTCGACGGACAATGGCTGTTCCATTGGAGTAGGAATCCAGAGGAGAGGCCTGCGGACTTTTATAAGGAGGACTACGACGTCAGCGGTTGGGGCGAGATTGCCGTGCCGGGCAACTGGCAGACGCAAGGCTACGGTACGCCGATATACATTAATATCAATTACCCATTCGTGCGTAATCGGCCAAGCGTGACCACCGAACCACCGAATAATTGGACGGCCTATGAGAATCGCAACCCCGTGGGTTCGTACGTGACGTTCGTCGATGTCACGAAGGAGATGCTTTCGAAGAATCTCATCCTGCATTTCGGCGGTGTCCATTCGGCGATGTATCTGTGGATTAATGGACAGCGGGTGGGCTATAGTCAGAACTCGATGTCGCCGGCTGAGTTCGACGTGACCAAGTATATGCGTGCCGGCAAGAATAAGATTGCCGTTGAGGTCTATCGCTGGTGCGACGGCTCGTACCTCGAGGATCAGGACATGTGGAGACTGTCGGGCATTTTCCGCGAGGTGCAGCTGTGGGTGCGTCCGCTGGTACACATCGCCGATTACCGCGTGACGGCCGTGCCTAACGCTGACTTTTCGCAGGCGGAAGTGACAGCAGTCGTCTCTATATGCAATACAGGCAAGAAGAAGGCTACTGTTTGTCCTGTCATGATGATAGACGAACTATCTGCCGGCATGGCAGAAGTGCAAGTCAACGCCGGCGACACCACTAATTATGTATTCCATTACACACTGGAGAACCCCCGACTTTGGTCTGCCGAGAAGCCTAACCTCTACCCCTTCAGCGTGGAACTGGAGGACAAAAAGGGTAACACCATCGAGCACTTCGACTACCATTTTGGCGTGAAGCGCGTGGAATGTGTTGGCGAGGTGTTTAAGATTAACGGCAAGAACGTGAAACTGCGTGGTGTCAATCGCCACGATCACCATCCCCGCACAGGGCGCTACGTCGACGATGCGACTTACGAACAGGACCTTCGCCTGATGAAGCAGGCCAATATCAACTTTCTGCGCACCAGCCACTATCCCGACCGCGAATACCTCTATGAGCTTTGTGACCGCAGGGGCATCTATGTCATGGACGAGGCCAATCAGGAGTCGCACGGCTACGGCTATGCCAATCATGAAATGGGCGAAGACCCAGCATGGCGCGACGCTCATGTGGACCGCGCAGAGTCATTGGTCAAACGCGACTTCAACCATCCTTGCGTCATCCTATGGAGCCTCGGAAACGAGGGTGGTGTAGGACCTAACATCCAGGCCATGTACGATACAGTCGTAGCCCTTGATAGCACCCGTCTGCCTTTCTACGACTGCCATCCGCGCTACTCAGCCCTTCACGACTTCGGCTATCCCACACCCAACGTGCTCAAGGTTGAGGCAGAGAAGGAAACCGAAAAACCGCTCATCGCCCGCGAATATGCCCACGCCATGGGCAACTCAATGGGAAACTTTCAGGAGTACTGGGATGTCATCTATGCCGACTCCAGCATCGCTGGTGCCGCCATCTGGGACTGGGTGGACCAGGGGCTTGTCAAGAAAAATAATGGTATAGAGTATTGGGCATACGGTGGTGACTTTGGAGACCAGCCCAACGACGGGAACTTCAACATCAACGGCCTCGTTGCGCCTGACCGCAAACCGCATCCTCATTACTATGAGGTGCAATACGTCTACCAACCGATCACTTTCAAGCGCGACGAGCACGACGGTACGATCCGCATCATCAATCGCGACAGCTTTACCGTCCCCAGCGAGTATGACATTACTTGTGATACCGTTACCTATGGCTCAGAGCGTCTGCTCAATGTCTATGCTCGTCTCAAAGAAGACAAGCCGTGGGCTGAGAAGGGTTTTGTAGTGGCCCGCGAGCAGTTCGTGCTGCAGCCTTATGAATATCCGCTCTTGCCTGCTAAGAAGTCTAATGAAAATGCAGAGGTTACTATCAACGGGAATACGCTCTCTTCTTGGATAGTCGATGGCCGCGAGGTGCTACAAGGGCCTTTGGAGCCCTACTTCTGGAAGCCAGAAAACGACAACCAGCGCGCTGCCCATTTTGCTGAGCGCACCGCAGAATGGAAAGAGGTGAAGGACGTCACCGTCAATTACACCATCATCGACAACCACACGATTCTCGTCGAGATGGACTACCAACCGACAGCCACAGACCGCCCCATTATCCCCAAAGTCGGCATGCGGATGCGTCTGCCTGCCGACTACACCCACATACGCTACTATGGTCGCGGCCCATGGGAAAACTATCCCGACCGCAAGCACTCCGCGTTCCTCAGTGAATACGAAATGCCGCTCAGCGATTACGAAACGGAATATATCCGTCCGCAGGACAATGGTAACCGTTGCGATATCCGTTGGTTCGAAATATCATCGGCCGAACAGAGGTTGCATATCGACGGCCTCCAACCCCTCTGCATCCGTGCCTGGGACTATGGCGAGGAGGATCTTGATGCCGCTCCCCGCCATCCCCAAGACATCCAGCGTGGCGATTTTGTCAATCTCAATATAGACCTCAACATCCACGGCGTGGGTGGTGTCGATACCTGGGGCCAGCGAACTTTGCCCCAATACACCATCGATGGCAACCAGCCCTACCACTATGCCTTCATTCTAAGGTTATGTCGTCCGAGGTAAATACCAGATAATGTGATTGCCGTTGCTTTTTGAATTCACCAATTGCAAAAAAGCTATTAACGACGTTCACCAGAACAGATAGTCCGTCTGGGGGCTGCCTATTTCCTGATGCTCTGCTTCAGCTTCAGAATACGACGCACGCTCTCGTCAATGCGCTGCTCTGTGATTTCACCGGCTTCTACAGCCTTGATTACCGCGTCGAAAGCCTCCGTGAACACTTGCGGACCGAGCACGATGTCGACACCGGCCTTGATGCAACCCACGGCAGCCTCGCCGTTGGTGTACTGCTGGGTGATGGCTCCCATCTCCATCGCATCGGTGATGATGAGGTTCTGATAGCCCAGTTCACGGCGCAGCTTGTCCTGAAGTATAATCGGCGACATTGTTGAAGGGATGTCGGAGCCCGTCACGTTGGGCGCACTGATGTGAGCCGTCATGATGAGTTGACACCCCCACTGTATGCCGGCCTTGAAGGTCACCATCTCGCACGAGAGCATCTCCTCCCACGTCTTCTGCGAGCTGGCATAGCCGAAATGCGTGTCGGCCTTGGTGTCGCCGTGGCCTGGGAAGTGCTTGATGCACCCCGTGATGCCGGCATCCTTCAGATAGTTGGTCACCATCGGGGCGGCTATCTCAGGCTTGTCGCTGAAGGCACGAGCACCGATGACGATATTCTCAGGATTGGTGTTCACGTCGGCCACAGGGGCGAAGTCAATATCGAAGCCGTAGCGGTGGAGGTAGGTGCCGATGGTGTTGCCGCACTCGTAAGCATTCCGTGGGTCGCCAGTGGCGCCGATGGCCCCCATCGACTCGTAGGTCTTCACCTTGAAGTTGCTGTTGCGCCCTATGCGAGCCACTCGCCCGCCCTCCTCATCAATGCACAGCAGGGGTGAGCCTTTCAGCGCACGAATCTCAGGGATGAAGCGTGCCAGTTGTGCTTCGTCCTCGATGTTGTGCGCATAGAGGATGATGCCGCCCACGGGATATTTCTCGTTCACCTTCCGCATCATCTCGTTGACGGCCTGCAACTTGATTTTGGTGAGGTCGTCGACACTCTGGTCAATGCCGCCGGAGCGGTTGAAGTGGATGGTGGTGTCGAGACATTCTGGTCGCACATAGAACATCTGTCCCACTTTTTCGCGCAGCGTCATCCGCTGCAGTTGCGACTCCACCTCATCTGTTGGAGGCGTATCTGTGTTGTCGTCATTCGAACACGAACTGAGCATCATCAGGCCACAAGATGTAAGGATGGTGGCCAGCATCCATAGTTTTATTTGCATGGCTGCAAAGGTACTAATTATCTACGAAACACGTCGCAAATACAAACATTTTAACTCTAACAAAAGTTAAAGTTACGGGGTTATCTCCGATATTTATCAGAAATGACTAACTTTGCCGCATGAAACAACTACAAAGCGAACGGGTTTTCCTGAACATGGCCGGCAAGGAGTCGAGCCAAACAGTCCGACTGACACTTCACCTACAGTGGACGGAGCAATTCTGAAAGAGGCCGTAGAGGCCACACGACAGCGATACCCCTATCATCAGGTAAGGCTCTGCACACGTGGCGACGAGCAGGGCATAGCGCATTATGCCTTCGATGACAACCCGCTGCCGTGGGTAGTAACGGCAGGCCGGCAGCAGGTGGTGCTGCTCAGCCAGACAGCCAACCACCACCTGCTGGCCTTTGCCTGGTGGGATGACTGCATAGCCCTCGACTGGTTCTATCCGCTGACTGACGGCACCGGAGCCTACTGCATACTCCGCACACTGCTCTACGAATATTGCCGCAGGCGCTATGACAGCACGTTGAACAGCGCGGGCATCCCTGTCACTGGCGATGACATCAGCGAAGAGGAGACTGTAGACCCCATCACGTTGCCAAGACCTGACAGCATCAGGCCACAGCCTGTTCCCGACAAGCCCAAGGCGCTCAACCTGTTCACCGATGCCGTAGTTCCGCTGCGTGAAGATGAGCGTGAGGTCATCCACATCCGTGTGTCGGAGCATGAGCTGATGGAGCGGGTGCGTTCCTGCGGAGCCACCCCTGCCAGTCTGTTCGCTGTGCTGCTGTCGCGAGCCGTCAGCCGTCTGCATCCGGACTTCTCCAGCGGTGTTCCCACCATCTCCTTAGCAGTCAATCTCCGCAAGGCTACCGGCACACCATTGGCACACCAGCCGATGGTTGGTTCGGTTACAATCCCATTCCGTGAAGAGATGCTCGGACGAAGCCTGGAAGAACAGGTTAGCGATTGCCGTCAGTGGATAGCCCTGCAAAACCATCGCGACAACCTGCTGGCTTACTACTACGGCATGCACGATGGTATGGCACAACTCGAGCAGATTCCTTCTTTGGCGATGCGTCACCAGTTGCTGACAGAGGCTCATCAGGCGCTTCGTCAGCACTCCACCGTCTCGCTGAGCTATGTAGGGCGGGCAGCTATGGGAGCTGCCGAGAGGTACGTCCGCGAGATCCAGACCGAAGCCACCTCGCTGCATGCCATTCTGGTAGAGGTCAGCGCTGCGGGCGGCTCGTTCTGTATCAGTTTCATGCAGATGTTTGCGGAGGACAATTACCTCAACGCCTTCCTCAACGAACTGAGCCAGCAAGGTATCGACTATGAGATAGCAGACCGACACAAGGTCATGCTGGCACCAATTTCCGACTATCGCGAGAAGATGGATATAAATATTAACGAAAATAAAAGACGATGAAAAGACCGGTTATCTCGGAACGGATGTTCCTGTATTGGACAGACCGCGAGCATCCCAACACCTGCCGCATGACGGTCAGGATGCAGGATGCTATAGAACTGACGATGATGCAGGAGGCTCTCCGTCAGACGCAGACCCGCTATCCCTACTACAGCGTGCGGCTGGGTGTGACTACCGACGCAAATGGGCACGAGCATTATGAGTATGACGACAATCCTGCCCCATGGGTGCTGAACATAGGCCAGGAGCCGGTAGAACTCTTTGGCGCGGCATCGCAC
>CAJOGK010000002.1:60136-85503 GCA_905234145.1 uncultured Prevotella sp. | reverse complement strand
GAGCTTACCGCCACGGGGAATACCGCTCATCTGACCTTCAACATCGGTTTCCTGTTCGAACTCGTAGGTAACCATCATTACTTCGCGATCCTTGTAACCGTCAATCTTCATTGTAACTGGAGTCTTTGCCATAACTTTTTTCCTTTCTTATTTTTAAATTGTTAATACTAAATTTCTCTTTCGTCTTTTGTCGTCTTGTTGACTTTTGACACTGCAAAGATATGAAGGTTTTCACCACATTCCAACTTTTTTCTTCATTTTCTCTCAAAAAGCATGCGACAAAAACGTCATTATGCGACAGAACAGGAAAAAAGCCCCCAAAGTTGTCCGAAATACGGTATTACCACATCATCATACGGAGTGATCGCTGGGCATCGCTACGCATACGTTTGATATTATCGTTGTATTCTTTGTTCTCTGTAACTTCAAGGAACTTGTTGTAACACTCCTTGGCTTTATCGCGCTGTTTCAATTGAAAATAGCACTGGCCCATCAGGAAGGTCAGCTCGTTTACGTCCTTTTCCTCCGCATATTGCATACACTTCTCCAACTCTTCCAAGCGGAAGTCGGGTTCGCCTTTCAGACGGAAGGCTTCAGCTAATTCCTTGTGCAATCTGAAAAGTGTTTGTCTATCTGGCATCAACAGCTGCTCTGCTTCGCCAAGATAAGCCAGTGCCTCGGCGCCAAGACCTACTTTGTTGCTGACGATACCCAAAACAAAGAGGCAGAAAGGGTGATGATCGTTCTTGGTATAAGCTCGATACAAATAGTCGTAGGCACTCGAATTATCACCCATGCGCTGATAGGTCAGTCCGAGCGTATAAAGCGTGCCGAAGCAGGTATCGCCTAACGCTTCCAACTTCTTCAACTCCTGTAGCGCTATGTCGTAATTACCTATCTTATAATAGGCCTCAGCCAGTTGGCGGTTAATCAAGATATGGGTAGAATCGCGCTCACAATACTTCTTGCAGATGTCGATGACCTTTTGGGGGAAAGTCTTTTTGCCCATTTCGCCTTGCCAACCGTTATTCAGTCGAAGGGTATAGTCAGCAATCAGCGTCGCATCGTATGGATCATGTTTCAGCATCTCATCGGCCCAATAGGCGAGGGAGTCGTTTTGGCCTAACTGCGCAAAGTTGCTGTAATTAAGGTGCATGTCCTCCAGATTAATACTATCCACATGAATCTGGCGCAAATAGTCGAGACTCTTGTTAAAGTAGCCTCGCGATGCCCAAAGATGTGCATCTGTGCGAAGGCTATCAGTTAATGGCTGGGCCATAGAGGCGAAAAGCGCACAGTAAATGGTGAAGGATATTAAGAGTATTCGTTTCATTGCTGTAATGTTTTAAGTTTATCGATCGCTAATGTTATGCTGATGTTCTTGGCGATGATGCGGCCAGAGCGATCTACGAGATAGTTGTGAGGAATGGTCTTAATGTCTAGCCGCTTGAAACCAGGCAGTAGGGCACCTTTCTTGTCATCATAGGCCCAGGAATGTTGTATTTCGTATGGACGGTCTGTCTGTGTCAGGTCTTTCTTGCGCAGATCCATCTCCTTGATGGTGCTCCACCACTTCTTACGGTTCTCATCCATACCTATCATATAAACCACCAGATCGTCGCGAAATTCCTGGGCAGCATAGCGGATATTTGGTATCTGAACCATACAGGGCTGGCACCACGAGGCCCAGAAATCTACCAGCAGATATTTTCCCCGATAAACATTCACGCTGCTATAGCCCAAATCATAGGATATAGTCGCCCACCTTCAGGGGCTTGACCTTGATGGTATCATCCTTCTTGAAACGATCGCTGTACATACGCAACTGGAGTTCCCCCCAGATATCAAAGCTCTGTGCCGACATGTAGTTGCCAATGGTACTGTCGTTAACAAGTGCCTTCATCGGTGGATAGTCAGGGAATCGCACTAGCAGCGAGTTCATCATATCGTCTACCTCTTTCTCTGAGCGTAGGATTCTTGCGGAAAGCGTAAAACACATTATGAGCAGCATCCACAACCAAGTAAGGACTCTTACCTGTGCAGGCATACTCCAGCTTATAGCGTTGGTAGATATCGTCCGCCTTCTTCATCAGCACCTTGATAGAGTCGCGCTGCTCGTCAGTGAGATTGTAAATCTCCAGCATGCCACGTTGCTTGGTATATTCGCTCCGCAAACTGTCGAGTCACCATCTCTAATGTCGAGGGCGAGCCTTCCACCTTATTTATATAACGCAGGCGGAAGCCGTCATCCTCATCGCCGATATGAATGCTCAGACTATCGCCACCCTTTACTACGATGGGCACACACTTTGGCCCTCGACGCTGAAGCAGCAGGTTTACATTATACTCATAAGGTACAGTACCATGCATGGTTCCCACACGATGTACAGAATCGAAACTGATGGAATCGTGCAGTTGCACCTCGCGTTCTACCATCGAGTACATATACATCTTCTGTGGCTCGCTGGCAATGGCGGAGTCGATCCTTACCGTTACTGCAAATCGATTGGCAGGATTGTCAGCCCACTTCTGCGCAAACAGGTTGCTGGTGCACATTACCATCGTCAAAATCGTAATACCCTTTTTCATATCAGTATTCATTTTGATTGCAAAAGTACGAAGAAAACCTGAAACTTGATCGCATTTTAGTTTGCAAATAGTTTGCAAAGGGTTATTTTGCCACTCTGGTGGCGATTGTTTAAAGAGAATTATGTAACTTTGCAGGCTATGAAGCATACAAAAATCATCATAATACTTTTGCTGTTGGTAATGGCACTTACAAGTTGCCACCGAACAGGCTATAACTATTACAAACGTGAGCTCGAGAAGATAGACCATCGCCATAACAGAGAGCTGGCTCGAAAAGAGGCTGTCGCCATCAGTAAAGAGATTGCCTTGCAGACAATCGATCTTAGGATGTATCATCTCTTAATCATTGCGGAGATGAACGAAGAGGTGAAGCCCTATCGTAACTTGGATACTGCCCGCAAATTGATTGACTATTACGAAGAATATGGTGATAAGCAGAAACTTTTACGCACTTATATCATTGCAGGAATTATCTATGCCAATTGTAACGACAGCCCCAAGGCTCTTGGCTATTTCCATAAAGCAGAGGATATGCTTGCTAACGGTAAACATCCAGAACTCAGGAGTAAACTATACAGCAAAATAGCGAAATTACAACTGCATCACAATATGCCTGATGCCGCCCGAGAGCACGCCCGGAAAGTGCTCGATTATTGTCAGCAGCAGAAAGACACCATGGGCATGATACAGGCATTGATGGATATTAGCGCATCGTATCGCAGTACGCCAGGCAACGAACTGGCCAACCTCGAAAGAGCTTACGAACTGGCGGTAGAGGCCAATGACTACATTATTCAGAGCGAAATAATGTTCGCCATTGCCAAAAGTTATGTTGACAACGAGCATTATCTTGCAGCCAAACCTTTCGCAATGCTTTTAATCGATAAATTGCCTTTTTCAGAACAGCATAAGGTGAATGCGCTGCTTTGCCAGATTTATTATCATACCGGCAAGCCCGACTCTGCACTCTATTTTGGTGAGAAAGTGATGAAAGAAGGAAACTCTGTGAGCAAACGCGATGCCCATGAAGTTCTTGCTCATATCTGTATCCAGCGTGGACAGAAAGAAGAGGCCGAGGCGCATCTAAATCATTATATCGAACTGAATAATGAACTGAATTTGATTGCCAATAGCGAGGCCATCGCTCAGGCTGATGCCTTTTACCATAATCAGAAGCAAGAGCAGGAAAATGAAAAGCTAAGGACAGATAATGCCCGTAAACACACCATTATTATAATAGGTGTAGCCTTGCTGGTAGTGCTGATTGTACTTTTTGCCACCTATATCCAGCGTCATCGCCGTCGTCAGGAGTTGATGGAGATGCGCATAGAACATCTGGAGCAACGATTATGCCAAGGTCGATGCTGATGAACTAAAACAGGCTGTGCAGACCATCGAAGCCACCAGTATCTGGCAACGGCTCGCCACACTTCCTGATAACGAACATCCGACAGACGAAGACTGGCATGAACTTTCCGAGGCCATCAATCATACCTACGACGGATTCTCTACCAAATTAATGCGCCTCAGTCATCCTACACTCCATGAGTATCATGTCTGTTTGTTGCTGAAAGCCGGCTTCGAGCCAGTTCGTATCGCTTCTTTAACCCTTCGCAGCAAAGCTGCCATCTCCACTGTCCGCAGTCGTCTCTACGAAAAGACCTTCGGCAAAAAAGGCAGCGCCAAAGATTGGGACGAAGTCATCCGTACGCTCTAGTATCTATTGCATACTTTCGGGCTAAATCTCATAAAAAGACCTACATTTAGCCCGAAAATTTGGACTTGATACCAAAAACCTTACAGAAGCTTGTCAGGTTGTTGGATTGACAAGCTGCCGAGGGCTTCGGCCTCTTTGATCTTTTCTAATAGTTCTGCACGTTTTGCCTCGTTAGTACCATGGACAGCGTGGCGCACGATGCCTTTCTTGTCGACGACGATGGTTAGCGGGAAGCCCTTATAGCCAATCCACGCCATCATGTCCTTCGCCTCGACGAGGTGCGTCCATGTGAAATGATGCTTGTCGGTAATGCGCTTGGCCGTCTCGGCATCGTGGTAGGTAGCTGAGAAGAACATGACGTCGGGCAATTGCTCCTTCCACTTGGAAAGGATGGGCATCTCAGAACGACAAGGGCCACAGCCAGAGTACCAGAGGTTGATCACCATGACGCGACCTCGAATGCTGTCGTTCGTCCATGTGCGCCCGTCCATGTCCTTCTCTGAGAACTGCGGGAATGGCTCGCCCTCTTTGGGTGAATACCAAGTGCCATCGGCCTTGATGCCAGCCTGTGTCAGCGAGGTCATCGTAGCCATCATATTAAGGCCGTCCAGAAATTGGTCAGCATTGTGTACTTGCTCACGGGGGATAGCCTTGCGAATAAGTGATTCAGGCAATGTGGCATTGACGTTGATAACGGTGATGCTATTGCCTTCCTTGTCTTTCAGTCGCATCATGCTTTTCTCGCCATCAGGCAACTGAGGCATTTCGCGGAAGAAATAGCCGTTGGAAAGAAACTTTGGGATGACTGTATCGATGCGCTCTTCCCGCGTCTTCTTAGCTTTGTATTTCTCTTGAAGGTCGTACACCTTGAGCATGTCCTTTGCCTTTGACACCATATCCTCTAGTTGCTTGGTGGGCTTTTCCACTTCAGCGGCTTTTTCAATGAATGTTTGGTAATACTGCTTCGCCTGCTCCTTATCATGCAGCAGATAAGCCGAGGCATTGGCTATATTATAATAGGTGGCGACGGAGGAAGGATTATAGTCGAGATGTTCTTTCCATGCTTTAACAGCTTCTGGATAATGCTGAGTCAAATAATAGCCCTCGCCCTCGGAGAGGGTGATCGCTTTCATAATCGTGGTATCGGGCAGCATCAATTGTTTGGCGAGATTGAGATAATCCAGTCCTTCTGGATAGCGCTTGGTATCGACGCAAACTACGCCAAGACGATAGGCACTGCCCGCATGCTGCATACCACTGAGGAAGACGGCTGGCTGGAGATATTTATAGGCGAGTTCGAGGCTGTCGAGTTGCGAGTAGCACATACCAGCAGAATAGAGCGTGTTGAAGGTAGAATCACCTTGCTCCAAGAGTTTATCGTACAATTTTCCAGCTGCGGTAAAGTCACGATTGATAAACCAAGCATCAGCCAATGCCCTGTTCACAAGGATATTCGTGGAGTCCCTCTGACAATATTTCAAGCCACAGATGATACCGTTCTGAGGTTGATTGGCTTTGGCATAAGCGAGCGTGAGTCCTGCCACCATTTCGCCATCCATAGGGAAGCGATTCACGAGCTGCCCTGCCCAATATATGAACGAATCATTGTCGCCTTGCTTCTGATAGCTATAGGCAAGCTCTCGGAAAGCCTCATGCGAGAGACTGTCCTCTGGCATGTTCTTTAGCAGTTCAGCCGTCTGACGATAGTTGGCACGTTTGTAGTCTTTAAACGAACCTCACGAGGAATCTTGTCCTCTGGCACGTAAGGGCCTACACCAAATTTATGATCCATCGAGAAGCGCACGCTGTCCTGCGCTTCTGCTATCTTATAAGCTCGCTGGTAATGATTCAGCGCCTCGAAGGTATTGAACTGCTGCATACAGCTATCACCCGCCTGCACATAGATTTGTAGGGAATCGACTTCCTCGCCCCTGACGGGAAGGACCGTCAGCAGGGCGAGGGCGATAAAAAAACTCAGTATTCTATTCATTATTATTTCTTCTTCGTGGTGATGAGGATGACGCCATTCTTGGCTTTCTCGCCATACTTATCGACGGCTTGCTTGTCTTTCAGCACATCCATACGATCAATGGTCTTAGGGTCGACTTTACTCATGTTTTCAAAAGGAATTTCTTTGCCATCGACATAAACCAAAGGCTTTTGGCTTGTTTCAGAATCATAACATACCACAACCAATTCGCTCGGTTTGATTTTGGCATCTCGATCATACTTGACAGTACCTTCGTATTGGGCGACATTAGTATCTTTCCCTTGAAGGTGGAAGGATATAGGTACAGTGTATTTAACACGAACCTCCTTGCCATTCTGCTTACCGGGTATCCAGTTTGGCATTGCATTAATCACTCGCAGCGCCTCTGCATCAAGCGAGGGGGCGACAGATTTTACCACCTTAGCATTAGAGATGCTTCCATCCTTCTCCACGACGAAGGTTACGATTACACGCCCCTGAATATTAGCCTTTTCTGCCTCCGTAGGATAGTTAATATTTTGTGCAAGGTATTCGAAAAGTTTGGTCGCACCACCAGGGAACTGAGGCATATCCTCTACCACATTGAAGACATCCTGATGAGTGCTATCAACGCTTTCTTTTAGCTCTGTATGGACTTGAACTGAAGGTTCAGCCTTTTCGACTTTGATTTCCTGCTTACCAAGTTTGATAGTGCCAGCCTTGTTGCCTTTCTTAACAGGAACCTGATTTTGCGGCTTATCATAAACATATTCGGTGACCGTCTCGGCATTGACAGCGAGGGCTACAGCCACGATGGGTAACAGGGCCAGCAACTTCAGCAAGCTGCGACGGGATGATTGGGTATGTAACATCATATTAATTCGGTTTTTAAGGGTACTGTGAGAGATACCGTTGGCAAGGGAGTACCCACCAATGCTAGCGGCTTTTGTGATTAACAGGTATTGATATTGACGCGCATTGATCCCTTGTGAGAGTACTACACCGTCGGCCTCGTATTCGTGGATGGCCCTGAGGTCAGAACGAAGCATCCACATGGCGGGATTAAACCATTGGAGGGCGGTGAGGGTGTCAACGAGGAGCAAGTCCCACGAGTGGTAGAGCCGGATGTGTCCCCGTTCATGAGCGAGAATCGCAGCATCATAGGTTTCGTAGTCGCTACGGTTCATTACAATATAGTGCATCCAACTGAATGGCGCCAATGCTGCATTACCAGTAACGCAGATGGTAGTGCCATCATCCTGTGGATGTTGCTCACTATGCTTGATGATTCCGACGATTCTGAACAACGACCAAAGGGTATGGGTGATAGTAGCCACCATACCTATTATAAATAAGGTGGGCAAAAGTATCTGCCACCAAGGCGTTGCTGGTTCGGATGGTGCCTTGTGTGCTGTAACATTTGTGGCCACATCTGTAGCCAATAAAGACATATCCATCTCCATCGTTACCGTCTCGTGCATCGTAATGACGCAGAGGGGCAAAACGAAACTGGCTATGGCTGTAGCCAAAAGCACGATGCGGTTGACACGATGGAACGTCTCACGAGCCAGCATCAAGCGATAGAACATATAGAATATCGCCAAGAGCACAGCTACCTTCAGGTCGTATATCAGAAACTCTATCATTGCACAATTTGGCTATTTACGATTTGACTATTGATTTCTTTCAATCTCGGAGATGAGTTCGCGAAGCTCGTCTACGGAAATCTTCTCTTCCTTTACGAACGAGGAGACGGCACTGAGGTAGGAGTTATTGAAATAGTTCTTGATGACAGAGGCTATCGACTTCTTGCCGTACTCCGCCTCAGTAATAAGAGGAAAGTACTGATAGGAGTTGCCGAACTGCTTGTGGTCGAGAAAACCTTCCTTCTCTAAGATGCGTACCATCGTGGAGAGTGTATTGAAATGAGGGCGAGGCTCCTCATAGTATTCCAGGAGTTCCTTGACGAACATCGGGCCGTGTGCCCAATACAAATCCATAATCTCCTTTTCTTTATTTGTTAGCTTTTTCATTGTCGTTTTACTTTTAGTTACCAATCAATTTGCGCGTCATTATCTATATCTGTGTGCAAAGTAACTAAAAGTTTTCGTTATTTACAACTAAAAGTGTTAGTTTTTAAACTAAATTAATTAGTTTGCCAGAGAATTAACAACTATTTGCTAGTACTTGAAACAAATATCCTCTTACGTAGTGTTACTCTAATGAAGCTTTTTTGATTATTCTTTGTGCGTTTAAAAAATATATTGTATCTTTGCAAGCAAATTGATCACCAAGCCGATGCTGCTGGTGATATAAGAGGTATTTGTTGAAACAGGAGAATTAGAATCGCTATGGTAGAATTTAAGT
The DNA here is from genome assembly GCA_905234145.1 of uncultured Prevotella sp. Lineage (GTDB taxonomy): Bacteria > Bacteroidota > Bacteroidia > Bacteroidales > Bacteroidaceae > Prevotella. Next base: position 76,861 of record CAJOGK010000002.1, on the reverse strand, counting down.
TCATTGAATACGGAACGGACTTCGGCACTCGCGATATGGGTCGGAAACTCCGAGAGAAACTGTTAGCGCTCATTAACAGCAACGATAAAGTTGTTCTTGATTTTACAGGAGTTAATGTGGTTTCTAATTCCTTTGCTGACGAATGCATAGCAAAGCTGCTTTTAGAAATGCCTTTGTCAGAACTGAAGCTTCGTACTACATTCCGAGGGCTGAATCCCTTGGCAGAACGTAGTGTTTTGGTAGCGCTTCAACGTAGATATAAAGTTCTGTCTACTTGACAATATCAAATGCAAACTAAATGCAAACTCCGGTAGTATCAGGCTATCGGAGTTTTTCTGTACCTTTGCCACCGAATTAGTATTTACTTAAAAAACAGTTATCATTATGTTAAAGCATTGGTTATACAAAAAAGCGTGGCTTAAGGTCCTTTTTATCAGTCCCATCGTTGCCGTTTCTCTGGCGGTGAGTGCAGGAACTTTCAATGAGCCAAAATCAGCAGACGAGAAGCCTTTTACGGCTTTAGGACGAGTAGGAGACAAGAATACAGGTGAGCCCATTGTTGGAGCAGCCATAAAGATTGTCGGTTCTACCAAAGGTACCGTGTCTGACAAAGATGGGCGCTTCAAACTCACCGTTAAAAGGGGCGATGAAGTGCAAGTTGCTTATGCAGGTTATGAGTTACAAACTTTGGACGTCAGGAATTATAATGAGATAGGATACTATTTGGAATTCGATCTCGTTAAGTACAACGTTGATGAAGCGCATAAGATCTATGATGTTGTGGAGAAGATGCCAGAATTCCCTGGTGGTAAAGAAGCACTCAAGTCTTATGTGGCTAGTAGTATAAAATATCCTGCTGAAGCAGAGAAAGCCGGTATCCAAGGACGCGTACATACAGCCTTTATCGTAGAGAAAGATGGTCGTGTGACTGGTGCTCGGGCGATGACTTCCGTAGACCCGCAACTCGACGCAGAGGCCCTTCGCATCATCAGAAACATGCCCAAATGGACACCAGGTATGCAGGATGGCAAACCTGTTAGGGTAAAGTATCTTGTACCCGTTACATTCCGACTTGATGGTAGTGAAAAAGCTATTTCCTTCTCCGAGGACACAGAATATTACGTTGATACCATAAAGGTCGATGCATCCATCCTGAAGACCATTGATCCTAAGACCATCGATCACATGGATGTAATCAAGAAGAAACCTGGACAGAAGCACAAGGTATTTATGTTCACGAAGAAATAAGTTGCACTCTCTCTCTTTATGTCGAAAAGATTAATAACCGTGTTCGCCCTCGTCATGTTGACAGTGACGGGGGCGTTAGCCGACGACCATGCAGAACTCTCTGTGACTTACGAGGTCGTGGCCCAGCAAGTGGAGGAGGTGAAAAGGAAAGACAAAGACCTGATGCGACTGGATATTGGAAAACATGCCTCCCAATTCCGTAGTGTCATCATTGAGTGGGTACTCGACAATGGACTGATATACGGAAGTCCTACGAGTCTTAATCATCCTTTTAAGGGTTATACTTGGCTGGAATATCAAGTGGTAAAGAACCTTCCGAAGGCGGGCTATATGTATTTCACCCACGGTCGAATATCTACTCGTGACAAGATAGACGGCCTTTTCGAGTGGCAACTCCTGGAGGGGGATACCGTGATTTGCAACTATCCTTGCAAAAAAGCAAAGACTAAATTCCGTGGGCGCACTTGGACAGTATGGTACACGCCACTTCTACCATATAGCGACGGACCTTGGAAATTTTGCGGATTGCCCGGTCTGGTTCTCGAAGCCCATGAAGCCGAAGGTAAATTAGCCTTCCACTGCAAAAAGATAGAAAAAGATACAGGCTATGGTATCGTGCTGATTAAGCAGAATGCCTCTCCCATGCTGCGAAAAGGCTCTGGCCTGCTCGATGTCTATCATCCAGAGAGAGCCCATGAGCTGATGATGCTCGAAAAGTACGATCCCGAAGCTTTTTTCATGGCTATGCATGGCGAATTGAAATCCTTGAAAGTCGTTGGCAGTGGGAAAGTCTATAAAAACGGCAAAGAAATGAAAACATACCATCATACTGCCATCTTATATGAAAAGTAATTTTTGTTAAGTTATGCTAAACAGAGTTTGGTTTTAGTTGTTTTGTGTGTCTAATAAGTGTAAGACGTAAAAAATGGAAAGAAACGCATTTGAACAAATGGCCCGCACGTGGCGAGAAAAAGCGCTTAATGTGAGCCTACACTACGGAGCGGGCAAGGATGAGGCAGAAGACATCGCACAAGATGTGATGCTCCGCTTATGGCAGATGCGTGACGAGTTGGAACGATATCAGTCGATTGAAGCCATCGTGGCTCTGATGGCCAAGCACCAACTGAGAAACCATCAACGGCGACGAAACGATGAGAATCTGGACGAAGCCATCATTGTAAGTCTTACTACCAGTCCGCAAGAAGAACTGGAAACAAAAGAAAACGAAGCATGGCTGACCACAAAGCTGGCGCAATTGCCCACTACGCAACGCACCTTATTATATATGCGACAAGTGGAGCGACGCACGCACGAAGAAATCGCCAGTCTGCTAGGCATAGAGCCCACATCGGTTAGTACACTATTGGCCAGGGCGCGACGAACATTATTAGAAGAAATCAGAAGGAGGAACGAGATATGATACGTTACACCAAAGCATACATCAAGAATCTGCTGGACAAATACATGGACGGCACTTCTACACTCGAAGAGGAAGACATCCTCGCTGAGTACTTCCGAGGGAAAGACATTCCTCAGGAGTGGGAGGATTATCGCCAGCTCTTCCAGGAAATCGAGGCGATGAAGCCACAACCCAAAGCCCAAAAGCGCTGGATAGGTTGGAGCATTGCCGCAGCTGTAGTCGTGGCAGGTGTGCTCTATCTCTCTATCCCATCGGAGCCTTACGACCACCCCTGTGTGCCTCCTGTTTATGCTGAGGCTGATACGACGACGATGCAAAAAGAGACGCATCCTCAGGCTGAGCAGACATCAGATACGATATCCAGTGAGAAGGAAATCCCTCAAAAGAAACGCCGTTTACGAAAGCCTGCGCCAACCCTTACCGATTACGATAAGGCCTACGCACTGATGGCTGCTACTAAACAAGAACTGCAAGAAACAGAGCGCCAGATGGCTCAGTGCCAACAGGAAATCATAGAGGCGCATTTGGCTGCTTACGGCTATATCCCAGTTATGCAAGAAGATGGTACCATTATATATATGAACGAACAAACAAATTACATTGCATATGAAGAGTAAAAACTTATTTCTCGCAGCCATGCTGATGGTATATCCCTCAGCCATGATGGCTCAGCAGAACGTCAAGAAAGCTTTCGATGCCCTGCTGAAAGATAACATTGTAGAAATAAAAACGCACCATTCGTTGGAGCGCGATCCAGAGACTGGCAGGAAAGAATCGCAGGCAGATGTCTACGACCTGATGATTACCGATCCGTCGGTACTGCATCATATCAAGGATATTCAAAAAGCCTTCGAGAAAGATAATGAAGCTGCTTATCAACTCAGAACAGTTAGTCATGCAGGAAGCGGACCCGATTATACCTCTCTGGCCGTTGGCGATGGTAGACCACAGCCGGTAGCTATTGGCAGAATGAAGGGGTCTGATTATATTTATGCCTGCTTCCTCGACAAAGACGATCCTGAAAAGAAGTATCGCTATGCTTATGCGATGGAGTGGGTGGAGAAAGAAAAAAGGATAAATGTACGCCTGGCAATTACCTACGCCACGACACAGCAGTATCGCCAAAGCCACCATCGGATGAAGCGGATTACCATTAATGGACAGAATCTCAACTTCGATAGCAATAGCTTTCCGTTTGGCAATAGTTTCCCCTTCGATTCCAGTAGCGTTTTTATTTCCGATTCCCTATCCTTTAATTTCTCAAAGACCACTGAGTCGTGGCTTAGCGAATTCAACACTTTCAAGAATCTGTTCTTGAAGAATCCTAATAGCACGGCTTCGAATTATTACGCCTCTTACATCTATAAACTCTGTAAGAAAGCCGACGAACTGGATGAGTTGGAAAAGAAAATGGTGATAAGAGAACTTGAGAAACTGAAGAAGAGTACCGACGACGAGTTGATGCAACAGATGTTTGATACAAGCATCAATCGACTGAAAAAGTAATCCGATGAAACATATTGTAATCATTTCCCTCTCGCTGCTTCTGGCAGCGAGGGTTGGAATAGCTACGGCCCAAACGAAAAAGGACTCTACGAGCGTAAGCCGCTCGGCCCAAGGGGACGCTTGCCTAAGCAAGAATGATTCCATCACTTGGAACAAAGAATTGGAGGGTGTGGTTATCAAGGCCCAAAAGCAACTCATCAAGCAAGAAATCGACCGCATAGGCTACGATGTTCAGGCAGATGAAGAATCAAAGACGCAAACCGTCTTGGATATGTTGCGCAAGGTTCCGATGGTAACGGTAGATGGTCAGGACAACATTCTTGTAAAAGGCAACAGCAGCTATAAGATTTACAAGAACGGACATTACGATCCCAGTCTGTCGAAGAATGCCAAGGAGGTGTTGAAGTCAATGCCCGCCTCGATGGTAAAGCGCATTGAGGTGATTACTGACCCAGGTGCCCGTGAGGATGCTGAGGGTGTAGATGCCATCCTGAACATTGTCATGCTAGATGGTTCGAAGATGCAAGGTATAACGGGTGTGGTATCGGCGAGCTATACTTCATTGAATCAAGCAAATTTCTATACCTCACTTACAGGCCAAATAGGCAAATTGCTTATGTCTGTAGACTATGGCTATGGTGGCATATCGAGCCGTGCGACAGAAAGTAGGGTAGACGTAGATCGCACTTATCTTGATACGGGAAGTCGTATGTTGTCTCACTCTGAGGGCACCAACCCTGGCGCCATCCATTACACCAACCTCAATGCCAGCTACGATATCGACTCGCTCAATCTGCTTTCTGCCTCGTTTGGTGGTTACTTTTATAAACTGAATGTGCAAGGCGATGGCTCTACATGGCTTGGAAATGGAGACCAAACTACCTATAGTTATAACAATCATTACTGGATGCCAGGCTATAGTCATCACTCTTGGAACGGGCGATTGGACTATGAACATAAGACGCGAAGGAAGGGCGAGCGGCTCACTCTCTCTTACATGCTTGCCCTCACGCGTCAACATACCGATCAGGAAAACGAATATTCAGAACTTGTAAATGCACCTTTCTCATATACTGGCAGATTGCTGACAGAGCGCGAAAGATTTACTGAGCATACCTTCCAAGTGGATTGGTTGCGCCCTCTGGGCAAGGGCCATCAGTTGGAGTTGGGCACTAAGTATATCGATCGCAACAACAATAGTCATAACACACAGGAATTCTATGGTATCGACATGTCTACCACCGATGAGTTTCAGCATACGACCCGTGTCTTGGCAGGATATGCCGATTATATTTATAGGCACGATAAATGGTCAGCTCGTGGAGGGTTGCGCTATGAGTATAGCTATATGAAGGGGAGCTATCCCGATGGAAAGGGAAAGGCTTTCGATAAACATTTAGGCGACTGGGTGCCACAGGCCACAGTGAAATATCAGCTTACCGATGCACAATCCCTGAAGCTGAACTATACCACTAGTATCAATCGTCCTGGCATTTCCTATCTAAATCCCTCTGTATCGTTCAACAGGGAAACCCTCGATTGTCAAGCTCCCATACCCAGCGTATCAGTCTGGTCTATTCTTATATTCTGCCTCAACTGACGCTTCAGATTGCACCTTCATACAATTTCAGTTCAGGTGGTATCAGTACTGTTCAAACGGCTAAGGATGATATTTTGTATCGCACTTACGAGAATATCCTGCGTTATCGCAGATTCTCCATCGAGCAATACGTGCAGTGGAAGCCTTTCGATGGCACAACCCTCGTTATCAATAATAATTTGCGATACGAGCATAACGAGAATCCAAACCTTGGTTATCGTACCTTTGGATGGTCGGATAGTTATTATGCCAATCTTTCCCAAAAGCTCCCTTGGAAACTGCTTCTTTATCTGAGTTCATACGGCAAGATAGGCCGTAGCCCTTCTGGTATCTACAATATGCAGCATTCCTACTTCGGCTATTATGCCTCGCTTCAACGCTCCTTCCTGAAAGACGGGCGCTTGACGGTAAGAATCAGTGCCAATGCACCATTCAATAAATATTGGACTACCGAGGCAGAAACCGTGAATGGCGACTTCCTTGCTTTCGAGAAGTCCTGGAATCGAGCCCGTTCTTTCACCCTCTCCATTACTTGGCGTTTTGGTTCTCTGAAGGCCAGCGTGAAAAAGGCAGAACATAGCATCGATAACGACGATGTCGTGGGCGGTATCAGCAAAGGAACATAAGCTATAATCCCTGCAAATCCTCAAGGTTTGGCAGGGATTTCGAAAAAAAGTTGTACCTTTGTTGATATATTATGCAGTTTGATGCATATATACTATTGAAATGACAGACCAAAATATCATAGACAGCGTGCTTGATGGACATACAGAGATGTTTGCCCACGTCATCCGTCGATACGGAAAAGACGTTAGCCAGTTTGTTGGAAGAACGATACGTCCTTGTGAAGATGCAGAGGAAGTCGCTCAAGATGTATTCGTGAAAGCATTTCAGCAACTCAATCGCTATCTGTCTGCTAAAGGCTCACTGAAGAATTGGCTTCTGGGTATTGCCTGGCATGAAGTGCTGATGTATCACAGAAAAAATATGCCAATCATTGCAGACATAGAACCAGAGACGACCTTAGAGGATTATTACGATGAGGAAACAAATCGCATGCTAACAGAATTAAAGGAACAGCGAATCAATGCTTTACATGAAGCTGTTGCGACATTGATGCCAGAAGACCAGATGTTGCTACATCTCTATTATGCAGAAGACCTGCCTCTCAAGGAGATTTCAGAGATTGTGGGGCATGACCACTTATACCTTGCCACTCGCCTGCAACGAATCAGAAAGAAACTATGTGCCATTATAAAAGGGATAGAAAGATGAAGACGAACGAACGACCTTACAATGATCCTGCCCTGCGCGAGGCTTTACGAAAAGACTGCAGCCAGGAAAACATGCTGACGGATGATTTCGAGCAGCAAGTAATGATGAAGATTACCATGCACCAACGGAGAAAACCATACTTCCGTATAGTTGCGACTTTTATTGGGCTACTGATGCTTTCTGGTTTGGCTTTCGCTGCATATCATTTTGCGGTTGGAGAGGGATTGGAGTCTCCTAGTCAAGAAGCCAAAGCTTCTGTACTTAGCCAGCAAAAGCCCGCTGAGATTAACGATAACATCATGCTTTTCGACAACATGCAGCTTGATAGCGTACTTACCATCGTAGCTCAGCACTATCAGAAGCATGTAGAATATCAAAACGACAGCGTGCGCCATCTCCACTTCCATATCGAGTGGAACCAGGCTGCGCCATTGGCAGACTTCATCACCCTGATTAATAACTTTGAGGGTATCAGCCTTCGTGAAGAAAACGATACCATCATTGCAGAATAACAAGATATCATGAGACATATACTGACAACGATACTGAGTATTTTCATCATAACCGTGAATGCACAAGTGGCGATGCCCCATAATGGGGCACCCACCCGCATCAACCATACCTGGCAAGACGTAACACTTTCAGAAGTGTTGCGCACCATCAGTCAGGAATCGCAGGATTACCATATCCACTATATCCATGAGCAGCTCGATTCCATTCTTGTGAACGCCAAGATACAAAACATGACAGTACCCAATGCCATCGCCAAGGTGACAAAAGGCAAACCAGTAAAAGTGAAAACTAAGAATAACGATATCTTCATTCAATATAAGAAGAGTTTGACGAAACAGAAAGTCGTACTTACTGGCAAAGTGCTCGACCGTCTGACCCACTCGCAACTATTAGGGGCTACTGTAGTACTGATGAATCGCGACAGTACCGTTATCAGTAGAAGCATTGCCCACAGCACACGTATGGAGGGAAGCCGTAAGTGGGAGAATGCCATCTATGGCCTGGAAGTGCCGAAGGTGGAGGAGCAATATATTATCGCCGTTAGCTACATAGGCTATGAAACCACCTATATGGATTATTCGCTGAAGAATCTGCGCAAAAGCGAAATTACCCGCGAGTTGCCACCTATCTATATGAAGCAGGAAAGCCATGTGCTGAAAAATGTCAATGTGGTGGCCTCCAAAGTGATGTTCTACCATCGTGGCGATACGATTGTTTATAATGCCGATGCTTTTCAGTTGGCAGAAGGTTCCATGCTCGATGCCCTCATTAAGCAATTGCCCGGTGCAGAACTGAAAGACGGGCAAATCTTTCTTAACGGACGATTCGTAGAAAATCTGTTGCTTAATGGCAAGGACTTCTTTCGAGGTAATCAAGAGTTAATGCTCGAAAACCTGCCCTCCTATACAGTCAAGGAAATAAAAACCTACGAGAGATATGGTGAAAAGAGTAAGTTTCTCGGAAGAAAGATGGAAAACGACAAGACCTACGTGATGGACGTGCAGTTGAAGAAGGAATACCGCATTGGTGGGCTTGCTAATATAGAAATAAGTGGTGGAACAGCAAACCGTTATCTCGCCCGTCTCTTTGCCCTCCGATATTCCGATCATTCCCGTCTGGCTCTCTATGCCAACGTAAACAATCTGAACGATAACCGTAAGCCTGGCGAGAACGACGACTGGAAGCCTACTGACATGAAAAACGGACTACAATCGGAAAAACAAGTTGGTTTCGACTTCAATGTGGAAGAACGCGACCAAAAGTGGAAAGCCGATGGTAACGTGCAATTTAGTTATACTGACTTAGATTGCTCAACTACCACAGACCGCACAAACTTTCTTCAGACAGGCGATACTTATGACCGCAGTAAGGATAATTTGCGCAACAAAACGTGGAAACTGACTACCGATGATAAGTTATATGCCAACTTTGGGGGCTTCGATGTGGAACTGAATCCTGTGGTGAAGTATCTCAACTACGACCATCGTAATGACTTCCTTCAGAATACATACGATCTTAACGACTCGCTATTGAACCTGCAGAGGAAACAAGGCAAGACGAAAGGCACCAAAATGGATATGGTTATCAAAGGTCGCTCTGCCATCAAACTGACGACAGACCAACATCTGGAGCTGAAAACGGAAATTTACTACGATGCAACGAATGATGACCGCTATAATCGCTACGAATATCGCTATACCAATAAAAAGAAACAAAGGGAATACGGTGACCAACTGTTTAAGAAATATCCTTACTATCGAGCTGCTTTCTATGGAGAAGTGGGCTATGTTAAGCAACTCAAGACCAATCTGATGGGACGTCTGGAGTATGGCTATCTCCGTGACTACCGCCATCGGGATGAGGCGCTTTATCAGCTCGATTTGATGGATAGTCTCGGCACATCCTCCTTTGGCGTGACACCGACGGACATCGAGTTCGCCCAAACTTTCGATGCACAGAACAGCTACAGCTATCGTAGCCGTAGCGACAAGCATGCAATTAAACCTGTTTTCTTTTGGTTTCCTAAAATAGGGGGTAGTACCGCTAGTATCGGACTCTTTGCGCGAATGTCGAACCATCGCCAACAGATGCACTATTTGCGAGGTGAACTTGATACCACTCTTGTGCGCCGAACCACTTATTTTGAATCGCCCTATAACTATTTTCAGTGGAATAGTAAAGGTGGAAAATACCGTGTCTGGCTCCAATACAACTTTGAGGTGAAGGCACCTGAATTAACGAACTTCGTGACGATTCGCGATGCCACTGACCCGATGAACATCCGTTTGGGCAACCCAGACCTGAAAAACCAGGGCTATCACTATATCCACACCAACCTGCGGAAAACGGACAAGCAGAAACAAATAATTCAGTCATTTTATTTCCGCTGGACCTGTTATCAGAACTACACCACCAAGGGGTATGTCTATAATCCTGAGACGGGTGTACGTACCTGGAAACCTTATAGTGTTAATGGCAACTGGAACATCAACACTTACTACTCGCTGACCCTTCCTATCGACAAGAAGCGACGCTTTATGCTAACCACTACGACACGCCCTGTCTATTGGCACAATGTCAGCATGATAGGTACAAGCACGCTTGCCACAGCCACACCTGAACGATACGGCATTCGTAACTTTTCTGTAGAAGAGAACCTGCGACTGGTCTGCAAATTAGGCGACCATCGTCTGACGCTCAACGGAAATGTCACACTTCGCAATGTGACTAGTCCGAAGAATGGCTTCAATAACTTTACGGCACAAGACTATACCTATGGCGCCTCAGCCGTTATCAAATTGCCTTTGAAGTTGCAGTTCTCCAGCGATTTCACCGTTTATACCCGAAGAGGCTACACTTCTGACGAGATGAACGGCACCGATCTTGTTTGGAATGCACGTCTTACTTATTCCTTGGCGAAAGGCCGTTTTCTGCTTGCCCTTGATGGCTTTGATCTGCTTGGTCAGCTATCCAACGTTACCCGCATCATCAATGCCCAAAGTCGTACAGAGTCCTATACCAATACATTACCCCGTTATGCGCTCTTCCACGCTATCTATCGCTTTAATAAACAGCCAAAAAAGAAATAAACTGCAAAAAGATCTCCCCTCCTACCGTCAGAAGGCTGAAATGCCGATGTACAAAGGATTTGTGGCACGGTAGGTGTTGCTCCAACACCTCCCGTAGACCTCCCGTCGCCTCCCCCAAAAACGGATTATTATTTCTTTTTCTCATCTAATATTTGCAAGGTTCAGAAATTCTTTCTACCTTTGCAAACAATAAAATACAGACTTTATGAGTGAAAGAGATTGTTTGCTTAGCTTTTCCAAGAATCTGTTTTGGGATGCTGATCCATCGGAGTTATCGATGGAAGTCTCTGCACGTTATATCATTCAGCGAGTATTGGAATACGGTCAGATGAATGATTGGCGATTAATTAATCATTATTATGGACTACCCAAAATCGTTGAGGAATGTAAGCAGATGCGCACGCTCGATCCAGTCTGTCTCTCCTTTATTTGCACTATTTCTCACACTAACGAAGAAGACTACAGATGCTATCAATTCAAACAGTCCTTCCAGACACCCTGGAACTCCTAAGAAACTTGATGCAGCAACCCCTGCTTAAAGACATGCGATTAGTGGGTGGTACATCGTTGGCGCTTCAATTTGGTCATCGCAGATCGGTTGATTTAGATTTCTTTGGTTCAACCACTGAAGATATAGACGAACTTACTAACATGATGCATGCATGTTCCAAGGACATGGTAAAAGGAACTTGCACCAAAAACATCAAAGCGTATTTCTTAAATGGAGTAAAGGTAGACGTGGTAAACTATTGCTACGATTGGATTGACGAACCTGTTATAGAAGATGGCCTTCGATTAGCATCTCCAAAGGATATTGCAGCAATGAAAGTAAATGCAATAATGGGTAGAGGAACAAAAAAGGACTTTGTAGATATGTACTTTCTTCTCAAGCATTATTCGTTTGATGATATCATAAAATTCTATCTGCAGAAGTATACTGATGGCTCAGAATACAGAGCGTTGTTAAGTATGACCTACTTTGCTGATGCAGACCCACAGCCTATGCCATATATGTTTCAGAAAGTAGATTGGGAAACCATCAAAACAGAAATAAAACATCAGGTTGTGTTATATAACCACACGAAGTTATAATCACTTCTCACAATGTCATAAACAAGATATGTTAAATAATTTTTCTCAATTGCTTATTAGTGATTAAAAAGTCATTTAGGGGCTTTTTAGCTACTATTAAAGCAAAATAGTGCTAGCATTAAATCTTGCAATATTTACATTTAATACTAGCAAAATATGGTATTAATAGTATTTTTATTCTTCTTTTTTAGGTATTTCTTCTTGTCTATTATTTTCGCAATATCAATATTAGTTCCTCAGCTGATAATTCTTTTTCTCTAATTAGGGCGTAAATTTTTCCTAACTAGAGCGCAAAAACAGTTCAAATTTGCATGTAAAGAATAATTTCTATAAACAAGCTGGACGGGAGGTGTACGGTAGGTGTTGGTGCAACACCTACCGTGTCGCAAGCCCTTTGTACATAGGCATTTCAGCCATCTGACGGTAGGAGGGGAGGTCTTTTTTCGATAAAACTTGTGAATGAAACGAAATTTTTAGTATCTTTGCAACCATCAAAGTGTGATTATCGTATGAAGAAGTTCCTATTTCTCCTGTTTTTGCTAGCTGTAATCGCTGTGACGTTGATGGCTACCTGTCCTGATAAGAAGGCTCATCACGAGGCTCTAAAAGATGTAGCCTCTAAGGTTATCAATGCAGAGATGCTTAATAGCAAAATCGACGAGAGCATGGCCTCTATTGGTACCATGCTTGCCATTAATGTGGTTGATGCTTATCTCAGTTCTAACCTAATTCTTGGCGATCACACCTTTTATAATATAGGTATCGTATTTTACAAGGGCGAGCCTCAAGCGGTATCAGTGGGTGTCTTCAATCATGTGTTTACCATCGACGAAGACACCGCTAAGGAGATTATTAAAGATAAGATATCCCTGCCTAACCTTGAAGATTTGCAGGGATTTTAATGAGATGTTTTGCTGTCGTAAGCTTGCATCACATTAAAACCGTAATCGAGGAGGATGGCGGATTCTTTGAAACGCGATGACATAGAGCGGCTTCCGAGCAATGCGAGGTAGAGGGTATGACCGTTGCGCGAGGCAGCAGACATCAGGCAATTGCCTGCCTGACGGGTAAAGCCCGTCTTAATACCGATACATCCCTCGTAGGTGTGGAGTAGGGCATTGGTGTTGCGACAAGCCATGTGGCGCCCGTCGATAAATGGCACTTTATAATCGGTAGTGCCCACAATGGCTGCAAAGGTACTATCGCGCATGGCATAACGAGCCAAGCGAACCAGATCGTTAGGAGAGCTGTAATTGTTTAAGTTGGGCATGCCGTTGGGGTTGGCAAAGTGCGTGCTGTCCATGCCCAGGTAAGCAGCTTTCTGGTTCATCAACTCGCAGAAGTGCAGCGTGTCGCCACCGATATGGTTCGCCAAAGCATAGGCTGCATCGTTGTCGCTCGTCAGCATCATTTCGTAAATCAGGTGATGGAGTTCGTAAGCTTCGTCCAAGCGAACGCGCGAATCCTTAGCAATAAACACATCTTCCGTGATCTGGATGGTATCGGTAGGATTTCCTTTCTCAAGAGAGAGCAAGCCTGTCATCATCTTGGTGAGTGAGGCGATGGTACGATGCTCGTATGCGTTTTTCTGACTGATAATCATGCCAGTAGAATCGTCTACCAACATCCAGGCCTGGGCACTGAGGTCGCTAAGTTGCTCGAAGCCCTCGATACTGTCAAGGCTGAGCGTAGCTGGTAGCGAGGTGCTGTCGAGATGATTGATGGCGAAGAGTCGCAACTGTTCCGGGTTAAGTTCATCGGAATTGTTACTGTTAGTGCCGCAGCCTGCCATGAGGCACGATGTAAGGATAGTGCCAGCAAGAAGCGTGCGGGCGATATGTAGGGGTGAATGATTCATGCGAAAGGGAATTTATCGATAGAGGGTAACGGTGCCACCATTGCTCTGACAGTATTTGCGCAAGAGGTCTTGGATAAAGTGGGCATTGGCCAGCACGCGTTCTTCCTGGCCATCGTAACCATTGATGAGTACTACCAAGTGGGTGGTGTCGAGCGTGATTTTTGTGCGTTCATGGTCGCTGGTAGGCGTGCCTACACCGCCTTCTGCATCGCGATAGACGGGCAAACCTGCGATGTTTAGTTGACCACGACCAATACCCTCGTAAGGCTCTCCTTCCTTGCCAATGCCCAGTGTAAGCGTATCGCCTACAAACTTGTCGGCATTAAAGCCACCGATGCTATAACCGTATGCGATGGAGGCCAGATTAACCAAGTCGACAAGGGTGTCGATCTGATAGAGCTCCTTTCCTTGCAGCATGCGACGGATGAGTTGCTCGCTGGCTGGGCGATAGCGCGAAGGATCCTTGCCACAGGCCTTATACACCCGACGAGTGGCTGCAATACCAGATTGCTCTTTCAGACTCTCGGTGGTAAGCTCCTGGCGGAAACGGGCTTCAAGGGCATGAATCTCTTGCCACAACTCCGGACAGTATTGGCTATTGACCACATGAGCCTCGACAGCTGCCCCCACAAAACCTGGGCACACCTGTTCTATTTCATTAGATACGATGATTTGCATTACTCTTCGTCTTCGTCTTCGTCTTCGTCGTAATCGTAACCTTTAACCTTAACACCGCTCAGATCTGTTTCTTTTGGGGCTTCAGGAATTATGAAACCCTCGCTGGCAGAATCTGGTTGCACAATCAGCTTTTGGTCGTAGCTTTTACGAATGGGGGCAATATCGAGCAGGATATCGGAATATTTGACAGTGGGGATCACCACAAAGAAGAAGCCTATACCAACCCGGATGCCCTCTGGGTGAATGTTATTGAAAAGATAGGTGGTGGAGTAAAAGTTATGACGCCCAGACTCCAGGCGGTTATATTTATGATAGGCAGCCCATATCTCGGGATCAATTTGCGTACTGTCGCCAATGGTGAGCGTATAGGTAAAATTGTGTATGAAGTCGTCGATGACATCGCCACCAGCATTACCATGCGCCTCCATGCACTGTATTAGATTGTCCTCCATCTCGCGCTGCATTTCAGCTTCGGTGGGGGCTGAGATGTAAGCTACTATCATCAATATGAGGGAAATACATGCAAGAATGATCATCCTACCCAAACAAGAATGGGAAAATGCTTTCGACATAGATTCTTCTGATCTGAAGCCTCTGCCGCCTCCGCCATTTGGCTGCTGTGGTTGGTATCGCTTGTACATAGGGGTTTCTAGTTTCTAGATTTGATTGTTGTGAATTAAGTTCATGAATTCCTGTCGCGTCTTAGCTTGATTGAAGGCGCCACTGAAATCACTGGTGGTGGTGATGGCATTCTGCTTCTCGATGCCACGCATCTGCATACACATGTGCTTGGCCTCGACCACTACCATGACACCAAGGGGCTTTAGTGTTTCTTGGATGCAGTCTTTGATTTGTTGCGTCATGCGCTCCTGCACCTGCAAGCGGTGCGCATAGATATCGACTACACGGGCTATTTTCGACAAGCCTGTGATATAGCCGTTGGGGATATAGGCCACATGGGCCTTGCCGTAGAAAGGCAACATGTGATGCTCGCAGAGTGAAAAGAAATCGATGTCTTTTACAATCACCATCTGCGAATAGTCTTCCCTGAAAAGGGCATCAGTCAGCACCTTGTGGGCGTCCATCTGATAGCCTCGGGTAAGCACCTGCATGGCCTTGGCCACGCGCATGGGTGTCTTCTGTAGTCCCTCGCGCTCTGTATCTTCACCCAGTAGCGTAAGGATATCCTTGTAATGATCCGCGAGTTCGTCGAGCCCCTCGCGATAAGGCTGCAATTCTGTCTCCTGACTCATGGATACTGTACGGTTATCTTTCCTTTTATAATGGTCGCAGATTCGTAACCATTGTTCTTAACACGGGTGAGCATCTCGTGAGCTTCCTCGTAAGTGCGGTAGTTGCCCATGCGGCATACCCATCGGGGAGAGTAGAAATGAACATAGACAGGCACGTCTGGGAAGAGGGCCTTGATTTCAGAACCGATTTTCTCGGTCTTGATGCGATCGTTGCGAGAGTTGCCACCAGCAAATACCTGCACACGATAGCCGTTCACCTTGTAGCCTTTCATTATCTTTTTGCGGGTGTCAACGCTATCGGGCGTGATGATATTAACCTCTTGAGTTGTCGCTGTAGAAATACGATCCTTTTCTTCTTTGTCTCTTGGTTCCGTTTGCTTATGGGGAACCGTAACTTTGGGTTTCTCAGCTGGGGTACGCTGGCCGTTAACAAGGTTGTCGATGGCCTTGTCGTGCGTAATGGTTACCTTACCTTCACCAGCGTTCTGCTTCTGCACACGCTCTGTGAAAGTAGATTGTGCACTGGCTGCTAGGCAGCCAGCACACAATATGACTATGGTTGCTAAGCGTTTCACTTCTTCCAAGCGTCGATAATACCCTTGAAATCAGCTGCCTTCAGCGATGCACCACCAATCAGACCACCATCGATGTCGGGCTTAGCAAACAGCTCAGGCGCATTGCTGGCCTTGCAGCTACCACCATAGAGGATAGTAGTGTCATCAGCTACAGCCTGACCGTACTTCTCGGCGATGATTGAACGGATGTAAGCGTGAATCTCCTCAGCCTGCTCAGCAGTAGCGGTCTTACCAGTACCGATAGCCCAGATTGGCTCGTAAGCAATCACGATTTTACGGAAGTCCTCCTCAGAGAGGTTGAATACTGAACCCTCGAGCTCGGCCTTTACTACCTCGTTCTGCTTGCCAGCCTCGCGCTCCTCCAGACTCTCACCGATACAGAAGATCACCTTCAGATCGTTCTTCTGAGCGAGCAGCACCTTCTCCTTCAGGATCTCAGGCGTCTCCTTGTAATACTCACGACGCTCTGAGTGGCCCAGGATTACATACTGAGCACCAGTGCTCTTTACCATCTCTGCGCTTACCTCACCAGTGAAAGCACCCTTCTCCTTGTCAGCGCAGTTCTCAGCACCCAGACCGATGATGTCCTGATCGAGGAACTGTGCGATAGAAGCGAGG
>CAJOGK010000002.1:0-60095 GCA_905234145.1 uncultured Prevotella sp. | reverse complement strand
CAAAGTCTCATTCAGCTCCTTTGCAAGAGCGATACCATCCTGGAGATTCATGTTCATCTTCCAGTTTCCTGCTACGATTTTCTTTCTCATAATTCTTTTCTCTTTATTTAAAGGGTTGTTATTAATATATTTTTTACTTCGTATCCAGTGGGTCCATGTCCACAAACGATCGGCGATGGTGAGCAGAACCAAGGGCAACACAAACCACGTGAGCACCCATAGGATCTTGCTTGCTGCATTATCGGAGGGTAATTGCCCGAGTTCGATGTCCTCAAGATTACCGTTCAATTCTGTCTCATCAGGTAGGGCGTTGTGACTCCACTTTTGAATGATGATACCATCCTTGAGCAGCACGAGCCCGGGATTGGAACGGATGATGGTCTTGAGCGTGATGTCGTCTGTCTGACAGAAAGGATATTCTGCACCCGTCATGTCGCTCCAGCGATCGATGGCCTTCTTAGAACTGGCCGTCAGACAGTAGAAGGGGTAACCATGATCGCGACTGTAGTCGTACATCAGGTTGAGCTCGTCGAACTGTGAGTCGTCGGCCTGCTCAATGTGTGGGGCTATTAATAAAAAGGTGTAGCCTTTATCGTTGAGTATCTGTTCTGTAATGTCTTCGCCCTCGTCGATATCCTCTATGAAAAGGTCAGCGTAGGGTGAATCTTCTCCCTCCATCATCTGCTGCCAGCCTTCTCGCAGATTGGTGCCGATGTGGTAGGGGCGGAAGTCGAACAGTGGCAGGGCGTAGAGACTATGACCAGCGATGAAGAGGATAAACACAGCCGAATAGTTGTTGACAATCCACTGGTTTGATTCGCTGATAAGTCTTCCCATATCGAGTGGCCATTTCCACACAACGAGGGTCGCAACGAGTATTGCCACGTTCTTCCACAACGTTTGCCAGTTGGTGAGCACCAAGGCATCGCCAAAGCATCCGCAATCGTGGATGGGGTCGGCCAAAGCCAGCCAAAGTGTGAGAAGCGTCATCAAAGCCATCATGAGCAGCAGGATTTTGGAAACCAATCGCCTGCGGATGGCAAAAAGCAGACAGATGCCGATGATAAACTCGGCTGCTGAAAGCAGTACAGAGGCTGAAAGTGTGATGAAGTCGGGCACATAGCCCCCCAGACCCATTGCCGTCAGATAGTCTTGTATCTTATATTGTGTGCCCAGCGGATCTACAGCCTTAACGAATCCTGAGAGGATAAGCGTCAGGGCGAGCACCAGGCGACAGACATTGACGGCGATTTTTCTCACTCCGATAATTTAATTACGCCAAAGACCGAATAGTTGATGATGTCCATATAGTTGGCATCGATACCCTCGGAAACGAGCGTCTCGCCCTTCAGGTTCTCGATTTCCTTGATACGCTCAATCTTAGTGAGGATAAGATCGGTATACGAACTTACCCGCATAGAGCGCCAAGCCTCGTCATAGTCGTGGTTCTTGCGTTTCATCAGTTCGAGTGCCTCGTGTGCAAACTGGTCATAGAGGCGCATGGCCTCCTCATTGGAAATGTCGACGGTATCGGCAAATCCCTTGCTAAGTTGGATAAGGCCTACGATGCCGTAGTTGATGAGTGCAATAAACTCAGGACGAATGCCTTCGCCCACCAACGACTCTTGCTTGATTTCGAGCGAGCGGATACGCTTCGCCTTGATGAAGAGTTGGTCGGTGAGGGCAGTAGGGCGCAGAATGCGCCAAGAGGCTTTATAGTCATGAAGCTTCTTCTCGAACAGTGCCCGGCATTCTGCCAAAGCCTGCTCAAATTGAGCATTAGTCTTTTCCATATTGGTCATATCGCGTGCAAAGGTACAAAAAATGGCTGATATAAAGCACATTTTTTGCTTTTTTTATTCTTTCATTTTCTGATGGATATAACGTATCTTCATGCCCAGGGTTTCAAACTGGGTTCTGAGCGAGTCGCGCTTCATGCGTTGTCGGGTGAGTGCAGTCAGTTCCTCAGGCGTGGCTTTCAGTGCCTTCTTATGCGCATCGACGGCTTGTTGCATAGAGTCGAGTTGGTGGTTGGCCACCTGCAGCAGACTATCGGTAATGGTCATCTCCAGTTGGGCGTTTTTCAACTCCGTTTCCTGGTGCTCTTTAAGAGCAGCCTTTCGACGATTGATTTCTTGGCGCGTCTTTGTTTCGCCACAAGCCGATAGCAACACGATGGCTACAAGGGCAATAAAGAATGATTTCTTCATGATGGGTTCGGATGTTTAGGGATTTCTATTCTTCTGTCATCTCCTCGTCAAGACGGTTCGACCACAGGTATTTCTTAGTCTCACTAGCGGCCACACCGCTGAGTAGCAGTAGAGCGATCAGGTTTGGAATGGCCATCAAAGCATTCATACAGTCGGCAATGTTCCAGATAATATCGAGACTGATGATGGAACCAAAGAACAGAGCGACGATATAAAGGACGCGATAGAATCGGTTGGTGTGACGACCTTCCAGGTAGTTGACAGCACTCTCGCCATAATAACTCCAGCCTAGGATGGTACTAAAGGCAAAGGTAAGCGTGCCAAATGTGAGCAGTGGTGCACCGATATAAGGAATCTTACTGAAGGCCACCTTGGTGAGGGCGGCACCATCGGCAAAAGAGATATCAGGATAAGCGATAATACTGCTTACAAGTACCAGTCCGGTAAGGGCACAGATAACGACAGTATCCCAGAAAGTGCCTGTACTTGATACTAGCGCCTGACGTACTGGATTGCGTGTCCGGGCTGCTGCGGCTACGATGGGTGCGCTACCCAAACCGCTCTCGTTGCTGAACAATCCTCGGGCAATGCCATAGCGAGAGGCCATCATCACAGTGGTACCTACAAATCCGCCACCCGCAGCTGATGGATTAAAGGCACAATTCACGATCAATTGGATGGCTGGCCAAACGTAATGAGCATTGAAGCAGAGGATAACAATACAGCCCAGCACGTAGAATATGGCCATGAAAGGCACCAGGAACATGCAAACTTTGGCTATCGCCTTCACACCGCCTAAGATAACAAGGGCCGTGAGCAGACAAACGAAGATGCCGACAATCCATGTGGGGATGCCAAAGGTTTCCTGCGCCATCAGTGCGATGGAGTTGGCCTGAACGGTACAGCCGATGCCAAAAGATGCCAGTGCTGTAAAGATGGCAAACAGGATTCCAAGCCATTTCATATTCAGTCCGCGCTCAAGCGCGTACATCGGACCGCCATACATGCGACCATCTTTAGACTTGACACGATATTTCACCGCCAGCAGTCCCTCAGCATATTTCGTTGACATGCCAAAGATACCTGTTAACCAGCACCATAATACAGCACCAGGGCCTCCAAGTGCTACGGCCGTAGCTACACCAACGATATTACCAGTGCCAATGGTGGCGGCAAGGGCCGTGGCCAAAGCACCAAACTGACTGACCTCACCCTCGGCAGAAGCATCTTTCTTGATAGAAAGTTTGATGCCTGTAATCAATTTACGTTGTGGAATGCGCAATCGAAACGTGAGAAAAACGTGGGTGCCTAAAAGCAAAATAATCATGGGCCATCCCCATAGGAATGAACTCAGGAAAGAGAAAAAATCGTTAATAGGTTCCATATCCTTACATATCTGGTGAGCGCTTTTGCGGTGCAAATTTACAATGAAAAGGCGAGAATGCCAAAAAATATCGGGAAAATCATGGAACTATGGGGATTTTTTCGTATCTTTGCACCCTCAAGTAAGACGAACTAATGAAACTATATAGCGACGACGAACTCTCAGAGATTCTCGATCAGGACATCTTCCACCAGATCAGTGAGGCTGCAGACCACCTTGGGCTGGAGTGCTACGTTGTGGGTGGCTACGTAAGGGATATCTTCCTGGAACGCCCCTCCAACGATATTGATGTGGTGGTAGTGGGCAGTGGTATCTCTGTGGCTGAAGAACTGAAACGGATGGTGGGTAAGAGGGCACACCTGAGTGTGTTTAGGAACTTTGGCACGGCTCAGGTAAAATTCCGTCAGAAGGGCACGGAATACGAGGTGGAATTTGTTGGTGCCCGTAAAGAAAGCTATAGCCACGACTCGCGCAAGCCCATTGTGGAAGACGGAACTTTGGAGGATGATCAGAATCGTCGCGACTTTACCATCAATGCGATGGCCATCTGTCTGAATAAAGACCGCTTTGGCGAGCTGGTAGACCCGTTTAATGGCTTGGCTGATCTTGAAGATGGTATTATCGCTACCCCTCTGGAACCTGGCATCACTTTTAGCGACGACCCTCTGCGCATGATGCGCTGTATCCGTTTCGCTACCCAACTGAACTTCCAGATGGAGGACGAAACATTTGAGGCGCTCGAAAGGATGGCCGACAGAATTAAGATTGTGAGTGGTGAGCGGATAAAGGACGAACTGAACAAAATCATATTGTCACCTATGCCATCAAGAGGGTTCGTAGACCTGCAGCGTTGTGGCTTGCTGAACATCATTCTGCCAGAATTGGCAGCTCTCGACATTGTGGAGCAGAAAAATGGTCGTGCGCACAAGAACAATTTCTATCACACGCTGGAGGTACTGGATAATGTAGCTTCTAAGTCGGATAATCTTTGGCTGAGATGGGCTGCTTTGATGCACGATATCGGCAAGACCAAATCAAAGCGCTGGAATCCGAGCATAGGCTGGACTTTCTACAACCATAATTTGATAGGTGCCAAGATGGTGCCACAGATCTTCCGTCGGCTGATGCTGCCCATGGATATGAAGATGAAATATGTGCAGAAGCTCGTCGACCTCCACATGCGTCCGATAGCCATCGCCGACGATGAGGTGACGGATTCTGCCGTGCGCCGTTTGTTGAACGATGCAGGCGAGGATATCGAAGACCTGATGTTGCTTTGTGAGGCGGATATCACGTCGAAAAATGAGGTGCGCAAGAAACTGTTCCTCGAGAATTTCCGTATGGTGCGAGAAAAACTCACTGACTTGAAGGAAAAAGACTATGTGAGGTTGCTACAACCTGTCATTGATGGTAATGAGATTATGGAGATGTTCCATCTTAAGCCTAGTCGTGAAGTAGGTATTCTAAAGCAATATCTGAAGGATGCCGTCCTCGACAATAAGGTGGAGAATGCGCGTGAACCCCTGATGGAACTTCTGATGGCAAAAGCAAAACAAATGAATCTGATATAAGATAATAAGAATGAGAGTATTGCTAACTATTATCGGAATTCTGCTGTCAATGCAGATGTGGGCAAATCCTGTAGACGATTTGTTGGAGCGAATTGACAAGGGCGCTTCTGCCAAGTTTAAAATAGAAAAGGTTAAGAGTCAGAAGGATTTCTTCGAGCTTGACCAACAAGGCAAGAAGGTCGTGGTGAGAGGAAATAACTGGGTGAACATCGCCTCGGGTGTAAACTGGTACCTAAAGTACTATGCGGGCATTCACCTCTCTTGGAATCAGATGCAGGCAAAGTTGCCTGCTGTGCTGCCTGCGGTTACTAAGAAAGAGCGCCATGAGACTGATCTCGGCCTGCGCTATGACTTTAACTACTGCACCTTCTCTTATTCCATGGCGTTTTGGGACTGGAAACGTTGGGAACAGGAAATCGACTGGATGGCGCTGCATGGCATTAACCTGCCACTGGCCATTGTGGGCGAAGAGTGCGTATGGCGTAACATGTTGCTGAAACTCGGTTATACAGAAAAAGAAGTAGGCGAATTCATCGCTGGTCCTGCATTCCTCGCTTGGTGGGAGATGAATAACCTGGAAGGGTGGGGTGGTCCACTGCCACTGTCATGGTACACCCGTCAGGAGAACCTCCAGAAGCAGATTCTGGCTCGTATGAAGCAACTCGATATGCATCCCGTATTGCCAGGCTACTGCGGCATGGTGCCTCACGATGCAAAGTCAAAGTTGGGTCTGAATGTAGCCGATGCTGGCCTTTGGAACGGTTTCCAGCGTCCAGCAAACCTTCTGCCTACGGATGCTCGCTTTGCCGAAATCGCCACCTTATATTATAATGAGCTCACCAAACTCTTCGGTAAGGCTGATTATTATTCGATGGATCCTTTCCATGAGAGTAATGACGATCCCTCTATCGATTATGCAAAGGCTGGTGAGGCTATGATGCAGGCGATGAAACGTGTGAATCCAAATGCTGTCTGGGTGATTCAGGGTTGGACAGAGAATCCTCGCCCTGCGATGGTCGACGGTATGAAGGCAGGTGATCTGCTTGTGCTTGATCTCTTCTCAGAGTGTCGCCCCATGTTTGGTATCCCCAGCATTTGGAAGCGTGATGTGGGTTATAAGCAGCACGATTGGCTGTTCTGTTTGCTTGAGAACTTTGGGGCCAATGTAGGTCTGCATGGCCGAATGGATCAGTTGCTAGATAACTTCTATGTATCGAAGAAAAATTGTAAGGGTATCGGCTTTACGATGGAAGGCTCTGAAAACAATCCTGTGATGTTCGAACTGATGAGTGAGTTGCCCTGGCGCCCTGAGAAATTTACCAAGGAGGCTTGGCTGAAGGAATATGTGAAGGCGCGCTATGGTGTGGAGGATCCTGCTATCGAAAAGGCTTGGATGATTCTTGCTCAGAGCATCTATAACTGTCCTGCAGGCAATAATCAGCAGGGCCCTCACGAGAGTATCTTCTGTGGACGTCCTTCGTTGAATAACTTCCAGGCGTCATCTTGGTCTAAGATGAAGAATTATTACGACCCTGCAGATACAAAGGAGGCTGCACGCTTGATGAATAGTGTGGCAGAGAAGTATCGTGGCAACAATAACTTCGAGTACGATCTTGTGGATATTACCCGTCAGGCACTCGCAGATCAGGCTCGTCAGCAGTATCAGCATACCATCGCCGATTACAAAGGCTTTGCACGAAAAGCATTTGATAAAGATGCGGCTCGATTCCTCCAAATGCTGTTGATGCAGGATAAACTCTTGGGTACGCGTTCAGAATTCCGTGTAGGTCATTGGACGCAGGATGCTGTGAATGCCGGTGCTACGCCCGAGGAGAAGAAACTCTATGAATGGAATGCCCGTGTACAGATTACCACTTGGGGCAATCGCTATTGTGCCGATACAGGCGGTTTGCGCGACTATGCCCATAAAGAGTGGCAAGGCTTGTTGAAAGACTTTTACTATGTACGTTGGAAAGCCTACTTTGATGCCCTTGCTGCACAGATGAAGGCTCAGACCGCTCCTCAGCCTGAACTCTTAGGTGGAGGTCCGAATGCTACCAAGACGGCTGCGGAACTCTTCCAGATGGCTCTGCCTCAGGAAGTGCAGCTCGACTATTATGCAATGGAAGAGCCTTGGACGCTCCAACAAAATCCCTATAGTGCAGCTCCCGAGGGCTCTCCCGTCGATGTGGCCAAAGAGGCCATCACTTTAATGGAAGCCCAATAATCTTCCTATATTCCTTAGAAAATTAATAATCCTTAGAAAAATGGCAAGTAGTCAACGTCTTCTATCCCTCGATATCCTGCGCGGTATTACCGTCGCAGGCATGATTCTTGTGAATAACGGATGGGGTGAATCTTTTGAAATGCTTGGACACTCCAAGTGGAATGGCATGACGCCCTGCGATCTGGTGTTCCCCTTCTTCCTCTTCATCATGGGAATCTCGTGCTATCTCTCGCTGGTGAAGTCGGAGTTTAAGCCCACGCCTCCAGTGGTGCGTCGTATTATCAAGCGCACGGTACTGCTTTTTGTCATCGGCTTATTCATCAACTGGTTCGATCATGCCATCGAGGGTGACTTGCTTTGTTTTGGTCATCTGCGTATTTGGGCTGTTATGCAGCGAATCGCGCTTTGCTATGGTATTGTGTCGCTCTTTGCCCTGTTCTGTAATCATAAGTACACTGTTCCTGTGATTATCTGTCTGCTGGTTATCTATACGGCCATCCTTGTGTTTGGCAATGGCTATGTGGAGGATGCGAGTGTGAACATCTTGGCACAGGTAGATTTGAACCTCTTCGGTTATGACCACATTTATCATAAGAGTCCCGTTGATCCAGAAGGTCTGATGGGCACCATTTCTTCTGTAGCCCATGTGCTGCTTGGTTTCTATTGTGGCATGCAGATTCGTAAGAAGGAGACCATTGAGCAGAAGGTGATAGCCCTTTTCGTTATCGGTACGATTCTTGTGATTGGTGGCTATCTGCTTACTTACGGCCTGCCTTTGAACAAGCGCATCTGGAGTCCTAGCTATGTGATGGTAACCTGTGGTTTAGCTTCACTTTTGCAGGCTTTCCTGATGTATATCATTGATATTCAGAAGAAATCGAGTTGGACTACTTTCTTCCATGTATTTGGTGTAAATGCCCTTGCTCTCTATGTTTCGAGCGAGCTTCTGGCGATTCTGCTAGGTAATATTGGTGTGTCGGAAGTTGTTTATAATGGTATTCATGCCATCATCGCTCCACTGAAGTGGGCATCATTGACTTACGCCCTCTATTTTGTACTGCTTAATTTCGCAATAGGATACGTTTTATACCGAAAGAAAATCTATATAAAACTATAAAAATGTTAAAAACATTTTAAGCGTATATATCTAAAGATATATTTTGCGTACCTTTGCAGTCCGAGAACCCATCGTTAGTCGCTGAGTTCTCGGGCTTTAGTTTAATTGAAACAAAAACAATACAAGAGGTAAAATATGAAAAAGAGCAAGATTTTATTGTTGGCTGCT
The DNA here is from genome assembly GCA_905234145.1 of uncultured Prevotella sp. GTDB lineage: Bacteria > Bacteroidota > Bacteroidia > Bacteroidales > Bacteroidaceae > Prevotella. The sequence goes on along the minus strand of CAJOGK010000002.1, from coordinate 51,418 downwards.
ACGGCATTGATGCTAGCATCATGCGGTGGTAGTGGTGGTCGCCCTACGTTTGGCGACAATGAGTTTCCTGTAGTGACAGTGGGTACTTCAAGTACAACCATGCAGTCTACCTATCCTGCTGTGATTAAAGGTGTGCAGGATGTGGAGATTCATCCGAAAGTTCAGGGTTTCATTACTCAGATTAACGTGAAAGAAGGTCAGACAGTCAGTGCCGGGCAAGTACTTTTTGTACTGGATAATGTAACCTATCAGGCGCAGGTACGCCAGGCTGAAGCTTCTGTAAAAACAGCTACGGCAACATGCAATACGGCCAAATTGAATTATGAGAATTCTCAGAAACTGCATGAAAACGGTGTGATTGGTGACTTTGAGTACCGTTCGGCTGTGAATAGTTACGAGCAAGCTAAGGCCAGCTTGGCAGCATCAGAGGCTAGTCTTGCTTCTGCAAAGGAGATGCTGAGTTTCTGCTTTGTTAAAAGCCCTGCAGCAGGTGTGGTTGGCTCATTGCCCTTTAAGGTAGGTACGCTTGTAAGTGCTTCCAACACTTTGACCACCGTTTCAAATATCAGTTCGATGGAGGTCTACTTCTCAATGACGGAGAAGGATGTGCTTTCTATGGGTAAGAATGCAGGTGGCCTGAATGGTGCTATTGAGGAGATGCCTGCTGTTCTGTTGAAGTTGGCAGATGGTACTCAGTATGGTCTTGAGGGTAAGGTTACAAAGATGAGTGGTGTGATTGATGCCGCAACAGGTAGTGTTCAGATGATCGCTGTATTCCCTAATCCCGACAAAGTGCTGAAGAGCGGTGGCTCTGGTGCTATCATGATCCCTCATAGCAACTCATCGGCTATTATCATTCCTCAGGGTTGTGTGTCTGAGGTGCAGGATAAGAAGTTCGTTTATATCCTTGATAAGGATAATAAGGTAAAGTATAGCGAGATTAAGGTTGATCCTCAGAACGATGGTAGTAACTATATCGTGCTTGAGGGTCTGAAGACCGGTGACAAGTATGTTACCAACGGTATTACCAAGTTGTCTGATGGTATGGAGATTGTGCCTATCACTCCTGAGAAGTATCAGCAGAAGATTAAGGACCAGGCTACGGCTATGAGTGCTGGTGATATCGTAGGAGCGATGAAAAAGTAAAAAGGGAAAAAAGTAAAAAGGTAAAATATGACATTTACACATTTTATCAAACGCCCGGTGCTGTCAACGGTGATCTCTATCCTCATCGTGCTGCTGGGTTTTATCGGACTGGTCTCGCTTCCTATCGAGCAGTATCCGAATATCGCACCGCCTAACATCATGGTAATCGCCAGCTATCCTGGCGCTGATGCAGAGACGGTGAAGAATGCCGTTGTAACGCCTCTTGAGGAAAGTATCAACGGTGTGGAAGGTATGGACTTTATCTCCTCTACCGCTTCGCCGGGTTCGGCCATGATACAGGTGACGTTCCGTCAGGGCATCAATCCTGACATGTGTGCTGTAAACGTGCAGAACCGTGTGAGCCAGGCTCAGGCCTTGCTGCCTTCCGAGGTTAACCAGATTGGTGTGCGCGTCGTCAAGCGTCAGTCATCGCAGGTTCTCATGTACTCGCTGACTTCCGACGGTCGTTACGACGATGAGTTCCTGACCAACTATAACGCCATTAACATCGTGCCTGCGCTGAAGCGTATCGAGGGCGTAGGTGATGCTTCGGGATTCAGCTCAAAGACCTACGCTATGCGTATCTGGCTGCAGCCCGATGTGATGAAGCAGCATAACCTGATTCCTGCAGACATTACAGCTGCTCTTGCAGAACAGAATATCGAGGCTGCACCTGGTAAGTTTGGTGAGCAGGCTCCAAATGTGGCTTACGAGTATTCAATGCGTTATACCGGTCGATTCCGTACAGCCGAGGAGTTTGGTAACATCATCATTAAGAGCGATGCCAACGGACAAACGCTGAAACTGAAGGACCTGGCCAAGATTGAGTTGGGTGGTGAGGGCTACTCGGTATCGATGAAGAACAATGGCGTACCATCGGTAATGACCATGATACAGCAGGTGGCTGGTTCGAATGCCAACGAGATTGCCAAGCAGGTAAAGGCTGAGCTTGAAGATCAGAAGAAACTGATGCCACCGGGTATGGAGTATAAGATCAACTACGATGTAACAGAGTTCCTCTACGCATCAATCGAAGAGGTGGTATTCACGCTCTTCATGACGCTGGCTCTGGTGTTCCTTGTAGTTTACGTCTTCTTGCAGGACATGCGTTCTACGCTCATCCCTCTGATTGCCGTGCCAGTATCTCTGATCGGTACATTCTTCTTCCTCAATGTGATGGGCTTCTCTATCAACCTGCTTGTACTCTCCGCCTTGCTGCTGGCCATTGCCATCGTGGTGGACGATGCCATCGTGGTTGTGGAGGCCGTGCACGCCAAGTTGGATCAGGGTTATAAGTCATCGCTCACGGCCTCTATCGATGCCATGAACGAGATCTCCGGTGCCATCATCTCAATTACCCTTGTGATGGCAGCTGTGTTCGTGCCGGTATCGTTTATCGGTGGAACTTCTGGTACATTCTATCGTGAGTTCGGTGTAACGATGGCTATCTCAATCATCATCTCGGCACTGAACGCCCTGACGCTGTCGCCTGCACTCTGTGCCATCTTCCTGAAACCCCACGATGCAGAGGGGCATCAGAAGAAACTGTCACGCCTCGACCGTTTCCATCAGTCGTTCAACGTGGCTTTCGATACGACCATCGGTAAATATAAGAAGATCCTTGAGAAGCTGGTGCGCAAGCCGCTGGCTATCATTGCTGCGGTGCTGATAGGTATCGTTGTACTGGGTATCACGATGTTTACGACGAAGACTGGTCTGGTGCCCGATGAGGATACGGGTACGCTGTTCTGTACCATTACGATGCCTCCTGCCACTTCAGAGTCTCGTACCAGACAGGTGGTGTTGCAGGTTGACTCTATCCTGTCGCAACTCCCAGCTGTCAAGAACCGTGAGATGGTGCAGGGTTACAACTTTATCGCAGGTGCAGGTTCCGACCAGGGTACTTTCATTATCAAGCTGAAGGACTTCGGTGAGCGTCAGAAGGGACTGTGGTGGAAAATCAGTGGCTTGTGGGAAGGTGATGGTATCTATCGCTTCTTCCTCAATCCTTACGATGCCACGGGTGTCGTTGCCCAGATCTTTATCAAGACGGCTCATATCAAGGATGCCCAGATACTGGCCTTCTCGCCCCCAATGATTCCTGGATTCTCTGCCAACAGTGGTATCTCGCTCGTAATGCAAGACCGTACGGGTGGCGACCTGAACAGATTCTTCGGCATCGTGAAGGAGTTCTTGGCCGAACTCAATAAGCGTCCCGAGTTCCAGGCAGCCCAGACTTCTTACAACCCGAATTATCCGCAGTATATGGTACATGTGGATGTGGCCAAGTGTAAGCAGGCAGGTATCTCACCTACAGCTGTGCTCACGACCCTTCAGGGTTATTATGGCGGACTCTACGGCTCAAACTTCAACTCGTTTGGTAAGCTCTATAAAGTCATGATTCAGGGCACTCCCGAGTCACGTATGACGCCTGAGTCTCTGAATAGTATATTTGTACGCACGCCAGGCGGTATGGCTCCTGTGAAGGAGTTCTGCAATTTGGAGCGCGTTTATGGACCTCTGAACATCAACCGTTTCAACCTGTTCACCTCTATTAATGTAACAGGTACAGTGGCTAGCGGTTATTCTACTGGTCAGGCATTGCAGGCTATCAGGGAGGTTGGCGAGCAGGTTCTGCCTGCAGGTTATACCTATGACTTCTCTGGTCTGACGCGTGAGGAGGCTAAGGCCACGAACTCTACGGCTATTATCTTCCTGCTGTGCTTCGTGTTCATCTACCTGATTCTGTCAGCTCAGTATGAGTCTTACATCCTGCCTTTGTCGGTAGTACTCTCTGTACCGTTTGGTTTGGCTGGCTGTTTCCTGTTTACGAATATCTTCGGTCATTCCAACGATATTTATATGCAGATTTCGCTGATCATGCTGATCGGATTGTTGGCTAAGAATGCGATCCTGATTGTGCAGTTCGCTTTGGAGCGTCGCCAGACGGGTATGGCTATCACTTGGTCGGCTGTTCTTGGTGCTGCCGCTCGTCTGCGTCCTATTCTGATGACCTCTCTGGCTATGGTTATTGGTTTGTTGCCAATGATGTTTGCTTCTGGTGTAGGTAAGAATGGTAACCAGACGCTGGGAGCTGCTGCTGTGGGTGGCATGTTGATTGGTACTATTCTCCAAATCTTCGTTGTTCCTACGCTGTTTGTTATCTTCCAGGCTATCCAGGAGAAGATCAGTCCGCTGAAGTTCGAGGATGAGGAGAATTCCGAGGTAGCAGCAGAATTGGCTCAGTATGCTCATAAAAAACCAGTAGATTATATCCCGGAAAAGTAATATGAAAAAGATAATGATATTCATGTCCGCAGCCCTGCTGCTGTCGAGCTGCGGACTCTATAACAAATACGAGCGTCCAGAGGTGAACGCGGACGGCATTGTGCGTGATCCGTTCTCTCTGACTGATACGCTCGCAGTAACTGATACCACATCGTTTGGTAACTTGCCTTGGCGTAGTATCTTCACCGATCCTCAGCTGCAGGCGCTTATTCAGCAGGGACTCGATAATAACCCCGACTTGCTGAATGCAGCCCTTAATGTCCACATGGTGAATGAGGCCCTGAAGATTGCGAAGTTGGCTTTCCTGCCTTCAGTCGCTATTTCTCCACAAGGTACGCTGTCTTCCTTCGATGGTGCAGCTGCTACAAAGTCTTATTCTCTGCCTGTCTCTGCAAGCTGGAATATCGACCTCTTTGGCAACCTGCTTTCCGTCAAGCGTTCTGCCCAGATGCAGCTGATCGCCACCAAGGATTATCAGACGGTGGTAAAGTGCAATGTCATCTCCGGCATCGCCAACCTCTATTATTCGTTGCTGGCCTTCGACCGTCAGGTGGAGATCGTTACCGATATGGAGCAGTTGACGAAGGAGACTTGGGAAAAGATGCAGTTCATGCATGAGAATCGTGCGGGCTATCGCTCTACGGCTGTGCAAAGTGCTGAGGCTGCCTACTATCAGGTTCAGACACAGAAGATCGACCTCCAGCGCCAAGTGCGTGAGCTTGAGAACTCGCTTTCTCTGCTACTCGGACAGCCTGGTCAGACGATTCCTCGTGGCACCTTTGCGGGTCAGAGCCTGCCTTCGGAATTCTCTACGGGTGTAGGCATTCAGATGCTGGCAAACCGTGCCGATGTTCACTCATACGAGATGACCCTCGCTCAGTGCTTCTACGATGTTGAGACCGCTCGCAGCCGTTTCTATCCAAGTATCACCGTGACGGGAACAGCAGCCTTTACCAATAATAGTGGTACGGTAAATCCTGGTAAGTGGCTCTTGAACGCTGTCGGTTCTTTGGTACAGCCTATTTTCCAGCACGGACAGATCGTGGCCGGTTTGAAAGTGGCAAAGGATAAGTATGAACAGGCCTATAATAATTGGCAGAATGCCATCTATAAGGCTGGTAATGAGGTGTCGAATGCCCTCGTAGCCTACAATTCTTATAATGACAAGTCGGAACTTGATGCCAAGCGCGTGGCTGTACTCCAGAAGAATGTCGAGGACACCAGGAAGTTGATGGAGTCATCCAGCAATACAACGTACCTTGAGGTAATCACAGCCCAGAGTAATCTGCTGAATGCCCAAATCAATGAGGTAACCGACCAGTTCAATAAGATGCAGTCGGTGGTAAATCTCTATCAGGCCCTTGGAGGCGGAGCGAAATAGTTCAATGTTCAATGTTCAATTTTCAATGAAATAATATGGCAAGCGAAATATCCCCCAGAGCCGAGATAGGCCCCAAAGCTAAGATTGGCGATAACTGTAAGATATTCCCCTTCGTTTATATCGAAGACGATGTGGAGATAGGTGATAACTGTATCATCTTCCCCTTTGTATCGATTTGCGACGGCTCACGTATTGGCAACAATAACAAAATCCATCAGGGCAGTGTGATTGCTGCCTTGCCCCAGGATTTCAACTACCTTGGTGCCAAGTCGTACGTGAAGATAGGCAATAATAATGTGATTCGTGAAAATGTGGTCATTAACCGTGGTACGAATAGAGATGGTTGCACTGTGATTGGTAATCATAACTTCATTTTGGAGGGTACGCATATCAGCCACGATACCGTCATAGGTACCAACTGCGTGTTTGGTAATGGTACCAAGATTGCTGGCGATTGTGAAATAGGCAATGGTGTCATCTTCTCTTCAGGTGCTATCCAGAATGCCAACACCCGTGCTGGCGACCTCTCCCTGATTCAGGCTGGTTGCGCCTTCTCCCACGATGTGCCCCCTTACGTGATTGCTGGTGGCTCTCCTATGACTTATGGTGGACCCAACACCACGATGTTGAACTATGCAGAGATCGATCCCAAGGTGCAGAAGCATATCGCCAACGCTTATCGTCTGCTCTTCCACGGAAAGACCAGCGTGTTTGATGTGATCAATCAGATTAAGGATCAGGTGCCCGATGGACCTGAAATCCGGAACATCATCGATTTCCTCCAGAATAGTAAACGAGGTATTATGTGCAAATAAAGAATTAATCCCTGCCGCTTGGCAGGGATTAGTTTTTTAATAGGATGCTGTACAGGGAATGCCTGCTGCTATTACTCTGTCTCTGATAAAATCCAGTTGCTCATGGGTGGCCTTCAGTAATCCCTGCGTTGGTGTCTCGCGGTCGATGGTGTAAATCATCACTTGTTGCGGATGGATCTCTTTTACCGCCTTCAGCCATGGGCCTACATACGCCTCGCCCGTATTATCTACCGATTCTCCTTGGCACTCGCCACGCATAAACATGGTTTGGATAATCACATGTCCCTTGAAGGCTTTCAGTCTTTCTATGATGAGGTCTACATCGTAGGTGCCGTTAGGATGGTCTACCTTATTAATATATACAGGGTCGACGGTGTCGAGCTTTAGGATGTTATTGTCTACAAGCATCAGGGCATCGTGCACCTCCTGACGGTGAATCATCGTAGAATTGCTCAGCACACTTACCTTTGCCTTCGGACAATACTGATTGCGCAGGCGGATGGTATCGCCAATAATCTCAGCAAAATGCGGATGGCAGGTAGGTTCCCCATTGCCTGCAAATGTCAATACATCGGGCAAATGGTTGTCTGCCACCATCTCCTGCAGTTTCTTTTCCAGTTTTTCTGCCACTTCTTCGCGCGTAGGCAGGGGTAACTTGGGTCGGTGGTCTTCATTGAAACCACATTCACAATAGATACAGTCAAACGAGCAAACCTTACCATCGGCAGGAAGCAGGTTGATACCGAGCGAGATGCCCAGCCTACGGCTGTGTACGGGCCCAAAAATCGGTGAAGGATAAATAATTGTACTCATATCGGGCGCAAAGGTAGTCTTTTTTCGAGACAAAAGCACAAAAGAAACAAAAAAAATGATGTCCTTATGTTCTTATGTCTAAAAAAATATGTAACTTTGCAGCCAAAATCGATTTTTACGTACGTAAATTCATGAATAGACGCAAAAAGAACGCTGGCAGCCGGCGCGGCGTACAGAAGGTGACGCTCTGTATTAGCACGGCCATGGTGCTGGTACTTTTAGGTTTGGTTGTATTTTCCGTGCTCATTTCGCGCAATTTGTCGGAATGGGTCAAGGAGAATATTACCGTTACAGTTATGCTTCGCGATGATGTGAGTGTCAATAATGCCAAATTGCTGTGTCGCGACCTCTATCATCGTCCGTATTCTAAGAACATCGACTACATCAGTAGCGATCAGGCACTGAAAGAGCAAACAGAGGCTATGGGCTCCGATCCTTCAGAGTTTCTGGGTGTGAATCCTTTCCCTGCTACCTTGGAAATCCAGATGCATGCGGATTATGCCAATCGCGATTCGCTGAAATGGATTGCTAAGGAGCTTAGGAAAAACCCCAAGGTGGCCGATGTGGCTTATCAGGTGGACTTGATGGATAGTGTAAACCGCAATCTTACGAAGGTGAACCTCCTATTGCTGGTTCTGGCTCTGTTGCTCACGTTTGTATCGTTCACGCTCATCAATAATATGGTGCGCCTTAGTGTCTACTCTAAGCGCTTTATTATCCACACCATGAAACTGGTGGGCGCCTCGTGGGGCTTTATCCGTCGCCCGTTTATGGCTCAGGCGCTTACCATCGGTATTATTGCAGCTTTTATCGCCATCATTGTGCTGGGCTTCAGTGTGTACGGACTCTATTATTATGAGCCCAATATACTTACCATCCTGACTTGGCGTGAGTTGGTGATTACGGGTGTGGCTGTATTGCTCTTTGGCTTGCTGATTACAGCCTTATGCTCGTACATTTCTGTTAATAAATTCCTCCGCATGACACCGGGAGAACTGTATAGGATATAAAGGTAAAAAGGTAAAAAAGTAAAAGGGTAAAAAAGTAAAAAGGTAAAAAATGGATAAGAAAGATTTCGCATTCGACAAAGTCAATTTTATATTGTTGGCAGTCAGCATGGTTATCGTTGTGCTGGGATTCTTGCTGATGGTGGGTCCTAGCTCTACCGATACGATGTTTGAGCCCGATATTTTTAGTGTTCGTCGTACGAAGATAGCCCCAGTGGTATGCCTCTTTGGCTTTGTCTTCATGATTTATGCTGTAGTGCGTAAACCAAAATCGTAAATCGAAATATTGTAAATTTGTAAATCGTAAATATAATTATGGATTGGATACAAGCTTTAATACTGGGATTGATCCAGGGACTGACGGAGTATCTGCCCGTTAGTTCCAGCGGTCACCTGACAATTATCTCCACCTTCTTCGGTATCAATGGTGCCGATAATCTGGAGTTCACTGTAGCTGTACATGTAGCTACGGTTCTCTCTACCCTTGTGATTCTATGGAAAGAAATCGACTGGATTCTGAAAGGATTGTTTAAGTTTCAGATGAATGCTGAGACAAAGTATGCGCTCAACATCCTCGTTTCTATGATTCCCGTGGGTATTGTGGGACTGTTTTTTAAGGATAAGGTTGAAGAGGCATTCGGCTCGGGCTTGCTGATTGTGGGCGTCATGCTCCTTGTTACAGCCGTGCTGCTAACGTTCTCTTATCTGGCCAAGCCCCGTCAGAAGGAGCATATCTCTCTGTGGGATGCCTTTGTCATCGGTGTGGCTCAGGCATGTGCCGTGCTGCCAGGCCTTTCGCGCTCTGGTTCTACCATCGCCACTGGTCTGATGCTTGGCAATAAGAAGGAAAAGTTGGCTCAGTTCTCATTCCTGATGGTGATACCTCCTATCTTGGGTGAGGCCCTGCTCGATATCCTCAAGGCCGTAAAGGGCGAAGAGGCGCTGGGTGGAAATATCGACATCTTTGCCTTGGCAATAGGCTTCGTTGCCGCCTTCCTCTCTGGCTGTTTCGCCTGCAAGTTGATGATCAACATCGTGAAGAAAGGTAAGCTTCTCTACTTTGGCTATTACTGTGCCCTCGTAGGTGCTGCAGTATTGATCTACAAGCTGGCACGATGAATTTCCTTGAGGGCGCGTACATCTATATTAATAAGCCATACCGAATGTCAAGTTTCGGTGCATTGGCTCATATCCGTTATGTGCTGTCAAAGCGATTGCATGTAAAGCGTGTGAAGATGGGCCATGCGGGTACGCTCGATCCTCTAGCCACAGGTGTGCTGATTCTCTGTACGGGAAAGGCCACCAAGCAGATTGAGAGTCTGCAGCTCCATACCAAGGAGTACACGGCTACCCTTCAGCTGGGAGCTACTACGCCCAGTTTCGACATGGAGCATACGGTAGATTATACCTATCCCACGAAGCACATCACCCGCGAGTTGATTCTCGCCACTTTGCCGCAGTTTGTGGGTGATATCATGCAGCGCCCGCCCCTCTATTCCGCCTGTATGGTGGCTGGCGACAGAGCCTATGAGTTGGCTCGCAACGGGGCAGATGTGGAATTGGCAGCAAAGTCCATCCATATCGACGAGATAGAACTCACGGCTTTCGATGCCGAGAAGATGCAGCTGTCTGTCCGTGTGGTTTGCGGCAAGGGTACCTACATCCGCTCATTGGCCCGCGATATCGGTCAGGCCTTGGGCAGTGGAGCCTTCCTTACGGCCTTGTGTCGCACCCGTGTGGGCGATGTCACCCTCGACCAGTGCCTCACGTTCGATGAGTTCCCACAATGGCTGGAAGAGCAGTTGAAAGATAAATCGTAAATTCGTAAATCGTAAATAACATAATGAAACTATCACAGTTTAAATTTAAACTTCCTGAAGATCAGATCGCCATGGCGCCCAATTACCATCGCGATGAGTGTCGTTTGATGGTAGCCCATCGTAAGAGTGGGCGCATCGAGACCGATCTCCTGTTTAAAAACCTTCTCGACTATTTTGATGAAGACGACGCCCTTATCTTCAATGATACCCAGGTGTTCCCCGCTCGTCTTTATGGCACAAAGGAGAAGACGGATGCCAAGATCGAGGTGTTTCTCTTGCGCGAGTTGAATCCCGATCTCCGCTTGTGGGATGTGCTTGTAGAACCAGCTCGTAAGATCCGTATTGGCAATAAGCTTTTCTTCGAAGACGACGGTCCGATGGTAGCCGAGGTCATTGATAATACCACCAGTCGTGGCCGCACATTGCGTTTCCTTTACGATTGTCCTCACGATGAGTTCAAGCGCGAGCTCTTCGCACTGGGTGCAGCCCCCCTGCCTCGCTATATCATCGACAAGCGCGCGGCTAATGAAGAAGATATGGAGTTCTTCCAGACCATCTACGCTTCTAAGGAGGGTGCCGTTACAGCCCCTGCCACTGGTCTGCACTTTAGCCGTGAGCTAATGAAGCGCCTGGAGATTAAGGGCGTTAATTTTGCTTTTATCACCCTGCACTGTGGACTTGGCAGCTTCGATCCTATCGAGGTGGAAGACCTTACCAAGCACAAGATGTCATCAGAGCAGATGTTTGTCTCTAAGGAGGCCTGCGATATCGTGAATACTGCTAAACGTGGTGGTCATCGTGTTTGTTGCGTAGGTGTCAGCACAGCCCGTGCCACGGAGTCAGCTGTTGGTACCGATGGCATGCTGAAGGAGTTCGAGGGATGGACTAATAAGTTTATCTTCCCGCCTTACGAGTATAATCTTGCCAACTCGCTGGTGGCTAATTTCTATCATCCCGAGTCCACCATGATGATGAGCCAGTGTTCATTCGGAGGTTACGACTTGGTATACAATTGCTATCAGCGCGCCCTGAAAGAGGGCTATAAGTTCGGTTGTTATGGCGATGCACTCTTAATCCTCGACGATTAATGCATCGTGTGTACTTAGGCCTTGGGAGTAATCTCGGTGACAGACACCAGCATCTCGAACAGGCGATATCCTTGATCAATGAAAGAGTGGGCGAAGTAATTCGCCGCTCTTCGTTTATAGAAACCGAGCCTTGGGGCTTCGAATCCAGCAACACTTTCCTCAATGGGGTCATCCTCTGCGAAACGACGCTTGCCCCCCGCGAGGTGCTAAAGGCCACCCAGCAGATCGAGCGCGAACTAGGCCGCAGGAAATCCCTAAATCGGACTCGCGAAGCGCTTGGCTCGTCCAAGAAATCCGTAAATCGTAAATACGAAGATCGTCCTATTGACATCGATATCCTGCTCTACGATAATCTTACCATCGATGAGCCCGACCTGAAAATTCCTCATCCCCTCATGCATCAGCGTGACTTCGTGATGATTCCCCTAAATGAAATAAAAACAAACTAATTACTAAAACAAAAAGACGTATGAAAAAACTAATTTGCACCGTATTGACCCTCGTTGCTTTCGCAGTAACAGCTAGTGCTCTGAATCAGTCACATTGCAATAAGTGCGACAATCCCTACAAGAAGTACACTCAGAACCTGCCTTTCGCCATGCCCGAGGTAAAAGCCCCATCTATTCCTGATACCAAGGTATGTTTGAGCGAGTTTGGTGCCGATCCTACGGGCGCCCAGCTTTCTACCGATGCCTTTGCCAAGGCTATCGATGCACTTGTACAGAAGGGTGGGGGCCATCTTATCGTGCCTGCTGGCGTTTGGCTTACCGGTCCTATTGTACTCAAGAGCAATATCGACCTCCATTTGGAGATGGGTGCCGTTATCCAGTTTGCTGCCGACGAGTCGCTCTATCCTATTATCAAGACGTCGTTCGAGGGTCTCGATACCCGTCGCTGTCAGTCGCCCCTTTCTGCTAATGGTGCCACCAATATCTCCATTACCGGTAAGGGCGCTATCGATGGCAATGGCCAGTATTGGCGCCCGGTAAAGAAGAGCAAGGTAACCGATGCCCATTGGAAACAGCTCTTGGCCTCGGGTGGTCTTGAGGTTAAGAAGGGCTATTGGGTGCCTTCTGAGAGCTATGCCAAGGGTGAAGTAGGCGCCAGTCTGAATGTGCCTACAGCAAAGACCGATGCCGAGTTCGAGGCTATCCATCGCTTCCTCCGTCCTGTGATGGTCAGTCTTGTAGGTTGTAAAAATGTGTTGCTCCAGGGTGTTATCTTCCAGAACTCTCCTGCTTGGAACCTCCATCCCCTTATGTGCGAGAATGTGATTATCGATAATGTACTCGTGCGCAATCCCGCTTATGCGCAGAATGGCGATGCCCTCGATTTAGAGTCGTGTAAGAATGCGCTGATTGTCAATTCCAAGTTCGATGCAGGCGATGACGGTATCTGTATTAAGAGCGGAAAGGATGCCGATGGTCGTCGTCGTGGCGTGCCTTGTGAGAATGTCGTGGTCGATGGTTGCACTGTGTTTGCTGGTCATGGCGGTTTCGTCGTAGGCTCCGAGATGAGTGGTGGCGTAAAGAATTTCAAGGTCAGCCGTTGTCAGTTCTTGGGCACCGATGTAGGTCTTCGCTTTAAGAGCACGCGTGGTCGTGGCGGTATCGTAGAGAATATCTTTATCAGCGATATCTCTATGATGGATATCAAGACCGATGCCATCACCTTTAATATGTATTATGGTGGCAAGTCGGTAGCCGAGATGTTGGCTGATGGCGACAATCCCGACAACACCACGAAGATGCCCGTCGACGAGACTACGCCTATCTTCCGAAATATCGATATTCAGGATGTCGTTTGCAGTGGTGCAGGTCGCGCTATGGAGTTCAATGGCCTTCCCGAGATGCCTATGGATGGTATCAACCTGAAGAACATCACTATCCGCGCCAAGCAGGATGCCGTTTTCACCAACTGCACGAACATCAAACAGGAGAACGTAAAGATTATCCTCGAGAAATAATGAAAAGACCTACCCTCCTATCGTCAATAGGCTGAAATGCCGATGTACAAAGGGTTTGAGGCACGGTAGGTGTTTGCACAACACCTACCGTTCCTCCTTGTTCCACAAGTTTGTCTTTATAAAGTGCTAATAACTTTTCAAATTTTGTTTTTGATCCTTCTGGAATACTAATTTCACTCAGGTTGTTGCACCAACGGAAAATACAATAACCTATATTTGTAACACTAGAAGGAATTTTGATTGAAGAAAGATTGGCACAATTCCCGAAAGCTAATCCCCCGATGCTTGTAACACTATCTGGAATGGAGATATTTATTAACTCTGTACATCCGCAAAAAGCCTCTGAACCAATCTTTTTCACCCCTTGGGGGATATTAATAAGAGTCAGAGTTTTACAGCCCTTGAAGGCGCAATCGTCTATTTCTTCAATACTATTAGGCATTACGATTTCAACCATATTTGTACATCCAAAGAATGCGGAGTTTTCTATTCGAATAAGTTGAGATGGAAGAACTATCTTTTTTAAAGAAGTACAATCTTTGAAGGCCCTTTCTCCAATTACCACCACACTTTCTGGAATTACGATGTTTGATAGTTTCTTACATCCATCAAAACCGTCTATGCGAGTTATTCCATTTGGTAGAATAACTTCTTCTAAATTCTCACATCCACGAAATGCAGACCCAATACTATCAACAGGTCCATCTATGATTATTGACTTTAATAATTTACATCCAGAGAAAGCATTATACCCTATATGACGAACATCTTTTATCGATACATTAGGACTGGAACAGAAATACTTAATCAACATTTTTCCGCGTCGGTCGTATTTTGTATTATACAAACTTCCATCTATCGAAATATAGTTTTCATTCCCAAGTTCAACGTCAATATAAATATTCATATTAGCGAAAGGATAAATATCACTTACGCTTTTAGGAATTCTAATATAAGACAAAGCTGTGTCATAAAAACATCCAGCACCAATTCTGATTAAAGATGGAGGTAATTCAATAGAGGACAACACATGGCATCCTTTAAAACAAGAATGGCCAAGTTCTTTAACACTTGGTATATCTACGAACTCCAATTTCTCACAGTCTTCAAACGCAGACTGACCAATAACAGTAAATAACTGAGGTAAACAGATGGAGTTTAGATTAATACATCCTTTGAATGCGTATTCTCCAATACAATAATCAATAGTAGATGCTCCATCTGAAAATGACACATGTCTCAAGTTTTTGCATTCTTGGAAAGAATGAAATCCGACAAAATGGAGATTGTCGAAGAATTGTACAGACTCAAGGTTGCAGCGAAAGAATGCCCCGTGTCCTATTGTGGTCATACTTTTGGGGAAAGTTATTGATTTTAACCCCTCATATAAGCAAAATGCATAATCACAAATTGATTCTATTCCTTCTGGTATAACTAAATCTTCGACTATTTCATTATTTAAAAATAAACGCTCTGCATACCACAAGGGATTTGCCATACTTTGTGGATATGATAATCCATCAAATGTACAAGAACCATCAAAACGAATGTTTAACCAAGCAGATAAATCAGAAATATAAACATCTCTTAAATTGTGACAGCCGCAAAATGCATCTCTACCGATAGACTTGATTGTATTGGGTATAGAGATAGACTCAATACCACTACAATATTCAAAAGCCTCAGAACTAATATGCGTTATACCAACAGGAATATCAATGTGGCCCGTTACTCCATTGTCACATTTTATTATATTTTTCCCGTCTTCGCTGATTTTTAAGAAACTATACTGTGCCATATTATTGTCTGTTATTACATTATGAGAGCTATCAAGGTGACATGTTATTGGAAGTCCCCTAGTTGTTAAGATTAATAAAAACAGAATTCATATCCCGATGGGTTATAGTCAACCAGTCTCCCATTCCATAGACAGAATTTAGATAATTTTCATTGAGATCATTTGTAATGTATGAAGATATCTTAATACTATCTTCTGAGATGTCAATATCTATGTCTCTAAGCAAAGCGAAATCCTTAATGTTCTTAATTGGTTCAATAGAATCAATAAGACAAAAGAAGAAAAACAATGGTGACTTGTTCAATTTTATAGGATATGGTTTGTCTAATAAATCTTGCAAACCATATTCTGTATATTTGTCAGGATTACCTGTTATCCAGATATTGTGACATAAAACTATCCATGATGCAATGTTGTATATATAAATCAGATTCTCTTCCCAACTTAATTTGGTATTGTTGTCACATTCTTTTTCTTGTTTACTTCTTACAGCACATAATGTTTTATACATGGATACACCAGCATAAATTCCATGATCTACTTTTTGGCATTCTTTTTTCCTGTATTCTAAATATTTCTTAATCTTATAACGGTACATTATAGGAACACCTTCACACTTGCCAATATCTTTGTATGAGAACTCCCAATCGAGATCTAGAGAATTCTCTTCGATATAGCCAAGATCATGAAAAAGACAACACAAAAACCAGATAAATATAAAATTCACATCAGATTCGCATTTGTACTTTTGTGAATAAAGTTTTACCTTCTCATCAATAAGTTTCTTAATTTTAGCATTCTTGTTATAAATGCCAATTCCCAAAAGAAATACATAAACAATGTGTTGGCATCTCTCAGGATGTTTTTTTAAAAGGTCATCGATCTCAACAATATCAACTAAACATCCAGCTTTACCTGAGACAGAAAAGAATCGATTAATAAATTCTTTGCATTTCACAGAATCCTCAAGGTCCATAATTTTGAATAGATCATCTGAGTAATAGTCCCACAAATCTTGATGCCTAAACACTTCCTGGATTAAATCTTTAATACTCATACATTTGTCATTCATTAATCATTTATCAAAACAAGTATAGAAAAATATATACATCTTATTGTTCTATAAGTTTATCTTTATATTCAGGCAATAATTTTACAAACTTATCAATTGATCCTGAGGGAATAAAGATAGATGTCAGATTATCACAAAACCCAAAAACATTTTTTCCTATGCTGGTCACACTATCTGGAATGTAGATTGATGACAGATTAAAGCAACATTCAAAAGCATTATTGCCGATAAATGTTAATCCATTTGGAATGACAATGAAAGTCAAACTTTCACAACCATAAAAAGCATCATTACCTATGCTTTTCACACCATGGGGAATAGTAATGTCTATTAGATTCCAACAATTGTAAAATGCACCATTTCCAATGCTTGCAACACCAAGGGGAATACATGTTCCTGCACATCCACATATTATTGTATTAGTAGATGTTTCAATAATTGCATTACAATTATCCCTAGAATCATAACAATCATTACTTTCTTCCACAACGATTGAATTTAGCTTACTACAGCCTGCGAAAGCTTTTTCGCCAATATTCGATACACCATTAGGAATATTAATGGTAGTTAGATTTTCGCAATTTAGGAATGCTCTCTCTCCAATAATAACCAAACCATGAGGAAAAGTAATGGAAGCCAAATTATGGCAATTTTCGAATGCACTCTCTTCAAAAAAAGTAATGCTCTTCGGAATAAAAATAGAAGTTATTGCATCGCATCCGTAAAAAGCTCCTATCCCGATACTTGTCACACTTTCTGGGATAATGGTAGCTTTACACCCACATTTTAGTTTATTAGTAGATGTTTCTATGATTGCATTACAATTGTTACGCGAGTCATAATTAAAATTACCTTTGTCAACTATAATTGATTTTAGACTTTCACAGAAAGCAAAAGCATAGTCTCCAATATCGCTTATATTACTAGGAATACTTATGGAAGTGAAACTGCTACAGTAACTGAATGCGTTTTTGCCAATGTGTTTCACACTTTCAGGTATTATAATCTTAGATAATTTGCGGCAAATCATGAAAGCATTGTCGCCTATGGTTACTACGTAAACATTTTAATTATGCAATTAGTATCTTTGCACTCAGAAACAATAAAATTTAAGTTAAACCGTTTAAATATTAAGAGTTATGAGTACAAAGAACATCAAAAACAGCAGCGAGAACAACAGCAAGGCCATCATCTTTGCTCGTGTTTCAACGGAGTCGCAGGACTATACAGAACAAGTCCGCAGAATGACCGCCGTAGCAATTGCCGACGGGTACAAGAAAGAAAATCTGATTGAGATTTCAAACAAAGAGTCTGCTATCAAGCGAAACGAGAAAGAACGTGAGGGACTTAATCAGTTGAAAGAAGCAATTGCAGCCGACCCGACTATTAACGCAGTCTATGTTTTTGAGATTTCACGTCTCGGCAGACGTATGGACGTTATTTCGTCTGTAGTGCAGTGGTTGACCGAGCAGAAAATTCAGTTGGTGTGTGACACTCCTAATATTCGTCTTTTTGAGCGTGACGGCAGTCTTTCGATGGCCGCACAGTTGCTTATCTACATTATGGGTGTGATGGCACAGCAAGAAATGATTATAAAAAAAGAACGCTTTGCAAACGGTAAGCGTAGAGCAAAGCAGGAGGGACGTTTCACGGGTGGCAGTGTCAAGTATGGTTATACGCTCAATGACAAGAAAGAAATCATCGTTGACGAAGCAAAGACTAATATCATCAATACTATCTTTGACAAGTACATTGAAGGGCAGGGCAACGAAGCAATTGCAAACTATATGAACGAAATGGGTATTGCTTGCAGAAAGTCTAAGACTTACACCCGTAGCCGTGTCAGTAAGTTCATTGAAGATGAACAGTACAGAAAAATTGTCGGTGACGAGAAATTTGAGCAAGCGCAAGCAGTACGCAAGGCAAACACGAAATCAAGCGGCAAGGAAAGAAAAATGTCACTTGGTGAAAGACTGATTAAGTGCCCAGACTGCGGAAGAAACTACAGATTAGTTGGTCGTAACTACGTTTGCAGCGGACACAAAGCAGAATACTTGCAGAGTGGTATTTCAATCGATGGCAAAGCATTGTATTGCGACAATGCAGCGCACATCAATGCACGTTGGATGGATGCAACTTTAGTTCAAACTGTAAGTGTATGGTACGCGAAAGACGTTGTAGAAGATGACAGCGCACGCCGTGACAAAATCGAAAAAGAACTGAAAGAAATTCCATTTAAGATAATGGCAATCGAAAAGCAGTTGGAGAAAATCAGCGGCAAAGTAGATAGAATACTTGAAAACTATGAAGAGGGTGAATTTGACCGCCAGACGAGAGACAAGAAAATGAGTGCAGCGAAAGCAGATGAAAAAGAACTGTTAGACAAGAAAGAAGCACTCGAAACACGCAGACGCGAACTTGAAAGCAGCAGAGAGAAAATCGGTGTTAAGCAACTTGACTATTTAAACACTATGGTCAGTGTGAAAGATATGACACACTCTGAAATATATGAAATAGTCCATGCACTTGTCGAGCGTGTTGACGTTGAAGTTAAAGACGGTGTTAAGTATTGGACTATTCGAAAGAAAAACAGTGAACTCAGTGAAACTTTCTTTAGTTTCGGACACGGCTGCGGCACTAAATTGTATATGGGTACAAACATCGAATACGGTATTGATGTCACAAACGTAGAAGGCTACAACAGAGAGTTTAAAGCATAGCAAGCAGAGCAAGTGAGAAAAGTGATAGGTGCAGCCAGAACGGTTGCACCTATTTTATATATAATAGAAGACAAGCGAGCAAGAAAGCACTTGTCTGAGACACTTTATTTATCATCAGAAAAGCGGAGTGATAATCGGGTATGGTATAGCGTCTTTCCTGTTATACGCTTTTGTCACTTCGGCGATAGTCTTATTTTCACTGGCTTTACTACGTGTGAAATTGACTAAACATTTGCCGAACTCAGTAGATGACTAAACAGCACTTTCACTGTAAACTGTTGCGCGTCTGCAACCGCCCCAGATTTTATGATTCCGCAGAAACGATGTACCGCAGCACTCACAGCCGCAGCCGTACTTTCCATCATCAAGAAAGTTATCTGCATTGAAAAACTTGATATTATATTTTTGCGCTAAATCAGAGTACAGTTTCAGCATACGGCGTTTGTCAGTCGAGTTATAGACATAATCGCCAAACTCAATCATTCCAAAGCGTTTAAAATAGTCAATAATGTGAAAGCCAAGAACGTCACCAATACGACTGTAAACGGCTTTTTCTTTGTCTGACATACACACACGTATCTTTAAGCCCTCTGTCTAAAACGCCCAGACTCCGCAGTCTGCTAAAGTCTTCACAAATCTTTCTGCAACTTGCTCACTGTATGGCAATATAAACGGCTGCAAACGTGCAGTGATTTTAAAGCCCATTTTAGATAGTTTCTTGATTGCAGCAAAACGTCTGGTCGGACTGATTGCAGCACATTCAATCTAACGTGCAATGTCATCGTCAATGAATGAGCAAGAAACATTCAAAGCAATGTTGGCACCTATGAAATCAGAAGCGTATGACAGAAAGATTTCGGGGTTTTTAGTGCTTATCTGTACGGGATAATCGTACTTTTGAAACACTTTCAGACAGTCGTATGTGATACGCTCTGTTTTTTCGATTATCGGGAACGGGTCGGCAGTTGCACCAATCTTTACGGGTATGCGTTCTTTAAATGCAACTGTCTCTGCTTTCGTGTAGTCGTAACTGTCAGACGCTAATACTTTATCAATCCACCTTTGCAGTCCTTTCGAGTCATTGCCCTCTAAGTATGATTGCTTACGCTTGCTTTCGTCCTGATTGCGTCTGGTGAACTCAATGAAGTCACGGGCAAAGCAGAACAGACAGCCGTAAGAACAGCCACGATATGTGTCGAAGTGAAAAGGAATCGGGCAGACGCAAAACTGAGACGTAACGCTTGGACTCCAGAATTTACGTGTAATTGAAAAAGAATTGTTGTTTGGCATAGTTTTTTTGATTGATTATTTTCTTTTTGTTATTTATCGGCGTTACTTTCTGTCTCTGATTTACTCATTTTTTCGGAGACAGAAATTGTCTTATTGCCGAAATCTACATTCATATTAACGCCGAGCAAAGCACTTATAAACACAAACAGTTGAGACGTGAACCAAAGCACACTTGCATCTATTATCGCCAGTGGAGGCGTAAACATTGCAATCACAGAAAAGATGATTGCGGCGAAGAAAGCGAGTACAGAGAGCGTCTTTCTGATGTGTCTGTCAGAAAATGGGTTTTGCATTTGATAATATCTGAAAGTTTCTGTATTTATCAGTGACGTATTGAGTGAAAAAAGCCGCTCAGAGTCAGTGAGCGGCTTGTCTTAGTTAAGTGTGTTTTATGCGTTTTCAAGGGCAGTCACACGGGCTATCAAATCAAGTATCGAAGCATCGTGCTGGCTCAATGCTCTGGCAATGACTACGTCTCTTTCATCAAAAGCAGTATAATACTGACTGAGTGAACTGTCTAAGTGAGCACCAAACTGATTTAGAGTGTCATTAATATAACTGTCATACTGATTCAAAGAAGCATCTAAGTGACTGTCATACTCATTCAAAGAAGCGTCAATGTGACTGTCATACTGATTCAAAGAAGCATCTAAGTGACTGTCATACTGATTGAGCGAACTGTCTAAATGAATGCCGTAAGCAAGTAGTGTGTCGTGGACGTATGCAGACGTATCTACAGCCAGACTTTCAATCGCGTTTATACGTGCTCTATCAGTCGAAAGAATCTGTGTGACAGTCGTATCGATGTAGTTAGTCAGATTGGTGATAGAAGCATCAAGGCGGTTTCGCTCTACTGTCAAGTAAGAGACTGAATCATCAAGCGAAACGAAATGATTTCTGACAGATACATCGAAGTCGTTTAGATGTGCTGTCAGTGTGCTTTCAAGCGTACTGATGTCAGAGCGTACAGACGTATCATATAGAACGATTTTGGCGTCTGTAGCCGCGTCTGCTTGGCGTAATAGATTGATACTTGCATTTACTGACTCAACAGCGGCAGAGAGTGCCAAAATGCTTGCATCGTGGCCGTTCAGTTCTGATGTGTGTGATGCAGTCAGCGTCTTCAATGCTGAAACATCAGCGACAGTGCTGTCATGGTCGTTTAGATGTGCTGCAAGTCGAGTGCTTACGTCTGCAACAGAAGCAGTGTTTGTCTGAGTGCTCAAAGATACATCAGCAACACGGGCGGCATTGTCAGCAACAGCACTTGACAAAGTTGTGAGATTAGAAGCAAGTCGAGTGCTCACGTCTGCTATTGCATCAGTGTTTGTCTTTACTCTGGTGCTTATATCAGTCACTTTCTGGCTAACGTTTGTATAGTCAATGATATGCTCTGCAAGTCGAGTGCTGATGTCAGCAGTATCACTTGCATTGTTACTGATTGCATCAGCGTTTGACTTTACTCTGGTGCTGATGTCACTGATAGAAGCATCTACAGACGTGAAATAGGAGCCGAGGGCCGCTATTGAAGCATTGATGTTTGAAATACTACTGTCAGAAGTCTCTAAAGCGGTAGAAAGCCCCAAAATGCTTGCATCGTGCTTGTTTAGTTCTGTTGTATGATTAGCAGTCAGCGTTTTCAAATTGGAAACGTCCAACGTGACAGTCTCACAGTTTCCGATGTTAGTTGAAAGACGTGTGCTGATGTCTGAGACTTTTGACGCGGTAGTCTGTAGTGAGAGTGATACGTCTGCAATGTTAGTGGCATTGTCAGCAACGTTGCTGATTGTATGATACAGTCGAGTGCTTACGTCTAACAAGTCCGTAGTGTTCTTTGTGATAGCATCAGCGTTTGACTTTACTCGGGTGCTTATGTCTTCGATGTACGGACGTGAAGCACTTGAACTGTCAGCAATAAACTCAGATAGACGTGTACTGATGTCATCAGTCTTTGTGTTCAGCGTCGAAATATCGTCTGAGAGTCCAGCGATAGACTCAACAGACAATGACTGTAAAGAAGCGTCAAGTGTATCAATTCGGTCATCAAGTTCTGTCAATGCTCTGGACGTAACCAGATCGAACTCTTCAAACTGACTCCATAAAGTCTGAATAGATGACGTATCAAGTGCCGTTGCAATTGCTTCATCGGTGATTGCTTTGACAGAAGCGTCAATCATAGAGAGTGCCGTTTCTACTTTATCCAGAGTCCGTGTCTTTGGAGTCTCAGAAACAATGATTCTGATGATATTGTCTTCACAATTACAATTATTCTTTTTCTTTGTATTCATAACTTATTTGTCCTTGATTGTTTTTAAGTAATAGCAAGTGTCAACAATGTTTGTCTAATTGTAGTCACCGTCTGGAAAGTTTAAGTCATCAGTTGCAGTCAACAGTTGCAGTCTAATGATACCGTCATTCAGTAGATTTTCAATTTTATTTGCGGGCACTCTTATCAGATTTTCTTCGGAATCGATGTACTCACTTTCGATGATATAACAAGTTGCACAGTCATCAGTAAAGACAGCAATGTCGAAAGCAGCGAAATCAGACAAAAGAAACTCAGTACCGTCAGCACGTTCTATCTGCAAGCGATAGACTAAATCGTCAAGTCCTCGAATTACGTTTTTCATTTGTTCTAAAGTGGTATATGTTTCAGTATTTATTTGTGTCTGGAGAGTCAAGATTTCGACTTACAGACTGCGGATAAATACAGAAAAGATAATGATGATGTAAGAATGAGACACCATATAAGATGCTTTGAGTCAGAGCAAGCGTATCGAGACTATAAATTTGGTGATGATGTGTGGTTACCGAGAGTGGCTTTTGTGCCATCTACACCAACACCAATTGAGCAAATAACTGATGAAACACCAGGCAGATTGATTTTTCATCAACTTGGTGAGCATTTCATTGAGATTGCTAATGGTGGAACTATGTACTTTTTTGATAAATACGATGCAGAAAATGATGAGTGGTACACTGCAACCCATGACAGTAGTACAGGTGAATTAAGAATCAATGTACCAGATGACAAATACACTTATGACAGTAGTACGGGAGAGTTGAATTTCACTAACTATCCGTATGATGATTATGACGATATAGTAATTGAATAAAGAAAGAAGAAATCTATTTTGTATCCATTTTATTATAAAGTAAGAATTTGATTTTGGGAGTGTAACGATTTCGTTGCACTCTTTTTGTAGATAAATAGAGTGAAGTATTTCATTTTATTATATATTGGAAATTTATTTTTGGTTAGAGTGTGCTATATGGTACACTCTTTTTTTGAATAAGTAAGGAGTGAGTAAGGATTGAAAACCAACTGAATAATGAATCAGTAAATATGTAGATAAATATAATGAATTTATATTTTCATTTTTGATATTTTAGTAAATTTTAGAGTGTGCTTATTGGTACACTCTTTTTTTGGTATCATTACAGTTGAGTATGTCGATTATTTGATTATTCGTTTTGAAATCTGACGCCGACGCTGGTCCCCAATAAAGGGGACAGCGGTCGGGCGGAAGATTTTTCTATTTTGTATTAGCGTCCCTTTCTGGGGGACGCTTACAAAATATCTAATTATCTATAGACAATTTAATTTTGCCACATTTTTTGCCACATCAAATGCCACATTTTTTGCCACATTATTGCCACATTTGAATGCTCGTTATTTCTTATTATTTTGATGCTCAAAAAAATTTTTTTTTCGTTTTTACCAAGTTTTGGAAATTTCCGCGATATATATATAAAGGAGCGTCACAAACTCCTACTAAAAATAATACATAAATAACAAAAATGAAAATTTTAAAATTATTATCGAATCCTTTAGGAAAAAGCAAACTGGCATCTGAAACGAACTGTAAAGAGATTGCCTCATTCATTGATGATGTCTTAGACGAAGCGAAAAAGCCATCAGATGTATATTACAATTGGTGGGGCAGAACAAAGGACAAAGACTCTAAAATTGATGAAATTGACAAGTCGCTTGTCGATGATTACCCTGTTATCATTCATAACGGATTTAACAAGGCAACTCGCTTTCATCTTACATCAGCAAAAAGTGTAACGATTGACGATATAATTCAAAGTCGCTATCATACAACATTTGTTATCGGAAAGACTCACTTTCGTAATTACGACTATTAGGGTTACGTTGAATTTAATGACGTGATACTTTCGATGACATTTTCAAAATACGATGTTAGCAGTCTAACTAAAGAGCATATCATTTTCACTTGCTTACATACAATGTTTTACTATATTAAAGCGTTTGACGGTGACAAATGGATTGTCAACGTCAAAGACTTGTGGCAGACAGTACAAAGAATCTACGACTTAGACATTTCGTATTATGAACAAATTGCAGTGTAGTACGGTTTTGGTTACACTCCCGACAAGCGAACACGACAGTCATTCAAAAAGCGTCCGACGTGTGCTGATGACTTAATTTCTTGTTTTGAAGATGGTATGACTCAGACTGAAAAGAAAGAAGCAGTTATGAAGTGGTGGCGTTGTGGTGAGAGGACTGCAAGAAAGTATATGTCTGAGTTTGGTTTGTCAGAACAGAAGTACACCCGAACTGATTACAAAGAAGTCAAAGAACTCCACGACCACATTGACGATGCAGTCGATGAGATTGCGGACGAAATCGAAATACGGTCATCAGAAGTGATTGCGCGTATTAATGACGTAAGTGAACAGATAGACAATCAGACTGAAACATTGAGAGAGATAGAGCGTATCAAAGTCGATAATCTCATGGCACAGATAGACGCTCGTATGAACTTTCACAATCAAGTTATCGGAAGTAAACTTGATGAACAGTTTACCAATTTGACTCAGGCTCTTAGCAGTGTTAGTTCAAATATGTTTTCGGTGCCGAATATCACAGATAAATAATATGATGGTACTTTAATTTTTTCGAAATTTTGATGATAGAATTGTAAATTTAAACGTTTTGGGGAAAGTTCAATTTTGGACTTTTCCCTTTTTGATAAATACAGAAAATCAAACTTATCACCAAGACTATGACGTTACAAACTATTACTAATTTTAGCCGTTATATGGTAGATGACTTTGGCAGTCTTTACCGTATCACTATCACAGACGAGGCAATCAAACTCAATCGTATTAGCGACAGAGTTGGTCAGTCTGGTTACATTTATAATACTCTGATTGGTGACGATGGCCGCTATCATTGCGTGCAGCGTGGGTTTTTAGTGTTGCTCGCATTCAAGTTTGACAGTTACTTTGACGGTGCTGAATGTGACCACATAGACCACAACACCACAAACAACGATGTGACAAACTTACGCTGGCTGTCACATAGAGACAACTGCAAGCATAGACGTTATCGCGGCAGGGAGAAAGACAGAATGCTCTATCTCGTTTATGATGATGACTCTGTATAGTTCTATCAGTCGAGAAAACACACAAATATACCAAGCCCAACACTCAGTCGTATATTGTCTGGCGGACATTCTAAGAAATACAAGTGCAGTGGTTTCTATTACGACCGCTTACACGCTCAATCAGATGAAGTGAGAGAAAAAGTCAGAATGTCGATTGCTGATGCTGTTGCAGACAGTATGTTTGTCACCATTGACGGGAAACTAACGAAACTCTTTTGAAGTTATGCCTAAGATAGTGACTTTAGCAGATGTGAATAGACAAAGACGGCTGCATCAATAGAAACAGTCTGTCAACGAAATAAAGACGTATATAAGCACATCAGACGTAAGAGCGTCTTACTATCAGTTACCACAATGGAAAGCGTTACGAAGCGAGTACAGACGTTTGCACCCATTGGACGAACTATCTTTGTTAAATGACAGAGTAGAAGCAGCGCAGGACATACACCATTTAATCAGTCCGTTTAATTCTGGCTACAGCGAGACACAGACACTTGCACTTTTGTTAGATGCTGACAATCTGATTGCACTGACGAAACGAAATCACGGCTACATTCACGGCAACACATCAGCACTTTCAGACGAAGAAAAAGAGCACTTGAAAAAGCGTATAGAAGCAGTCAGACGTAAATATCATTATGCGTTTTGATAAATACAGAAAACAGTTAAGCGTCTTATGTACTACTCAGAAGCATCTATCACAGTCAACGGCTTGGCGTTGGATAACTCGCAGATTCACAGCATTAAGATGTTTGTGGGCATTCAGCGTGGTACTTATAAGAAGCAAGAAAGCAGCACTCATAATCAGATTAATTTTGCCAAGAATATTGTCGGATTTATGAAATCAGTCTATTTGACAGAGCACCCATTTGACGAACTTGATTTGTGTAACAATCTTTTGAGTGATGCAGAGCACGTTGTTAATGCTGTAATACCAAAGTCAGACACTATTGACAAGCTCATAGAAATCAGTATTGATTTTGATAATATGCTGTCTTTGAACGATTCACATTTCACTGACTACAAAAGCGACTCTCTCACTCTTACTGACTCACAAAGACAGTTAATCAGTGACAAGCAGCAGACAGTTATAGTGAATCACAGTTTAAGCAGTGACAATCTACTTGTCGGTGGTGCGATATTCAGTAACGAAGTTGCACGCATTAAAAGCGGTGAGACAGTTAAAGAGAAAGAAAAAATTGCAGTCAAGCAGTACGACTTAAACGGCAATCTCATTGCAGAGTATGATGACATTGATGATGCAGTCGAAGCAACACAAACACCACGAAAGAAAATCAAAGCAGTCTGTAACTACAAATTACCAAAGTACAAAGATTCAATTTTCAGATATGCAGATGATAATAGTGTAGTGACACCGTATAACACAAATAAGTTACACGATAAAAAGAAAGTCTGTAAGTACGACTTAGACGGAAATCTGATTGAAGTGTTTGACAGTATGACAGAAGCGGGAAAATCAGTCGGGAAAAATACGACTCACATTTCTTTCTGTTGCAATGGTAAGCAGCAGACCGCATACGGTTTTATTTGGAGATTTGAAAACGATGAAAACAGTGTCAACGAAACTTAAACAATCCCCCCCAGATGCCACTCAGAGCCAAGTGAGACGGCATCTCGCGCCAAATTCCCTTGAAGATTTACGCGGACTTTTTTAGGAGTGGTTCAAAACTAACAGATATATTGATATGACAGACGATAAAAGAGTTACAAAGTACATTAACGCAGTCAAACGCCGCATCAAAGAAGACTACGGCAGCGTACCCGATGAATGGTCGGCACAACTGCAACAGTTAGAGGACTTATACAGTTGTTATCTCAGAGCGTCGGACGCTCAGAAAGATTCAGAGATTACGACTACAATTAACAACAGTAAGACGATTTGTAAATCGCCGTACTTTACAATTATGTTGGACTGTACCAACGCAATGAAAAAAGTTATTGCGGAGTTTGGTTTGTCACCGCGAGCAAAGTCTATGATACGCGGAAATCAAGCAACAGACAATGACGATTTCGCTGAAAAATTTCTAAGTGACTAAGACTGTGAATGACGATTGCACCAAAATACACCGAATATGCTGATGACGTACTCTCTGGCAAAATCATTGCTTGTCAGTACATCAAAGACGTGTGCAGTCGTTATTTGAAATGGTTGCAACGTAAAGACATAGAGTTTCGTGCAGACAAAGCAGACCGTGTTGTTAATTTCGTGTAGAAGTTAGAACTATATGAAGGTCAGTGGGCGGGCAACCCGTTTATATTAAGTCCATTTCAAAAATTCATAGTCTATTATGTTTATGGCTTTTACTACTCTGGAACTGACAGACGTGTCATCCGACACGCAATACTTGAAGTAGGACGAAAAAACGGAAAGTCAATGTTTGCAGCAGCACTTTCGCTTTACGCTCTGATTGCAGACGGAGAGCAAGCAGCATAGGTGCAAATCGTTGCTAATAGCGCCAGACAGTCAGACATACTTTTTCAGATGGTTAAAAACATTGCAAGTCGTATGGACCCAAAACAGAAGTATCTAAAACCAACACTGAAAAAACTGAAATACGATAAGACGAAAAGTTTCTGTGAAGCACTTAGTTCTGATGCGTCCAGATTGGACGGTTTCAATAGTTTCGTATTTTTCCAAGATGAAGCACACGAAGCAAAGACAATGGATTTGTTCGCAGTGTTAGCAACGTCTTAGGCAGCAAGGAAAAACCCACTGTCATTCATTATTACAAGTGCGGGAAAGAATCCGCTTTGTCCTTATTATCAGATTCGTCAAAGTGCAATAGACGTTATTCAAGGCAGAAAAACAAATGATACTACTGTAGCATTTATATACACGCTTGATGATGGTGATGATTGGCACTCAGAAACAGTCTGGCAGAAATCAAATCCGAATTTGCATATTAGTTGCAGCATTGACTATTTACGGGACCAAGTTCTTTAGGCAGAATCAAGCCTAATAGATGCAACAGACGTTATCAGTAAAAACTTTGGTGTTTGGCAGTAGTCACTAATTGAAACGTGGATAACAGACAATCAGATTGTCAAGTCAATGCAGAAAGTTAATATAGAACTCTTTAAGAATAGTGAGTGCTTTGTCGGTGTTGATCTGGCCGCAGTCAGTGACTTGACTTGTTGGACCGTCTTATTTCCACCAGATGCAGAGCGTGAAATTTGGCCGGACAAATATGTTTTCAAGTCGATTGCTTATTTGCCAGAAGACACAATCGGGAAAAGTCCTAATAGTGCTCTATACAGAAAGTTTATAAGCAGCGGTGAACTGAAATTGACTCCTGACAATGTAGTGGACTATGACATTATATTAAACGACTTGCTCAGTCTGAATGAAAGCACATATATAGTAAGTGTTGCTTATGATAGTTGGAACGCCACGCAGTTTGCTATAAATGCAACGTCTTAGGGATTGCCTATGTAGCCGTTCAGTCAGTCACTCGGTAATTTCAATCGTCCAACAAAAGAGTTTGAAAGATTGTTGCTTAGTGGTAAAGTCATTATTGATGTATCTGAGTTAGTAAGATGGTGCTTTTCAAACGTCCGCATTAAGATAGACCACAATGAGAACTGCAAGCCAGACAAAGCACAGAAAGCACAAAAGATTGATGCAGTAATCAGCATATTAGAAGCACTTGGCGCATATTTGAGCCGCGTGCAAGGCTTTGACGTATCACAATTGATTTCTGACGTTGTGGCTCAGTGATAAATACACAAATAAGTACATATATTCGATATGGCATTTTTCGACATTTTCAAACGTAATAAAGAGAAACGAGCACTGACAGACGATTACTGCCAGACCGCTCTGAGTGGCTTGAACTTGGTAAATTTCCACTCAAATAACTCAATGTCTCTGTCAGCGATTTACAGTGCTATTGAGTTAATCAGCAATACACTTGCAGAGATACCCATTGAAGTAAAGCAGCGAGACGAAGACAGCCAGACACATACTCTGAAATCACACTCAATCAAGTTTGCTATCAATAACAGCCAGCTCACACGTTTTATACTGATAAAGTGTGCTGTCTCTGATATGCTCAGACACGGCAACGGCTTTGTTTACTTGAACAGAGCGAAAGACGGCATTATCACCGAACTTGTTTACGTACCTGCTACAGACGTAACGATTTACTACAATAAGAAGACACGAAAGACTTATTATCAGTGTCTCAATATCGGCAAAGTCGAGCCGAAAGACATTCTGCATTTCTATCTACGCAGTGAAGACGGCATCAACGGCATCAGTGTACTAAAGTATGCAGCACGAAGCATTGAAACTGCAAACTATGTCGAAAACACCGCACTTGATTATTATGCCAAGTCTGGTATGACTACGGGACTTTTGAAAGCGAAAACGGCACTGATTGGAAAGCAAGCATCAGACGCGATGAAACTTGTATAGGGTGAAGTCAATACGACTAAATCAAGCAACTTAATCAAGTTTATTCCTTACGACTTAGATTATATACAACTTTCGACAAATCCGATTGACTCACAACTAAATGAAAGTCGTAAATTCAACATCGAAGAAGTTGCACGCTTTCTTTGTGTACCACTCCCACTGTTGGACGGCTCACAGATTTCAAACATTGAGTCAGTAAATATACAGTTCTTATTGCAGTGTATTCAGCCAATTTTGACTCTGGTAGAAGAAGAAATAAACAGAAAGATGCTGTCTGCATCAGAGCGAGAGACTATCTTTATTGATTTCGATGAAAATGAGTTGTTACGTACTAACAAGCAGTCAACAGCATCTTACTTGCAGACTCTCACAAATGCAGGAATTATCACACGAAACGAAGCCAGAGAAATGCTCGGTTTGAATGTCAAAGACGGTGCAGATAATCTTTCAGTCTCGTACAGTGACGTAAATCAAAATACGATAAAATCAGATACAGATAAATAATATATGAAAGACACACAAAAAGAAATCAGAAAAGCCGAGATACAGTCTGCAAGTGGTCGGACTGTCAGCGGCTATGCAGTACGCTTTGAGTCTGAGTCTCTCAATATGGGTTTCGTTGAAATCATTCATCGGGGCGCAATCACAGAAGACACAATCAAAGCGTCTGACGTTTTCGCTTTGCTGAATCACAATGAAAACACTGTCTTAGCACGTTGTAAGCGCGGTGTTGGCTCACTCCGTCTGAAAGTTGACAATGACGGTGTCTTTTATGAGTTTGAAGCACCGCAGACGGCAAACGGTGACGAGTTGCTTGAACACATCAAGCGCGGCGAAATCTCACAGTCTTCATTTGCTTTCACTGTTGCAAACGAGGACGGTGCAGAAAAGTGGACGAAACGCGCTGACGGCATCATTGTCAGAGAGATTTTCAAAATCTCACGTCTGTACGACATCAGCCCCGTCTATCAGCCAGCTTACGAAGAAACGACGTGCAGCAAACGAGCAATTGAAAAAGTAAACGAATTACAGAATATGGATAACAACGAAATGCACAACGATGCAGACTTACAAGAAATTGAATTGCTAAAAGCAATCATTGACGAGCAGGAACAGAAGATTAAGGAACTGCAAGAGGCTCAGACACAGACAGAGCCAGAATCAGACGAAAACCGTGCTGATGACGATGACGAGAAGAAAGACGAAATTGAGCCGTCTGACACTCAGATAAATAATACAGATGCAGAGTCAGAACAGACAGAGCCGACAGACGAGAGCACTGACGAGACTGACACTGATGAAGACGAAGAAAAAGATAAAATTAACAGAAATATTTCTAATATGGAAAAGTTTTCACTTACTAAAGAAATCCGTTCTGCTATTGAGAACGGTACAAACAAGATTGATATGCGTGCTTACACTGTGTCTGACGAAGGCACTGACGTAGTAGGTACTGACATTTGGACTCCGTTTGAAGCACTCCGTGCAAAGAACGTTTTGACCGATGCGGGAGTGCGCGTTATCTCTGGCATCAAGAATAATGTGACAGTGCCTGTTTTCTCGGCTGTCACTGCAACTTTCGCTGATGAGACAGCAAATGCAAGTGACGGCAGCGGTGCAATCACATCAGTCAAACTTTCCCCGAAGCGTATCACTGCAAAAGTGCCCGTTTCATTGGAGTTGCTTGCACAAGATTCAGTAGGTATTGAACAGATGATTCGTAACGACATCGAAGCCGCAGTCTATTCGGCTGTTGAAGACAAGGTGTTTGGACGTCAGGCAGAGAGCACAGACGTTTACGCTGGACTGATTAACGGTGTTGCAAATGCAAGTATTGCAGACGTTTCGAATTTCGCAGCACTGACGGCGATGGAGGCTACTGTTGAGAATGCAAACGTGAATGTCGCTAACTGTAAGTATGTAGTTAGTCCGTCTGGACGTGGTAAACTCCGCGCAATGCCTAAGTCAACAAAAACGACAGAACTGATTATGCAGAACGGTGAAATCGACGGTACAGAAGTATTCAGCACTGGTCATCTTTGCGATTCGTCTGTCAATATGATTTACGGTGATTTCTCTAATCTGGTCATTGGTACTTGGGATAACGTACAGATTGACACAGTGCGCGACACTGCCTCACTGAGTGCAGGCACCGTGAATTTGGTAATCAATGCTTATGTAGATGTGAAGTGCGCTCGTAAGGACGCTTTCGCATTCGGTAAGGCTTGAATATAAATTGGTCATAGTTTATTTTGCGTAGAAAATGATTTTTTTCACTCTCTTTGGATTCTTTTTCAAAGAGAGTTTTTTTGTTTTCAGCACTCAGATAAATACAGAAAAGTTACAAGTCTGATTGTATGTATATTGATTAGGTTATCTTAAAGAAACATCTTAACATCGATGAGACGTGGGTGGAAGATGACGAGTACATCAAAGCACTCTGTTTGGCCGCTGAAAATGCAGTCGAAAATCACATTGCACGTCCACTGTCTGAAATCACTGATGACGGAAAATTACCGCCCGCAGTGAAACACGCTATACTGTTGTTGGTAGGCCATTTCTACGCAAACAGAGAGTCAGTCAGTTTTGCAACTGCAAGTGAAATCCCGCTTGCTTATCAGTACCTATTACAGCCATATAAAAGTTACGCATTTGACACATCGTTTGGAGTATGAGAGCAGGCAGTTTAAACGAAAATATTGAGATATTGCGCTCAGTCAAAGAGCGTGATTAGTACGGCATCGATAAAGAGTCGTGGCAGACATACGCCAAGACGAAAGCAGCAGTCAGATATATGTCTGGCAGTAAGACAGTCGATGTGCAAGAAGTGTTCTTTGCTGAAACTGTTGAGTTTACTGTGAGATACTATCATAATATCAGAACGACAGACCGCATAAAGTATTACGATTAGTTGTATCGTATCATCAGCATCAATCCAGACAAGCGGGCAAACAGTCAAACGTTAGTTACAGAGTTAGTAAATGAGTGATTTCGCGTCAAGACATAGCAGTTATAGCAAGCGTAAGAGCGTACACAACAAACAGAATGTAGGCATCTATTGCGACAGTGAAGAAACTGAAAGACTTTTGGATTTCTTCACGTCTGATTAGTGCCACGACTTGTACTCAAAAGCACTCGGAACAGTAGCCAGAGAGTACAAAGAGACTGCCAAAAACTATTTTCGCCAGACACTACCCGCAGCAAGCAGAAGCAGTCAGCACGGATTTAAAGATAAACTCATTGATGCTGTCAGAGTCAGTAAAATCAAAGTCGAGGGAGACAATATCAGTACGAAAGTACACGTCTTAGGTGTTCGCTCAAAAGACTCTGGCACATACCGCGCTCGCTTTTTTGAAGCAGGAACACAAGCAAGAGAGACTAAAGAAGCATATACAGACAGTCTCGGCAGAACATACAAGAAAGGAAAACCACTCGGACGTATAAAAGCACTCAATTACTTTCAGAAAGCACAAAACGCGATGCAAAATCTGACAGTCTCACTTGATAGAGTTATTAAGTCTCTAATCGAAAAAAATGCACCGAAGTAAAAAGATGAAAAACGCATTATCAATAAACAAATATATCAATAAGTTTCTGACTGAATCAGAAGCGGTCACGGCACTTGTAGAAGTGCAGAACATCAGACCGCTCATATTGGCACCAACGATATTTCCGTACATCAGTTTCATGCATGGAAACATACAGTCATCTTACACTAAAGATGGGTGGTATGAAGACAGTACGACAGTCGATATTATATGTGTCTCAGATGACTACGGCCAGACAGTCGAGATTGCAGAAGCAGTCAGAGAGTTGCTTGAAGAAAAAGCATATAAAGACGATGACATCTACATCAGTCAAATCAGACTTATCGGAAGCACTGAAGACCAGATTGAAAATGTCTTTGTGCAGCGTCTTTCATTTGATGTGAAAGTAACTGCATTTTGAACGTTTTGAAACGATGATAAATACATCAGAACAACAGAAATAAATATTAAAATTAATACAACATAATATATTATGACAAAGGGTAATCAATTACAATTGTTTTATCACAACGGAACTAAGTACGTTGCATTCGGCCACGCTACCGCAAACAGTCTGCAAGTTTCAAACGAGACTCAGACAGTAAGTAGCAAAGATATGGGACTACACCCACTTGTCGAAACGACTGGCTCTAATTGGTCGTGCAGCGGCTCAATGCTCTTTACTACAGACAATGCAGCAAAAGTTATGGGCATGGCTCAGAGTGGCCAGCCTTACACAATCGCTTTTGCAACTATTTCAGAAGCAAATTGGCAGGACGGCCTCAAGAGCGTAACCGACATATCAACTAATCTTTCTTGGAGTATTGGTGCAAGCGGTTTCGTAAAATATGGTGATGCAATCGTTACGTCAGCATCAATCACCGCCAATGACGGAGAGACTGCCACTATGGACGTAGAATTTACGGGTTCGGGCCGTCTGCTTGATACAGCACCCGCAACACCGAAGTCTTACAGTTAAAAAGGGTAATCGTTGTAAATTCATTTAAAGTGAGCGTCAATGACTTTGACGCTCTTTTTGTGTTTTGACTTTACTGATAAATACAGAAATTAATGTTTCAAAATTGTATATGATAATTAATTATAACAACAAAGAAATTACACTGAAATTCAGTTTTCGCTCTGATATGCTCTTTGAAGATGCTACGGGCAAAACTTTTACGGCTCAAAATGAATCTGAGTGGTTGCAGTATTTCTTTTGTACGCTTGTAGCGATTACGAAAGACGAAACACTCAAATTTGATGATTTCCTTGATTGGATTTCGGAAAATCCGACTGTCTTCTATGACTTTATAGAGTGGTACAGCGACTATCAGCAGAGCGTTATGAATCTGAGAAAGAAAGCAGAGCCAGAACAGCAGACAGACAGCAAAAAAAAAGTAAGTCGAAGCAAAAAGAAATAAAGTGCAGAGCACATTATTACTTTCGTCTGCTTTGCTTTGAATACAAGGTTTGTTCAGTGCCGTACTTTCTTGATGAAATGCTCTTATCAGAACTGTCAGACATACTTGATAACATACAATTTGCAGACCGTTCACTTTGGGAGTCACAGCGTATAAGCAACTTTTTAAACTGCCAGATGAACAGCAAAAAGAAACTGAAACTGACAGATATTTACAGACTCCCATTTGACGAAGACGATGCAGACAAAGAACAGTTAAGCAAAGACGATTTTGAACAGATGCAGAAGCAGTCAAAAGCACTTGAAGACTACATCAATAGTCAACAGCCGACAGAGACAAACAAAGTATAATATAACACACATAAGATATGGCAAATTTAAAAGTCGATTTGAGCCTCAACGATGGCAACCTAAAGCAGCAAATAAACGCTGATAAACAAGCAGTCAAAGACTTTGGAAAGTCAGTCGGCGAGCAAGCACAGAACTTTAGCAAAGTTGTTGGCTCAATCACTAATTATAAGCGTAAGTTAAGCGAACTGACAAAAGAAGTCATTTCGCTCGAAATGTCCTACGCTAATCTCAGTGACGAACAGAAAAAGTCTGATATTGGTGCAGCACTTGCAAAGCAGTTGAACGAGGCGAAAGAAAAAGCCGCCCAATTCAAAGATTAGATAGCAGACACAGCAGCAGAAATCAAGCAGTTATCATCAGACAGTTTTAAGACAGACGCATTGACAGAGGGCATCAGTACAGTTTCGACATCTATGTCTGCAATGGTCGCTGTCACTCAGTTAGCGGGAGGCGAGACAGAGAAACTACAAAGCGCAATTGCTAAACTCATACTGATTCAGACTGCATCAGCAGCATCAGTCAAAATCATTAATGCTTTACAAATGTAGAGCAGTCTGATGCTGTCAGTGCGTAAGACGCAAGAACTGGCCTTGTCCGCTGCAATTTCAGTCAGAACAGCAGCAGAAGGGCGCGGAATTATCGCCACGAAAGCCGCTACAGTGGCGCAGGCCGCTTTTAATGCGATAGCGAAAGCAAATCCATACGTTTTACTTGCAACAGCGGTAGCGGCAGTGGGTGTGGCTCTGTACGCTTTTGCGTCAAAGTCTGATGAAGCGACAGAAGCAGAGAAAAAGCGTCAAAAAGAGTTGGAAAACTCAAAGCGTAAGACTGAAATGATGGAAGACGTACAGAAGTCTTACACATCTACGCTTGCAAACAGTTACGCACAGCTGATGACTAAATACACCGAACTGCAAGTATCTTACAAATCTCTTACGTCTGATATGCAACGTGTTCAGTGGATAAAGACACATCAAAAAGAGTTGGACGAACTTGGCTTAAAAGTCAAAGATGTGAAAGATGCAGAAAACGTCTTTAACGGAAATACAGACGCGATTGTGGCCGCATTTAAAGCGCGGGCAAAGAGTGCCGCTTTAAGTGCCAAAATGGTAGGACTCTATACAAAAGCGTTGGAGTTAGAACAGCAGTATTTCAGTCGCTACAATCAGCGTGCAGTCAAAAAGGGTGACATATATAATGGCTCAGACGTTTCTACTGATTACGGGCGTGGTGTAAACAAACAATACAGTTTCAGTCACTATGAAGCAAATTTCGGAACTTTAGAGACACGTGATAGCGGACGTACTTGGCAATACACTGCCAAGGGTGCCGCAGAAGCAAACAAGAAACTCACTGAAACAGACGAAACGCTCAAAAACATTCAGTCCGACTATAACGATATTAACGCAGAGATTAACGAGACAGTCGGACAAATGGCTCAGTTAGTTAAGAACGCTAAGACAGTACAGCAGACTACTAACAAGCAGACAAGCAACACTCACACTAATAAGCCAACATTTGCAAGCGGTAGTCTGTCAGACTTGGAAAATCAATTGTCAGACTTACAAAAGAAATACAAAGACGGCCTGATCACTCTGACACCTTCTGACTATTAGAAGAAAGTCAACGATTTGACAAAAGCAATCGAAAGCAAGAAAATAGAACTCGGCTTGTATGTGCCAGAAGATAAGATTGCAAAGCAGTTGCAGTCACTCACTGAGAAAAACGATAAGATTGCACGTCAGCAGACTTTCAGCAGTTTTGACGTTGCAGTCGGAAACGACAAGCCAAACTCAGAGCGTGACTTGTCTTATATTCAGTCACAAATGAACTTTAA
The DNA here is from genome assembly GCA_905234145.1 of uncultured Prevotella sp. GTDB lineage: Bacteria > Bacteroidota > Bacteroidia > Bacteroidales > Bacteroidaceae > Prevotella. The sequence goes on along the minus strand of CAJOGK010000002.1, from coordinate 14,224 downwards.
CGACTCTCTGATTAAGCAACTGCAGGACTTACAAGCAGAGTACGCAAAATTAGGTGAAAAAGGTGCAGATGCTTACAAGTTGCTTGGTGAAGAAATCGAAAGCACGAAGACAAAGCAGTCTGAGTTGAGCGAGACAGCGAAACAGTATGCAGAGCAAAACAAGAAGATTGAAGAAAACGCTCAGAAGTGGGGAACAGTTGCAGATATGGTCAACAGTGCTGGCAGTGCTTTCAGCAGTCTGGGGAGTGCTTTCGAGAGTCCAGAACTCAATATCGCGGGTATCATTGCACAAGCAATCGCCAGCGTGATTCAAGGCTATTCGACTGCATCAGCACAAGCGGGAACACTTGGGCCGTTTGCGTGGGCTGCATTTGCACTTGCAGGACTCGCCCAAATTTCGAGTGTAATTGCATAGATTCACAGCCTTTCTGGTTACGCTCAAGGTGGTATCGTTGGCGGTGGTTCTTACGTCGGTGACAATCAGATTATCAGAGTCAACAGCGGCGAAGCAGTCTTAACGCAATCAGACCAAAACAGATTTATGAGACTGTTAGACGGTGGCTCAGTATCAAACAGCAGCAACACTTATCAAGCAGTCGAATTTAAAGTAAGAGGCTCTGACTTGTACGGAGTCTTACGTAACTACACGGGCATACAGTCAGCAGCAGGACACCACAAGAAAATGTAAGCAGCAGTAAAGATATGAGTTATTATTTGAGATATTATAGCGATTTCAAAGACCGAGACAATAACAGTCTCAGACTTGAAATTTACACGCAGACAAACGGCACTGCATCAGAAGTGAAATTGCTATCTGATGCAATGTCTATTGAGTATAGTGCAGACAGCATCTTTCAGCCGCTTAGAACGTCTGGAGCGTCAATCAATATCTTTACCGAAGATTTACTCACGAACATTTTTAGCGGTGGACGTTTCGACACACTTGTCAAAATCTACAGAAACAGCACTTTGTTTTGGGCTGGCTATGCAACACCGAATATATACTCTCAAAGTTACGTTTAGAAATGGGACACTCTTACTTTAGAGTGTATCGATACGCTTGCACAACTTGACAAAATAGATTATACGTACATCAATAAAGCAGATGCAGTTGGAATCTTTTCATTTATGGACGTTCTTTCTCACTGTATTGATGCAGCCGACCCAGAGCACGTAATTACAGATATGTATGTAGATAACAGCATCAGCCTTGACAGTGCTGATGCAATCTTAGACAATCTGTATATCAAAGAGCGTAATTTCTTCGATGAAAAAGAAGAGCCAGAGAAATTAAGTGAAGTAGTCAGTGCTATGCTGTTGTATCTCGGACTTACGATGATACAATACAAGTCTGCATATTATATCATCAGTGCTGACAAACTGCATAGCACTTATAATGTCGCTCACTATACGTATAGCAGTGACAGTTGGGTACGACAGACAAACACGTCTCTGAGTTATACAGTACGGACACCAAATCAGATTGGCTTGTCTGATGCTGATGCAGTCGTTTCACTCGATGGCGTATATAATAAAGTAACTGTGATAAGTCAGAATAATCCATTGTCGGAAGTCCTGCCAGATTTTGAAGATGCTGATGACTTAGTAAATCAGAACACCGACCCAAATATGTACTACACAGAAGACTATACGTTTGACAGCATTGATTACAAACTTATCTCGGCATTTTTCAAGTCATTAGGCAATTGGATTTATCTGCATCCAAGCACTGAAAACAATCCATTTGACACATCGGGCCAATATGACATTGATGAAGTGACTGTCTATAACCGTGACACTATAAAGAGCGGCGTTTTCTGGCAGAGAGTTGACAGTTACAAACTTGAAGACGGAGAGCCAAGCAGTCTTAATTGGAAAATGTATGTTACTATGACTGGCGGTGGTTTTCTGGGTGCAAGTCCGTATCTGTTTCTATACAAGCCAAAGACGATGATTCTTGATGGTGGCTATTTGATTTTAAATATGCGTTATAAATTGAGCACTGATTTACGTGCTCACTCAGTTGTAAAGTCAATGTACGATATTGCAGCGACTTATGGAAGTTGTACAAATCTGACTTGGACATCAGACTCAGACTATATTGGTTACGACAATTGGCCAGACAATACGCTCTGGCCGTGCAGACTGAAAATCGGAAATGACTACTATAATGGTGATGAATGGATAAGTTACGATGTATATAATGCAAAAGTCGCTCGCGGTTACTACACAACGAGCAGTGATAATATACACGGCTATGCTTTGCAAGGCGGGCCAGGAACTACACACAAAGTAGGAGATTGGGAAAATTGGTACAGAATAAAAAACAGTTACGGTGATTGGCTTTATGTGACAGAATCGCAGTACAATGCTAACAGTGGCACTAAAGAAAAAGGAAAGACGAAACGAAACAATCATTTCTACTACGTCAATGGCAATGGTGACCACGTTGCAATGTGTATTGATTACTATTACGAAATCATTCTGCAAGACAGATTCTTTTTAGTTCACATCAATAAAACTACTGAAACGATTTACGATGTAGATTACGACCTGACTAATACAGTTAGTTACAGATTTAACATCGTTGACAGTTCTGATGGTATGGCGGTTAAATGTCCAGAAGACAGAACGCTCTACGGCTCACTACAATTTCAACTGTATGCACCGCAGACAACTCATCGGGGGGAATTGCTCGGCAGGGACCCGCAACCACGAAACGACTTAGCAGACACAACAGTCAAAGCAGTACACATTTCAGACTTGTCAATCAAGTATTCAAAGACAAATTCAAGTACAGACATATTCAATCAGAATACGACAGACCCAGATACGATATACAGCAATGTCGTAAGTGATGACTACTGTACTGAGTTAGAAGACGTGACTTTAAAAGTGAACTCTGCTAATACGTGGGCCACATCCTATTCATACGCAATCGGCAAAGACAGCAGCAGCAATGATTTTTACTATATTGACGCTCTGACTTTCGGAGCACAGCGTAAGAAGCCAGAAGAAAGACTTGTGGAGCGACTTGTCAATTATTACAGACTCCCAAAGTACAAGTTTGGTCGTACAGTCAAAAACAGTAGTGTTTCACCATTCGAGCCGATTTCAGAAACGTTGGGCGGCACTGCAAGAAATATGGTGCTGACTACTGCAACGTACAATGTGAGTCAGAACACTGTGACTTTCTCAGCAAACGAAATATAATTTGATAATATGCAGATAGAAACAAATACTATTCCGCACATCTTTAGAAACAGATTTTTAAGAGAGAGCGGCGCAAATACTACAATAGTCAGCAACTCAAATTCTGCAACCACAACGGGCGGCAGTTTTGCCCCAGTCAATATCTGGGGGCAATACTTTGATGATACAGAAGACATCAAAGGTGACTTGTACGATGTTGGCAGCGTCTATGCTGACGGCTCGTTAAATGTCGGTGGTGACAGTTCTTTACATTATGTCTGTACTGAGACGATTGAGCCAAGACAAAACAACTTGTATAGTCTTGGAAGTGCAGCAAAGAAGTGGAAAAACTTATTTGCTATAGATGCAAGTATTGACAACTTAGACAGTCAGAACATAAACACTCACAATCTCACTGTCACTGGGTCAGCACACTTTTTTGAGTTGATAGTTGATAAACTGAAAAGTTGCGGGGGTACTATAGTATTAAGCGTGGCGAATTGCATTGTTGATAAAGTCGAAAGTGTCAGCGGTGGTTACAAACTCTGGTGGCGTAAAGAAGACAATGAGAGAGAAAAAGCAATCAGCAATGATTTCGCAGTCAATGACCAAGTAATCTGTCAATCGTTTAACGCTCAGACGGGTATTAGTCACAACGTCAACAACAAATATTATTGGCGTTTGGTTACGGCTGTTGGTGATGGCAGCACAACGATAGACGGAGAGACGAAAGACTGCAATTATATCATCGTATCTGACACTGTGAAAGATGGTACAAGTATTCCAGAAGTCGGTGACGAAATTATGCAATTGGGTTATCGTGGAACTGATGACAATGAAAGACAAAGTGCAATCATTCTGAGTGCTTACAAGTCACCAGATCTGGCTATCAAAGCACCGTCAATCGCTCAGTATGTCGGAATCAATGACTTTAATCTAAGTAACCACAAATATACGTGGTTTGCAGCAAACGGCAACAATATACGCGGTAATCTGAAAGTCACAAGCGGCACCACTGTAGAAGACTTAATCACTCAAATGAGCGTGGACGAAGACGCAATCATTGCACGTATTAACAGCAGTCTCGGTCCTACTGGTATTGACATTGTCAATCAGAAAATCACTCTGACAGCCGCAAATACTGTCATCAATGGCAATCTGAATCTTTATGACTCAAATAATAGTGGCTTTACTGTCTATGACAATACGAACACGCCGCGAGTCAATATATAGAGTGATGCAGTCGGAGACATTACCACGATTGCAGATGATACATTTTAGTATCTGAATCTGTCAAAAAGCGGCACAGTCACAGTCTTTGACTTAACAACGAACGAAACAACTTTTTCGTTATCACAGTACGACACTATTGACTTAGATAAATTTTCCGCTCAGTTCTATACAAGCAGTGGCGGGAGCAACACTTTCCCGACATTTTACACAATGACATTAAAAGCGATTATCACACTGCCTGACGATTCGACAAAGAATTATGAAGTCACAATAACTAAAGCAGACTCTTACGGCAATTATCGCAATCTGTCAGACCGCATCAGATACTCGGCGCCGAGTGCAGGAACGTACAAACTAAAGATAAGAGTCTATAGCAGTCAGTCAGCAAGCGGCACTGCATATCTGAGAGTAAATGTCAGATGCCAGACAGCAAAGAACGCACAGACGTTTATCGGGCGTGATGGTTTCTACACCCATTAGGGAGCAAACAAACTGATATGGGCGAGCGAAGACGAATTGCAGTTGAGATATGGTTTCAGCGGCATACGTTGGAACAATCCAGACGGATTTAAAAATCAGAACTTTCAAGTTGCAGCATAGATAAAAGGAACGACACCAAACGTAAAGCCCGTCTGGTTTCCCTTTTACAATTATACACCACTGTTTCAAGTCGGAACGGGTACGACTCCTTATCTATATACTTATCAGTTTATAGGCAATATAAATGCAAGTAAATGGGCGTTTAGAATCGATGCCCAGAGAGACAGCGGCATTTGTTACGTAATCGGGCGTGCAATGGACTCTGAATCCAACTATCAAGACAGTTGGATTGTTCTACCGCCAGAGACTTTCACTGACTCAGACGGTGACACTGTAGGACTGCCCGTAGGATATACAGTGACTATCATCAATGACAGTGGCGGCAATGTCTATGTAGTGCCATATAGCAATACAGAGCACGGCGTTATTATAGTTGACAGCAACTTGAATGATAACTACTTTTGCCAGTTGAATGCAGATATATCAATGAGTAATGACACTTACATCTACATTGGTGCTTATGCGGGTGGCAGACATTGGCGAGCACTCCACGACACACAGTAATTAAAGCAAGAAAGACAGCCATTAGAGACTGTCTTTCTTTAGTTCTGGTGGTAATGATATACACTCTTTAGGGAGTGATAATTTATAATAAGACTGATAGTCTTTAGTAGTGTTTATTGTGTACCACCTTAATATATTATCTGCATCTTCATTGTCATCAGTCACACCGTGTTTGGAAATAGCATCAATAATCTTACTGTTAGTGTCACTTATTGCTTTTCGTATCTTATCGCGTGAGTCATTAATTTCATGTGTTCTGCTTGTCAATCGTTTCATTATTGTTTTAACAGCACTAATAAATTGAGCCGAAGAGTCTTTGTCAGCAGAGTCCAATGTATCTGTGACAAAATAAAGAAATATTGCTAATTCTTGTGGTTTGAACTGTATCGGTACGACTTTTCTGTCATAAACCAATGATGCAGAATACTTGTTTGTTTTAGGTCGGCCTTTTCTCTTTTCTGTTTCAACAATTTCAATCTCAGAAACTCTAATAGTAAACGGTATGCAGTTCTTAAAAAAGTAGCACCAATCAAGCCCGCTGTCTTCACAATAGTCTAAAAAGTCTTTGGCACTATCATACATTTCTGGTGCTTTATGTCGGCACATTTCGCACAGTCCATCATATCCTAATATGTCACGAGCCTCACGGAGAAACGAGTCATTGTCTGTAAGCATCAACTTTCTCAATCTTTCTATTTCTCTGACAGCACTATTTCTGTCACGAACAAAAATATTTGCTGACGGATGGTTTTTCAGTTGAAGACCGATTAATTGATTGTTGCTTGATGACAGCATCGAAGCCACAAAGTCTGGCTCATTTGCCAAACATTCATAGACGATATTGAAGAAATTGACACTCATAATAAATGCACTTTTTTCGGTCGCAAAGTTAATGAAAATTTTTGTGGACAGTACACGGAATTAACAATTATTAAACATTCGGTCTAAGTGATACGACTTATGTTTTTTCATACTATATTTGCACTCGAAATCAAGCGTGATTTCTGATTGATATAAATTAAAGTTAATTTTTATTCTCATAGCAGAGCCACTTGCGAAAGCCGCTCTGCTTTCCAGAGAGACAGTAACAATATTAATAATATATCAGCCCTAACTGCAACACGGTTAAGCAGTAACAATGAAGAAAGTTAAAACGATAACATTGACACCGCTAAAGCGAGACGGTAGCATTACCACGCTGATGGCAACGGGGTACGAAAATAAAGATTGGCGTTATGCAATCAGCACGGGTCATTTTCCCGCGCCGATGGTGTTAGAAGTCTGGCAGACTGAAAACGGTGAGCAAGTCCCGACAGATGACATAAACGGTTATTTTATTAAGTATATAAGATGTGGCAGACTTGACGGAAAGAAAATCAGTAATGCAGCACGTCCGAAGATACTGCAAGCGGTGAAAGAACTGCAAGCGAATCAGTTTCTAAGAATGAGACGATTGACACCCGCAGAGTATTTGAAGTTTATGGGCGTAAGTAGTGAAGACGTGCAGAAGATGCGGACTGTGAACACAGACAAAGAACTCTACAAGCAGGGTGGAAACAGTATCATTGTACCAACTTTATACGAAGTATTCAAATCATTATTAATTTCTAAAAATAAGTAATTATGAAAAAAACTATTGAAAACAAGCAGCAGTTAGCGGCTGCAATGGGTCAGTTACCAACTGAGTACGGGAACAAGTTAAGTGCGTGGTGGTGCAGAGCGCAAAAGCCAGGCAGAGTGTATGTCATCAGTTACGATGATGAGGAAGACCTCGCCAAGCAGATTGACGCTCATACTGAGAAAGCGTCTAAGCGCAGTCAGGCGCGTCTGAATCGTGGTGCAGAGTCGAAGACGAAGCAGAAGCAGTCAGAAGCAGAGAAATGCTTTGCAGTCATCAGCGAACTTGCAGACGTGCGTGACGTGACAGTCAATGAAATCATCAAGCAACTGCAAGCGACAGTGGAAGCAGTGCGAGAGACAGAACGTAAGAAAGCAGAGCAAGCAGCACAGCAAGCAGAAGCAGCGGTCAACGCTTTCAAAAGCGAGCACGCCGAGTTGTTTGAAAAGTACGAAGCACTGAAAGCGGAGCAGCAGAAGCAGGAGGGCAGAAGTCTCAGACTGTACGGTCATACGTTGCATCGTGGTCGTAAGCATCAGACAAGCAGACAGTCTTAAAGTGTCATTAACGAGCACCCGTCAGCGGTGGCGGGTGCTTACAAAATCGTATGAGAAAGTATTACTATCATATCACATCTAAAGAGAACTTGCAAAGCATTCTTAACAATGGCTTGCAAGCAAACGAAGATGGTGAGATTTTCGTCTTTCAGAATTGCACATATCAGTACGAAACTGCAATTATTCGTGATGGTGTAGTCACAGAGGGCATTGCTAAAACTACAGTTGCAGATGATATATGCCGCAATCAGTTGTTTCTACTTGACAAATGTGTGATTTTGAAAATAGACTCTCGTGGAATTGAGCACCTTGATGAAGATGTAGTGGCAGAGATACCGTCACATCTACACAAACAGTGGATTGTGAAACAAGCAGTCATCAAGCCGACTTATATAAGTTATAAGTATTTCACTGCCAAACCGCTGAAGATGGTGACAGTGACAAATGAGTATAAAGTATAAAGTTTCATTTTATCTGCATTAGTTTCAGATAATATTTGTATCTTTGCAGCACGTATAACATTTTAAACTTTACAGATTATGATATTAACAGATAAAAATGAGTATATCGATGTTTATATAAAACAATATTTTAACGAAAAATGTCCCAATTTGATAATTCGACAAGTAGATATTTTTTCTGTAGATGATAATACAGTTGGTTTTGTATGTGGTATTCACGAATATATAATTGTTGGTTATCTGATTTGGGATAGTTCAGAAGATAAATTTGTAGAATGTAATAGTCTTGGTTTATTTGATATTTCAAATAATAAAGCAGATGTTGTCAAAATAGACGATTTGCAGTCAGAAATAGAAAAGAGACAGTCTTAATCGGCTGTCTTTTACTTAATAAATACGGTAATGAAAGACTATAAAATCAGCATCGATTTAACTGTCAGAGCATCGGACGTTTCCGACAGTGACAGTGTACTACATTCAATTATGTCTGCTTTGGAACTCAAAGCCGTCAGCGGTGTTTCACTCACAGACATATACTATAACATTGAGTCAGTCGAGCACTTAGAGGGTATTGACAGAATAGTCGAACTTATCAAACACGAAACACGCCGTTCAGAGTATTTCAACAGTCAAATAGAAGCCTATACACGTTCTATGGGTATGACAGACGAAGACTATAAAGACAAGCAAAAATCAAAGAGGCAGGGACAGCCAAAAGCGACTCTGAAAGACATTGAATCAGTCTGGAAGAAATGCACTGTCAATGATAACGTCTTACATCTACCGACAGAGCAACTTGACAGACAGATTTATGATGAAGTTAAGAAGCAGTTGGAAGCAGTCGGCGGGAAGTGGAAAAGCGGAAAGACACAAGGCTTTGTCTTTTCAGATACAACAGATGCAAACGATGTGCTCAGACAGTTACTCAGTGGCAAAGACTATCTGCAAGAAAAGAAAGACTTTCAGTTTTTTGCAACACCTAAAGCAGTTGCAGATGAAGTTGCACAACACTTAGGACGTATCAAAGACAATGCTAAGATATTGGAACCATCAGCAGGACAAGGAGCACTGATAAAAGCAGTACAGCATATCAATGATAATGTCAAGTTTGATGTATACGAAGCAATGCAGGAAAACAAAAAAGTGCTGCAAAAGATGTAGCACGTCAATATTATAGGTGATGATTTCTTACAGAGTGACTTGTCTGTCAAGTATGATTATATTATAGCAAATCCACCGTTCAGCAAAAACCAAGACATTACGCACGTATTACGAATGTATGAGCATTTGTCTGATGGTGGCAGATTAGTTGCTATAATGTCACCGCATTGGTAGCACAGCCAAGACAAGAAATCTCAGCAGTTTAGAGATTTCTTGCAGTCTGTTTGTGGTGAAGTCCACGAAATTGATTAGGGTGCTTTTTCTGAATCTGGCACTAACATAAAAACTTATTATGTAGTGATTCAGAAACAGCAAACAAAATCAGTTACGTCAAACACTCTTTTCTGACTCCCAACACTCTCTGAAAGTCGTTTCTTTGTCTTCTTTCACTGGCTCTGTAACGTCAATGTCACACCCGCAGCGCGGGCAGCGATAGTGATGTACTAAAGCGTCATCGTCACTGTCACCATCGTCAAACAGTTGGTCAGTGTTCAGCCATATTAAAGGCTCATTGTACCCGCACATCGGGCAGCAGTTAAAATTATACATTGTCATCAGTCTTATAATTGATTTTTAAATTTACAACGCCAAGCATTGCAAGCAGTACAGTTGCGGCGAGCGTACCAACAACAGCAAGTGCAATCGTTGGGAACTTTACGAACGCCAAGAAAATCAGAATTAAGATAATTGCATTTTTCATTTTGTCTGAATTTGATTTTTAGTATTTATCTGTGTTCTTTCCAAAACTTTTTCGTATCTTTGCAGCACAAAAGCAAACAAGTATGAGAAAGTTAGTATATCTGTCAGCAGTCATTATTGCAGCAGTCATTGTCGGTTGCTCAAAGTCTGATGATGACAGCACCCAGACAGCACCGAAAGAAGTCTGTCACTTTGATGATTTCCGCAAAGCAAACGGCAATCCACAAATCACATACGGCACAACAGCAGACGGCAAACGATGCAGACAAATAGAGTATGACTGTTTAGCCGATACAATTCAAGCACACGGTCCCGCACATCTTGGCGGTGACAATGGTCTATTCTTAAAATTGCTAACGAATTTCAAAGAAGACGAAATCATATTATTTGAAACTCATACTGACAAGCAAAAAGATTCGTGGGAAGCGCAAGCGATAGACTTACGAAAGTGGACGTTAGTTTTCGATACTGGCGATACAATGTATTTTGACTATAGTGTAGAAGTAAACGGGCCGTCTGGAGAAGTAGAAATCATTAAGACTAAGTTTCAGTGCGTACACTTATGATATTCAGAGAGGAAATATATTTGTATAATCGTTTTCGTGAACTCTTTGAGAGAGCAAGAAACGCTGGTATGAAAGAAGACGTTTTTTTGTCACACATAGAAGACTTTATCACTCAATATGAGAAAGTCAAAGGCTACAATGTCAAACGTCAATTAGAAGACAAAGAAAAAGAACTGAAAGAAGTGCAGCAGTTGTTTGATGCAGCAAGCAAGCGTCTGGAGAAATTCGAGCAACGAAAAAAGTATCACATCAGAAACTATCAGAATCTAATCACTGATGACAGTGAGTTTGAAAAGAAAATGGCAGAGTTAAACGAACAGCAAAAAGCAGATGCGGAGTTTGTTACAGAAGCACAAAAAGAGATAGAGCGTTTACGTCAAGAAATCGAAAAACTGAAAGAATAAACAGAGCCGTAAAATGTTGGTATGGGTGTGTTCGATTTATAATGACCTCGGTGACGTTTGCGGCTCACATTATAAACTTATAAAAAACGAATATTATGAAATTGGAAAATTTAAGCGTTCGGGAATTGTCAGTACAATGCAGCGCGGCAGTTAATGAAGTGCTATTGAAGTATCTCACTAAAGAAGTCAAAACAGACTTGAAAAGTATTGAAGTCAAATACATTCAAGCGGCACCGTATGAGATTGACGAAACTGATGATGACATACAGTTAATTGAAGTCAAAGGCAGTTATGTAACAGGTGGTGTTGAGCCAGAATTTACAATATTGCTTTCGTGGAGCATTGAGAATGAAGTTTTGTTTGGCAACACAGAGCCAACAATAGGATAAAGTAAGCAGTGAGCATATACGCACGTACATCTTATGTGTATATGCTCATTTTTGTAAATTCCCAGATTACAAAATCGGGCATCTTTCCCGATAAACTGTTAAAGGAGTTTAATTTCAATTGCATAATAAAAAGTTTTGTGTGACTACGCTATTTGGAATGTTTATTGAAATCAATTCATCACACCTTCTAAAGGCATCGTCACAGATAACTTTTGTACCTTCTTGTATGTTATAATCTTCAAGCCAATTCGTATTTTCCAATAATCGTTTTCTATCGGCACTATATTTAACTCTAAATTCATCCATCCATGCATTTTTTAACTCCTCTTTTGTAACTTTGGAATTGAGATAATCTTGCAGCGAAAGATCTTCTTTCACCATATTTTCTTTGCTTTTCGGAATAGAAGTTGTAATAGAATGCAATAACAATGAAATTGTGTTTTCTATTCGTTTAATACAATCATCATATATACAATTATTTAATTGGATTAGATTTTCATAATCAGGAAGCCCCATTTTATCTTGTAAAATACTTAAAAACCAATCTTCTTCCCTTAAATCCAAAATGTAAGCACTATCAACGAGTGGCATATGTTGTTCATATGGTAATCTAAAGCGACCAATGTCTAAATTGCATTCAGTAAGGCAATAATAGCATTGCCCATATTTGATGTCAAATGGATGGGAGGGCTGAATCTGAACTGCATCTTTTATGTCGTGAACAAGATTAGTTATTATTGATTTCACCCTTTCCCATAATTCAATAGAAATAGGAAATAAAGGATTCTTTTTAATGGCATTTACAAAGTAAGTGTCACTTGTTTCAAAACACGAAGCTTGAATGCAATTTTTTCCAACTTCCCATCCTCTAAAATGAACAGTACTATTATCATCATTCAGGAATGAATATTCTCCAATTCTCCACTTATTATGATATTGTTGTATGTAAAACCCTTTTTCTTTTTTCATTGTATCAATATCATTGTTTAGAAATAAACATAATTATTCTTTAACACTAAAGATGGGGATAATCACTTTGATGCCACCAATAACTCCCTCACATCCACGTCGAGATACTTGGCGATTTCAACGGATGGCTGAACCTTATTGGTCATCCATCGTGATATAGTTCCTAGATTGCGGCCCATCTGTTCTGATAGCCAAGTTCCTGTCTTATTCTTTTCTGCCAAGACAGACTTAATGCGATTATAATGCTTATACTCTTTCATTTTAGTAGAAATCTATCATTTATAGGCGTTTCGTGTGCAAATTTAATAAATTAGTAGCAAAGTAACAAACTTATTAGCATTTATGTAACAAAAATAGTTCAAATGCCACTATAGGGGGTAGCCTTACAACTGAATTGGCTCTGAGTACCGTTAATTGTCACACGTCCCATTACAGGAACCACACCGTTCTTCTCCTTACTCTTGTTCACATAGAACAAAATGTTGAATGTACTTCTCATTTCTTATTCCTTTTTATTTTTTGGCTGCAAAACTACTGTCTTTTGGACTATCCATCGCTATGCAAAATGTAGCAGTTTGCGGAATAAAAAACTGGCGGTGAAAGGTGCTGTGTTCTGCCCCATTTTGCTTTGGGGTTTAACCACTCTAATGAGACGTGTTTCGGGTTACGATTTGGAAACCTAACTCCTTCACCAATTCTCCATATTTTGCGTTACCCTCATTTTCGCACTTCCTCGTTCTTCCCCGTTTTGCCTTTATTTACGGTCGAATTGCGTTAATCTTCCAAAATCCGTTGTTCTTTACATTGTTTTTTCGTATCTTTGCACCCGAAATGAAAAGGATGCCCATTTCCGTAAGGTTTGGGTATATATTGCACGAGGCCCATTTTTGGGTGCACTTGTAGAAATGTTCCACATCCTTTTCTTTTAAAAACATAGAGGATGGCTATGATCGTAAGGCATAGTACGTTGATTTAACACCATTTTGGTAGACTCCAACAATAAAGGGACATCCTCTGTTAATGGGCTTGAAGTGTAAATCAGCACGGATAGCCCTTATTTTTTTCAAAACAACGAAGCGAGGAACCTTCACAGGCTCCTCGCTCCAATTCGCTCTAAAAATGAATCAAAAATCAATTTCAAAAACTTACCAATCTAGAAAAATCTCACACAACACACATTTCTTTTGGGCTAGATACCCATGCAGCTTGTCGCACCAAGCGCGGTCAGAATAGCTGTAGCTACTGATGCAATGATCTGCACAATCCACTTTACGGTTTCTTTCTTCGTCATAATCGTTTAGTTTTTAATAGTTAATACTCTGTTTAAAGGCTGGGGAGCCCTTCCTCAGAGCTCCCCCGTTGCTTAATCGTCATCGCCGCTCTGACTTCCACCGTTGTCATCACCGCCACCACCGGAATTGCCACCCTGGTTGCCTGAATTTGAATCACCACCGTTCTCGGTGCCACCGCCATTGTCGGGGTTCTCAGACGATTGGTGCTCACCACCGTCTTCCTCGATATTGCCACTATCGCCAGAGGTGACACGCTTCAGGACGTTTCCATCCTCATCAAGGCAGGTGATCTGAATAGCGGTATTCTTCAGCTCGTCCTTTACCTCCACATTCGGGGTGAAGATAATTCGACGCGTGGTAATCAGACCCGTCTTCACATCGTCGAGGTTATCTACTGCCTTCGAACGCACACCAAAGCGCATGGTTCCCAGACCGGGCAGAGGTACGCTATGACCCTCAGTGGCCCACGTGCGGATTACTTCACCTGCTGCATCCCAAGCAGCCTTGATTACACCCGAAGAAATTCCGCTGTGGGTAGCAGCCTCTTGGAACACCTTCTTCTCTGCGATGGCAGAATAC
>CAJOGK010000001.1 GCA_905234145.1 uncultured Prevotella sp. | reverse complement strand
TGCGATTATCTCTCACCCAGATGCGGGTAAGACGACATTAACGGAGAAGTTTCTGCTGTTTGGAGGACAGATACAGGTGGCTGGTGCCGTTAAGAACAACAAGATTAAGAAGACAGCCACCTCCGACTGGATGGATATCGAAAAGCAGCGTGGTATCTCTGTATCGACCTCTGTGATGGAGTTTGACTATACCCCAGAGGGCAAAGATATCGAATATAAGGTGAACATCCTCGATACCCCAGGTCACCAAGACTTTGCGGAAGATACCTTTCGTACGTTGACCGCTGTTGACTCTGCGATTATCGTGGTGGATGGTGCCAAAGGTGTAGAGACACAGACGCGAAAGCTGATGACCGTTTGTCGTATGCGCAAAACGCCAGTGATCATCTTTATCAATAAGATGGACCGTGAGGGACGTGACCCTTTCGATCTGCTCGACGAACTGGAGCAGGAACTGGAAATTAAGGTGCGCCCATTGAGCTGGCCTATCAACCAGGGCGCCAAGTTTAAGGGCGTGTATAATATCTACGAGCAGAAACTCGACCTCTTTACCCCAGATAAACAGCGAGTTACTGATAAGGTCGAGGTAGATATCAATAGTGACGAACTCGATCAGCGTGTGGGCGAAGAGAATGCTGCTAAGCTGCGTGAAGACCTGGAGCTGGTAGATGGTGTTTATCCTGAGTTTGAGGTTGACACTTATCGTTCGGCTGAGGTCGCACCCGTGTTCTTTGGCTCCGCACTGAATAATTTTGGTGTGCAGGAACTATTGAACTGTTTTGTGGAGATTGCCCCCAGTCCTCGTCCTACCAAGGCAGAGGAGCGCGATGTAAATCCTGAGGAGAAGAAGTTTACGGGCTTTATCTTTAAGATTACCGCCAATATCGATCCCAACCACCGTTCTTGTATCGCCTTCTGTAAGGTTTGCTCTGGCAAGTTCCAGCGTAACCAGCCTTATCTGCACGTGCGCCAAGGCAAGACGCTGCGCTTCTCTAGTCCAATGCAGTTTATGGCTCAGCGAAAATCTACCATCGACGAGGCGTGGCCTGGTGATATTGTAGGCTTGCCTGATAATGGTATCTTTAAGATTGGTGATACCCTTACCGAGGGCGAGCAGTTGCATTTCCGTGGCTTGCCATCGTTCTCGCCGGAGCTTTTCAAGTATATTGAGAACGACGATCCGATGAAAGCCAAGCAGTTGCAGAAGGGTATCGACCAGTTGATGGACGAGGGCGTGGCCCAGTTGTTTGTCAACCAGTTCAACAATCGTAAGATTATCGGTACCGTTGGTCAGTTGCAGTTCGAGGTAATTCAGTATCGTTTGGAGAATGAATATAACGCCAAGTGCCGATGGGAGCCTGTTCATCTGTATAAGGCTTGCTGGATAGAGAGCGATGATCCTCAGGAGCTAGAAAACTTCAAGAAGCGCAAGTATCAGTATATGGCGAAGGATAAGGAGGGACGCGATGTGTTCCTGGCTGATTCCGGCTATGTACTCTCGATGGCGCAAGAGGACTTCAAACATATTAAGTTCCACTTTACAAGTGAATTCTAATGACGAGAGAACAAGATATAAAAAACGCTGTAGAGACCATGCGTAAGGGTGGGGTAATCCTTTATCCTACGGATACGGTGTGGGGCATTGGTTGCGATGCGACGAATGCTGAGGCTGTCAAGCGCGTGTATGCCATCAAACAGCGTGATGATTCAAAGGCACTGATTTGTTTGGTGGATTCCGATGCCCGCATGCAGCGCTATTTCAGGAATGTGCCCGATGTGGCTTGGCAACTTGTCGATAGCCTGAAAGAAGCTGAAGATGCTAAACCTACGACGCTGATTCTTGATGGGGCGATTAATTTGGCAGAAAACTTGATTGCCGAGGATGGTAGCGTGGGAATCAGAATTACCAACGAGCCTTTTTCAAAGGAACTCTGCTATCGATTCCAGAAGGCGATTGTTTCAACCTCTGCCAATATCAGTGGCGAACCTGCCGCTCAGAACTATGGCGATATCGACCCTCGTATTCTTGAAGCGGTGGATTATGTCTGCTGGAGTCGTCGTCAGGAGCATAAGCCTCATACCCCGTCGAGTATCATCAAATTGAAGGAAAACGGAGAAGTAATGATTATCAGGAAGTGATGGATGGTACAGTAACAAAGCCTACGATGCTTCAGCGCCTGCACGAATGGCGCGTAGCACATGTCAGCGAGAAGATGTTTATGATCATTCTCGCCCTCCTCGTTGGCTTCTTTGCTGCCGTTGCTGCCTTTTCGCTCCACTGGATTATCAATCAGATTGTATCGCTACTTACCAGTTCTTTCGATCGTACTGGTGCCAACTGGTTATATCTGGTATATCCTGTTGTGGGCATCTATCTTACCTCGCTCTTTGTGCGCTATGTCGTCAAGGATAATATTTCGCATGGTATCACCAGAATCCTTTATGCGATATCTACGAATAAGTCGCGCCTGAAATCACATAACTGCTGGTCTAGTGTCATCGCTTCTGCCATCACCATTGGCTTTGGTGGTTCTGTAGGAGCTGAGGCACCTATCGTACTCACGGGTTCTGCCATAGGTTCAAATCTGGGACAGATCTTCCACATGGACCGTAAGATGCTGATGACGCTGGTGGGATGTGGTGCTGCTGGTGCGATTGCCGGTATCTTCAAGGCCCCGATAGCAGGACTGGTATTTACGTTGGAGGTGCTGATGATCGATATGACGATGTCGGCACTGCTACCAATCTTGGTATCATGCGTAACGGCTACCGTCTTCACCTATATCTTTAGTGGCAATACAGCATTGTTTACCTTCCATCTGGATAGCGAATGGTCAGTTGAGCGCATCCCTGCTTGTGTATTGCTTGGCATATCTTGTGGTTTGGTATCGCTTTACTTTATTCGTACCATGGGCTTCTGCGAGGGCATCTTTGCCCGTTTCAAGGATAAGCCTTATGTTAAGTTAGCTATTGGTGGAACGGTATTGAGTTTGCTCATCTTCCTTTTCCCTGCACTTTATGGCGAGGGCTACAGCAGTATCGATCTCTTGCTGAACGGAAGGACTGAAGCTGACTGGAACCGTATCTTAAACAACTCACTTTTCTCAGGTCAAGGTGCACTCTTGATACCCTATCTCGCTTTGGTGCTGTTTACCAAGGTGTTTGCTACTTCGGCTACGAATGGTGGTGGTGGCTGTGGTGGAACGTTTGCGCCATCCCTGTTTATCGGGTGTTTTACGGGCTTCCTGTTCTCGCGCCTTTGGAACATCAACGAGATAGGAGTTTATGTACCGGAAAAGAATTTCGCTTTGCTGGGTATGGCTGGCGTGATGTCGGGCGTGATGCATGCCCCCCTGACGGGTATTTTCCTGATTGCAGAACTCACGGGCGGCTATCGCATGTTTATGCCACTGATGATTGTGAGTGTGTGTGCCTATCTTACGATTATCATTTTTGAACCTCATAGTATCTATGGTTCGCGCTTGGCCAAACAGGGTAAACTCATTACCCATCATACTGACCATGCCGTACTGACACTGATGAATCTTGATTCTGTTATCGAGCGCGATTTCCTGAGTGTAACACCCGATATGGAACTCGGACAGATTGTACATAAGATCAGTCGTAGTCACTCTACGGTGCTGCCTGTGCTCGATGCAGGTGGTTCGCTCTTGGGCGAAATCGATATTATGAAGATTCGTAATGTCGTCTTCCGAATCGAACTGTATCATCATTTTAAATCATCGCAGCTGATGACAGAGCCCAAGGCACGATTGAGCGATACTATGCCAATGGCAGATGTGATGCGTACTTTCGATCGTACAGGTGCCAATTGGTTGCCTGTGCTCGATGCTGAAAGCAGACTGAAAGGCTATATCTCGCGTCAACGTATTTATACGATGTATCGCAAGATGGTGGCGGATATGAGTGAAGACTGATGAAAGGTAAAAAAGTAAAAAGGTAAAAAAGTATGGAGAAGAAGGATTTACGTATTGTGTTTATGGGAACGCCTGAGTTCGCAGTAGAAACCTTGAAGGCGTTGGTAGAGAATGAATACAATGTTGTGGCGGTGGTTACACAACCCGACAGGCCAGTAGGTCGCCATCAGGATACCCTGCAGCCATCCGAGGTGAAGAAATATGCCTTGGAAAAGGGCTTGCCCGTGTTGCAACCTGAAAAGATGAAGGATCCTGCTTTTGTCGATCAATTGCGTAGCTATAAAGCCAATCTCCAGGTGGTAGTAGCCTTCCGTATGTTACCAGAGGTGGTTTGGGATATGCCTGCTTATGGCACCTTCAATGTGCATGCAGCCCTACTCCCACAATACCGTGGTGCAGCTCCTATCAACTGGGCCGTGATTAATGGTGAGACACGTACAGGTGTCACCACTTTCTTCCTCGACAAGGATATCGATACTGGTCGTGTCATCATGCAGAAACCTTTCGACGTGCCTGATACCGCTAATGTCGAATATGTTTATGACGGCTTGATGCATCTGGGTGCTGAGATCTGTCTGGAGACATTGGAGAAGATTATTGCTGCCGATGGCCATCCTGAGAGTATTCCACAAGAGGATTTGATGGGCAATGTAAAGCATCTCTATGATGCTCCCAAACTCTTTAAGAATAATTGCGAAATCAACTGGAATCGCCCTGTAAAACGTGTCTACGACTTTATCCGTGGCTTGAGTCCTTATCCTGGTGCGTGGACTACCTTGATGGGCCCTGATGGCAAGAATGTGGATTTGAAAATCTTCAAGACCACCAAGACTGATAAGTCTGTGGGAATGCGTCCAGGCATGATTGTGGTTTATAAGGGTGTGCTTTATATCACGACGGCTGATTGCCTGCTTCAGATAGATGAACTCCAGTTGGCTGGTAAAAACAGGATGAAAGCGCGCGATTTCATGAATGGCAATAAAAATATTGAGAACTATATAATAAAATAAGGTGTAGGAGCGTTTCTAAGGTAAGTAACTCATATTTTAATCGTGCTTGCCTATGAATGATTTTACTCCAGAAAGATTTAAACCCCGCAAGGAGACATTGGACGTGATTCGTCAGGTTGCCTACACTTATCGTACGAATATCAACAAGGCCACGTGTCTGAATTAAGAAAAAGGATTATGACTTGCAGCCGACTTTCTGCATCTCGACCGCGACATTGACATGATTAACAACAGTGAGGCTGATTGGCTTCATCTGGATGTGATGGATGGCTCCTTCGTGCCTAATATCTCGTTTGGATTCCCTGTGCTCGAAGCTGTCGTCAAGGCTTGTACAAAACCCCTCGATGTGCATTATATGATAGAGCGCCCAGAGCGTTATATCCAGCAAACCGCCAAACTTGGTGCTATGATGATGAATGTGCATGTAGAGGCTACAGTACATCTGCATCGCACGGTTCAGGAGATTCACGATGCAGGCATGAAGGCTGGTGTAACGCTGAATCCGTCTACACCCGTGAGTGTGCTTGAGGATATTATTGGCGATCTGGATATGGTATTGCTGATGAGTGTAAACCCGGGCTTCGGTGGTCAGAAGTTTATCGAGAACACCATCGAGAAAGTAAAGCGCCTTCGCAAGATGATTGCCGAGAAGGGTTGCCAAACATTGATTGAGGTAGATGGTGGCGTGCAAGGCGAAACAGCCCCTAGATTAGTAGCTGCGGGTGTGGATGTCCTTGTCAGTGGCAGCTATGTCTTCAATGCCCCTGACCCCAAACAGATTATCCACGATTTGCGATCACTCTAAGGTAAGATTGATACCGTATTCGCGTGTCAGTTTGCGAAGATTGATGATGGCGTAGCGCATACGTCCTAACGATGTATTGATGCTGACATTGGTCTGCTCGGCAATCTCCTTAAACGATAGTTCCTGGAAGAAGCGCATGTAAACCACGTCGCGCTGGTTCTCAGGCAGCGACTCCATCAGTTTCTTTACATCACGAAGCACTTGTTCGTTGGATAGTTGCGTCTCGCGGTTATCATCCAGCACAGAGGCACTTTTCAGATTACTGAGCTCATTCTCCTTAGGTGCATCCACAATCTTTTCGCTCTTCTGCGTACGGAAGTGGTCAATCACCACGTTGTGTGCAATACGTGTCAGCCACCAAGAAAACTTACCGCTGTTGGTGTACTGACCGTTTTGCAGTTTGGTGATCACTTTCAGATAGGTTTCTTGAAAAAGGTCGTTGGCCAGATCTTCATTCTTCACCATATACATAATATAGGTGAAGATTTTTTCTTCACTTCTGTTCAGGATTATTACCATCGATATAAGCCAAAGCCAACTCTTCGTCGCTCATGCTTGCAAGTATACTCATATTCTTTCAATTTTAGAATGGAGTAAAGCTTTTATCGATAGGCAATTTCTTTTTAAAGGGTTATTAATCTGCTGGCAAAAGTAACAAAAATCCTTTAAGTAACCAAGAAAAAAGCGATAAATCTTAAAAAAATTCACTATTTTCTGTTTTCTATTCGCTATTTTTATTATCTTTGCACTCATAATATAACCTAAATATTGTTTTATGATGAAACTATTTGTTCCAGGGCGCTTGTGCCTTTTTGGAGAACATACTGACTGGGCAGGTCACTATCGTACGATGAATGCTGACATCA
This sequence comes from uncultured Prevotella sp., assembly GCA_905234145.1. GTDB lineage: Bacteria > Bacteroidota > Bacteroidia > Bacteroidales > Bacteroidaceae > Prevotella. The sequence goes on along the minus strand of CAJOGK010000001.1, from coordinate 120,741 downwards.
AACCGGGTGCAGCGATTGTAACGGGTATCGAACAAGGTATCTATGCCGAAGTAGAGAAATCCGCTAAATTCGAATTGTCTAGTCAAGCCCCCGAGATTGATTCTTTATGGCAGGATTTTTCTTGCCGCATGGACGAAAGCGAACTAAAGCGTATCGCCAAGTCGGGTAGCTTCTTCTGCTATTGTGCAGGTGTGGCTTCTTATATGCTCGAATGGTATAAGGTCGGTGGTGTGCGCATCCGTATTACTTCGATGACGCTCCCCATAAAGAGCGGACTTTCCAGCTCTGCAGCCATCTGCGTGTTGGTAGCCCGTGCCTTTAACCAGCTTTATAATCTCAATCTCAATACCCTGGGCGAGATGAATATCGCTTATCTTGGCGAACTTCGTACCTCTAGCCGTTGTGGTCGCTTGGATCAGGCCTGTGCCTTTGGTGTGAAACCTAATCTCATGACCTTCGATGGCGATGAGATCGAGGTGCGCTCACTCAATGTGAAGAAGCATCTCTATTGGGTATTTGCCGATCTCTGTGCAGAGAAAGATACCATTAAGATTCTGTCAGATCTGAACAAGGGCTATCCCTTCCCCACAAATGAGATGGAACAGCGCGAGCACGAGGCTTTGGGCGAAAAGAACCTTGAGATCGTTGATCGTGCCATCAAGTATATGGCTGAGGGCGATGCCGAGATGCTCGGAAAACTGATGGTTGAGGCTGAGGATCTTTTCAATAGCCAGGTGGCTCCGATGTCGAAAGCCTTGGAAGCCCCCAAACTTGCAGCTGTGCTCAGCGATCCTGAGATCCAGCCTTTGGTATGGGGTGGTAAGGGTGTTGGTTCTCATGGCGACGGCTCTGTGCAGTTCCTGGCTCGTAGTGCCGAGGCGCAGGCTCAGTTGCTTGAGTATCTGAACAATCGTGGCATGAAGGCTTATACCCTCACGCTGAATCCTGTGCATACCGTTCGCAAGGCCATCATCCCTGTAGCTGGTTTTGGCACCCGATTATATCCTGCAACCCGTGCCCTCAAGAAAGATTTCTTCCCCATCGCATGTCCTGATGGTATGGTGCGCCCTGTTATCTTGATTCTGCTTGAAGAATTGGTGCAGAGTGGCATCGAGGAGATTTGTCTCGTACTGGGATCGGAGGAAGAGCGCCAGCAATATATTGATTTCTTTGAGCGCCCCTTGTCTGATGAACATCTGCATAAACTGAACGCTGAGGCACAGGAGTATGAAAACCATATTCTCGATATCGGCAAGCGCCTGCGTTATGTCTACCAGCGCGAAAAGCGTGGCTTTGGTCATGCTGTGTATCAGGCAGCTCAGTTTGCAGGCAACGAACCCGTCTTGTTGCTTTTGGGCGATACCTTATATCGTAGCGATTCTAATAAGCCTTGCGCCTTGCAGATGGTCGAAGAGTATGAGCGCTATAATAGTCTGATGGTCAGCATCCATCCGATACCTTTGGCAGAAGTCAGTCGTTATGGCATTTTGCATGGCATCTGGGAAGACAAGCACCAGCATGTGCTCAATGTTTCCACGATGAAGGAGAAGCCCAAGCCCAGCTATGCCGAGGATTTCTTGGGTGTGCGTAATCAGGATGGCGAGAAGGAGTACTATAGCGTCTTTGGACAGTATATCCTTACGCCCGCGGTATTCTCTCAATTGCATGAAGACATTATGCAGAAGGAGATCGATGGCGATCATGTGACGGAGATTGAACTCACCTCAGCGCTTGAAGCCGTGCGCCAACGTAGTGGCATGATGGGTGTCCGACTCAATGGTCGTATGTATGATATGGGTAATCCTACCGCATTGGTACGAGCTGTCGAAGAGTTCGCTAAATAAATAAAGAATCCCGCCACTGGCGGGATTTCTTTATTTGCAGATGTTTAGCAGATATTTGCCGTAGTCGTTTTTCGCCATCGGCTCTGCCAGTTTCTTGAGTTGTGCTTTGTCTATCCATCCACGCTTTAACGCGATTTCTTCGATACAAGCCACTTTCAGTCCTTGGCGCTTTTCAATCACCTCAATAAAGTTCGACGCCTCAGAGAGCGAGTCGTGCGTGCCTGTGTCGAGCCATGCAAAACCTCTCTGTAATGTCTGCACCAGCAAGTTCTTCTGCGCCAGATACATCTGGTTGACGGTTGTAATCTCCAACTCTCCGCGAGCAGAGGGCTTGATGTTCTTGGCGATCTCAACCACACTATTGGGATAGAAGTACAAACCTACAACGGCGTAGTTCGATTTCGGATTCTTGGGCTTTTCTTCAATGCTCAGGCAATTGCCGTTCTCGTCGAATTCTGCCACACCATAGCGTTCTGGGTCGTTTACATAATAGCCGAATACCGTGGCGTGCCCGTTCTCCTCAGCATTCTTCACAGCCTGTTTCAGCATGCCTGTAAAGCCTCCGCCATAGAAGATGTTGTCGCCCAGCACCAGACAGGCGCAATCGTCGCCAATGAATTCTTCTCCGATGATAAACGCCTGCGCCAGTCCGTCGGGTGAGGGTTGCTCTGCATATTCGAATCTTACGCCCAGATCGCTGCCGTCGCCCAGCAATCGCTTAAAGCCTGGCAGGTCGTAAGGTGTCGAGATAATCAGTATCTCACGGATGCCAGCCAGCATCAGCGTCGAGATAGGATAGTAAATCATGGGCTTGTCGAAAATAGGTATCAGTTGCTTGCTGATGCCTTTGGTAATAGGGTAGAGGCGTGTGCCTGAACCTCCTGCTAATACAATACCTTTCATAATTTTATTGTTTTATTGGGCACAAAGATACAAATAATTCTTAATTCTTAATTCTTAATTCTTAATTTTTTGTACCTTTGCAGGCGAAATTGATTAAAAATAAGAATTTATGAGTTTTTGGAATAAAATTTTTGGTAAGAATAAGAGCGAGCAGAAAGTGGGTGGCATGGAAGATTTCATGACGCTGATCCGCGTTTATTTCCAGGCAGCGATGGCCGCTGACCTTGGTATCACCAATATGGCCGCTTTACCCGACCTCCGCATGTTTAAGACCACGCTGAAGGTAGCTACCGTAAATAATAAATTAGGTGTAGGCGAGCGCACGCGTTGCAAGAAGATGCTGAAGGAGATGTATGGCATGGAAGATGATTTCTTTAAGGAGATCGACCAGAGTCTGCGCAAGCGTTGCAAGAAGATTCAGGATGCCCAGACCTATCTGCTCCAGTTCCAGGGCTTTACGCAGGACATCATGATGCTTACAGGTAATCTGATGAAGTTTAAGCTTCGTCTGCCTGGTTTCATGAAGAAGGCCCTCTATACAATGACAGAGAAGACCGTCAACGACATTTTCAATAAGAATGATTTTACCGATGCTTCGGTGCTGAAAACCGTTGTTGCCGTGCGCGAATATAATCGTCGTTTAGGCTTCTCTCAGAAGTGGGTAACCGATTTTGTTTACAAGGTTGTCATGCTCGCAAAGAAGGAGCCAAGGAAGAGTGAAGATTAAAAAATATTAAAATGTCTGCGTTAAAGCAGGCGTTTTAATAAATTATCTTTAACTTTGTACCACAATTAGTTACGTATGAGTCCAAATGAGCAAACTTTGGTAACGTTTGAGACGCGTGTGCGCCAGATGATACTCCGCTTTCAAGAGTTGAAAAAGGAGAATAATGACCTGCGCGCCAGTATCGCCAAAAACGAAGAAGCTATCAAGCAGCTCAAAGACCAGGTGGCTCAGGCGGATCAAAATTATAATGCCCTCAAGATGGCCCGAATGATTGAGGTATCGGATGGAGATTTGGAAAAAGCCAAGCAGCGCTTAAGCAAATTAATCCGCGATGTCGACAAATGCATAGGTATCATGAGTGGCGAAGAGCAATAACGGTGCTATACAATGGCAGGAGTGAATAACGAGAAACTACATATCAGGTTGCACGTCTACGATGAGGAAATCGAAGTGACGATCAATCGTTCCGATGAGGAACTCTATCGCAGAGCGGCCAAGCTCATTACCGACCGATATAATGCCTATGCCCAAGCTTATAAAGGTAAGAAGGCAGAGCACACCATCGCGCTGATGACGCTGATTGATGTGGCTTTGCAGTATGAGCGTGCCCGTGGAAAGAACGATACGGCCCCTTATGATGATGTTCTTGCTAAGTTGACTTCTGAAATTGAGGAAGCGCTAAAGTAAGCATATCATTTTAACAATATAGATTTTATATGGATTTAATTTTTGTACTATTGATTGCTGCCGGAGCCTTTGTTTTGGGAGGCGTCGGTGGATATTTGATTTACCGCTATGTTCTGAAGGGTAAATACAACGAGATGCTCGACACCGCCGAGAAGCAGGCCGAGGTTATCAAAGAAAAGAAGCTGCTTGAAGTGAAGGAGAAGTTCCTCAATAAGAAGAGCGAACTCGAAAAAGAGGTGCAGAAGCGCAACCACGACATGCAGCAGGCAGAGAACAAGCTGAAACAGCGTGAACTTACCCTTAATCAGCGCCAGGAGGAACTTGGCCGTCGTAAGAATGAGCTCGACAATCAGCAGGTACGCATCGACAATGAGAAGAAATTGCTCAATGTAAAGGCTGAAGAACTCGAGAAGATGCAGCTGAAAGAGCGCGAGAAGCTCGAAGAGGTATCAGGTCTCAGTGCTGAAGAGGCAAAGGCTCGTCTCGTAGAGTCGATGAAGGATGAGGCTAAGACTGCTGCTGCCAGCTATATCAACGAGATTATGGACGAGGCCAAGCTTAATGCCAATGCCCAGGCTAAGAAAATCGTGATTCAGACCATTCAGCGCGTGGCTACAGAAACGGCCATCGAGAATTCCGTGAGCGTATTCCATATCGAAAACGACGAGGTAAAGGGTCGTATCATTGGTCGTGAGGGTCGTAACATCCGTGCCCTTGAGGCCGCAGCTGGTGTTGAAATCGTGGTCGACGATACGCCCGAGGCCATTGTGATTTCTGGTTTCGATCCCGTTCGTCGTGAGGTTTGCCGCTTGGCGCTCCACCAGTTGGTTGCCGACGGCCGTATCCACCCTGCACGTATCGAAGAGGTTGTGGCTAAGGTAAAGAAGCAGCTCGACAATGAGATTATTGAAACAGGTAAGCGTACCGCTATCGACCTTGGTATCCATGGTCTGCATCCTGAGCTGATTCGTATCATTGGTAAGATGAAGTACCGTTCTTCATACGGTCAGAACCTGTTGCAGCACGCCCGCGAAACGGCCAATCTCTGTGCTGTGATGGCTGCTGAGCTGGGTTTGAATCCTAAGAAGGCTAAGCGTGCTGGTTTGTTGCACGATATTGGTAAGGTGCCCGATGAGGAGAGCGAGATGCCTCACGCACTCTATGGCGCTAAGATCGCAGAGCAGTTTAAGGAGAAGCCCGATATCTGCAATGCCATCGGTTCTCACCACGACGAGATGGAGATGCAGACGTTGCTGGCACCGATCGTTCAGGTGTGCGATGCCATCTCTGGTGCCCGTCCAGGTGCCCGTCGCGAGATTGTAGAGGCTTACATCAAGCGTTTGAACGATCTTGAGGCCATTGCGATGAGCTATCCTGGTGTTACCAAGACCTACGCAATCCAGGCAGGTCGCGAACTCCGTGTGATTGTTGGTGCCGATAAGATGAACGATGCTGAGAGCGAGGCCTTGAGTGCTGATATCGCTACGAAGATTCAGAACGAGATGACCTACCCGGGTCAGGTAAAGATTACCGTTATCCGCGAAACCCGCAGCGTCGCTTACGCAAAATAAAAATAGAAACACAACGGATTTCACTGATTAAACGGATTTTTTTAAGTCTTTGATTATCTGTAAGGCTTTTATCCGTAAAATCTGTGAAATCCGTTGTTTTATAGATTTATTCCGAAGTCTTGTTTTACTTCGCTCATGACAAACGTACTCTCGATAGCACCGATGTTGGCGATATCGCCCAGTTTGTTGAGTACAAACTCCTGATACTGTTTCATGTCTCGCGCGCGTACCTTTAATAAGTAGTCGTACGAGCCCGAGGTATTGTAGCACTCCGTCACTTCCGGTATGCGCATAATCCTGCGGGTAAAGGCATCAGCCATCTCGTGGTTAATCTGTTGCAACTTTACCTTGCAGAACACCAGCAGTCCTTGGTTCAGCTTTTCAGAATCCAATACCGCCACATACTTCTTAATATACCCCTGTTTCTCCAGTCGTTTTTGGCGCTCAAAAACGGGAGTTTGGGTCAAGTGTACCGCATCGGCCAACTCTTTGGTGGTCAATTTTGCGTTTTTTTGCAGTGTTTTTAGTATCTGCAAGTCGGTTTCGTCCAGTGTCATCATCTCTAAACTATAAACTATTAACTATAAACTAGAATATTATTCTTCTACATGGCTCTATTTTGCCCTGTTTTGGATTGATTTTCTTTCTCCGCTGCAAAATTAGTGATAACTTCTGAATTATGCAAGAAATTTGGTGGATAATTCTAAACTTCGTACCTTTGCACCGTCGAAAATACAAAAAAACGGTTAAAGACAGTGTAACAGTATAATAAATAAATAAAAAGAAAGGATCAGAATTATGAGTACAAAAAAAAATTATCGTTTTGAGACATTGCAACTCCATGTAGGCCAGACCCCGCAACCGATGCACGCGCCGTGCCCATCTATCAGACCACGTCGTATGTGTTCCGTAATTCACAGCATGCAGCCGATCGTTTCGGTCTTCGCGATGCAGGTAATATCTACGGTCGTCTTACCAACTCTACCCAGGGCGTGTTCGAAGATCGCGTGGCAGCCCTCGAAGGTGGTGTAGCAGGTTTGGCCGTTGCCTCTGGTGCCGCTGCCATTACTTATGCCCTGCAGAATATCGTGCAGAATGGCGACCATATCGTAGCAGCCGATAACCTCTATGGTGGCTCTTACAACCTGATTACCCACACCCTCGCTACGCAGGGCATCAGCAACACCATAATCAATGTAAACGACCTTGAGGCTCTCGAAGCCGCTATCCAACCCAAGTATATGCCGAGACCTTCGGTAATCCTAACAGCGATGTGCTCGACCTCGAAGGCGTAGCCGCTGTCGCCCACAAGCACGGTATTCCGTTTATCGTTGACAACACCTTCGGCACGCCTTACTTGATTCGTCCATTGGAGCACGGGGCTGATATCGTGGTTCACTCTGCTACCAAGTTCCTCGGTGGTCATGGTACCTCTCTCGGTGGTGTCATCGTCGATGGTGGCAAGTTCGATTGGAAGGCCAATCCCGATAAGTTCCCCACTCTGGCCAAGCCCGATCCCTCTTATCATGGTATCGTCTTTGCCGATGCAGTAGGTGCGGCAGCTTATGTTACCCGTATCCGTGCCGTCATTCTGCGCGATACCGGTGCAGCCATCTCACCCTTCAATGCCTTCATCCTCTTGCAGGGTGTAGAGACACTGAGCCTGCGTGTAGAGCGCCATGTAGAGAATGCCCTTAAGGTAGTCGGTTTCCTCGCTAACCATCCTAAGGTGGCCAAGGTCAACCATCCGGCCCTCGAGAGTCATCGTGACCACAAGCTCTATCAGAAGTACTTCCCTAATGGTGCAGGTTCTATCTTCACCTTCGAGATTAAGGGTGGTCAGGAAGAAGCCTGGAAGTTTATCGATGCCCTGCAGATTTTCTCGTTGCTGGCAAATGTGGCCGATGTAAAGAGCCTGGTCATCCATCCTTACACCACCACCCACTCACAGCTCTCGCCCGAGGAACTCGCTGAGCAGCATATCACGCCTTCAACCATACGCCTTAGCATAGGCACCGAGCATATCGACGATATCATCGACGACCTCGCCCAAGCCCTTGATAAGATCTGAAGTTCCTAAATGAAGCCTACTTTTCCTTTGGCTCTACCATCCCATTGGAAATGAGCCACATCTTGAAGGGTAACAATTCGATCTCCTTCTGAGTTGACAAGTCTAAGTTGAGTAATATGTGCAATTGTTTGAGCGAGATGGAAGATAGTCCTTGCATTAATGGGCGATTCTTTCATCTCGCTTGCTTTGATGCTCTTGATATACTGTTGAACTTTCGCTTTCGCCTCGGCAGTGATGTCCAGTTGATATTCGCTCTTCAGCAGAGAGGCGAGAATCTCATTCAGCTCCTCCACGGAGAAATCATCAAATACAATAGAATTGCCATACGAGGCGATGCCGTTGCTTGCCAGATTCTGGGCTATCATGTCCTCTGAAACCTTTACCTGGGCAAAAACAAGCGCTGTGGTTTGATGGTATTCTCTCAGTTTATTGAATATCCACATTCTAAGATGATCTGAGTTGACATTCTTGATGTTGGGCGCATCCATATCAAGGAACAACAGACCGTCTTTAGCCTCCTTAATAACACGTTCCAGAACCTTATAACTGTCATCGCCAGTCAATTCATCAGCATTGACGCATACTGTCTGTCCTCGTTTCAAGATGCCCAGGCCTTGTAGAATCTTTCCTAGTATTTCTGCCACGGTACTCTTGCCGGTTCCTGTTTTACCGATGAAATGCCAGCACAGACTTTGCGGTGTTACTTTCAACGTCTTGTGCTGATGACTCTGACGTGAGATAGCTACATAGTCATTCAAGGCCTGTTTAGCATGTTGCAGTCCTGTCAGATGCTCCAATTTTTCCAAGCATTCAGTCAAAATCGTCTCATCCAAGTCTTTTAGTTGATATGCTTTTGATTTTACATCTGGAATATCACAGGCCTCGATGATCATCATCTCTTCCAGACTGATTTGGTCAATAGCCTTATTCAGCAATCTTTGACTGAGCGAAGGTATGATATTGGTGGTAATCAGTCGGGTGATAAACCGACCATTGCCAAAATGCTCATCTTTATGATCATATTCATAGATGACATACTTCGCCAACTTGCGCTCTGCCTCTTTTGTTAGCTTATAGTTCTCCTCTTCCAGCACCTTCTTGCCAATCTGCATCAGCTGTTCGGGGGTATAGTCCTCAAACTGTAAGATATACGGGAATCTGCTCTTCATGCCAGGATTAGCCTCCAGCATACTGTTCATTTCGCCAGTATATCCAGCTAGGATAACAATCATGTCTGTGTCATCTGAGCCAAGATAGGTAAGCAGCACTTCTATGACGCGCATACCATAATCCTTCTTATCACCGCGCCCACCAACGAATAGGTTATATGCTTCATCGATAAACAGAACGCCACCACTGGCACTATTGATGGCATTTAGGGTATTCTTTTCTGCTTCTCCTATAAATTCTCCCACCAGTTTCGAGCGGTCGGTTACCACAACATGACCTGATGATAATACACCAATGCTGTGATAGATTTCTCCAAGATATTTGGCTATGGTGGTTTTTCCCGTACCGGGATTGCCGGTAAATACCATGTGCATGGGTGGCATCTTGTTGTGCAGTCCCTTCGATGCTCTAATGCTATTTAGTTTAACAAGGGCCGTATGGTCTAGTATCTGCTTCTTGATATCATCCAAACCTATAAGCGATTTCAATTTCTGAATCGCCGCATCTGTATCGGTATGGTTAATCGGAGGCAGATCTTCTGGCATAATGGTACATAAGTCCATTTGCTCAGGAGGCAAATCCTGCTTCATAACCCTCTCCGACATTTTCGGCAATATTTCTTTGTCAAAGATGTCATTTAGGAAATAGGTGTTTCTGAAGTTCGAGCCACGTATTTTGTAGATATGGTTCAGATAGTCTTTTAGTGCCGTCTCTGTATCAGGATCAAACAAATAGTTCTTGCTATTAACATAATCCACCATATACAGAAACAATGCTTCAGGTGTAAGATCCTCAAAATGGAAGATGTATGGAAACCATTCCCTGGCTTTTTCGTGACCTTTAACGAGTTCTACCAACTGACTATGTCTTCCGCAAAGAACTACCACACAGTTCTTTATATTAGCCATTCTGTAGCAGAGTTCTTCCATGCCAGTTCTGTTGGTCGTATGACCCTTTTGGCTTAAGCGTTCTGCATTCCCAATACATATCAACGTGTTCTCTTGGCAGGTCTCATTCATAGAACTCGCAAATCCTTCATTGAAGTCATACATCTGGGCTGCGTCGTGATAGGAATAATTTGATATGTTATAGATGCTGTTTATTCTCACTTGAATCTCATGCACAGCCTCACTGATGCCAACGCCTTCGTTGCCAGTCAGTAAATAATGCTGATGAGTGGAACTGAATCCCAACTCGCAACGAATTCTTGCTTTGTTAAACCTTACCGTATTGTCTAAAGATGCCAGATGCTCTTTAAAACTAGCTGGTGCATAATCCAATAGATTCATCATTTCTCGGAATTTTATTAAACATGATGCAAAGATAGGCATATTTTTCTGCAAATAGGAATAATTGACTATTTAAATCGCAAAAATACGATTATTTTGTGTATATTTGCACCATGATTACGAATTTACCTACATACGATGAAGCCCGTAGGGCCATCAGAGGCGGCAAAGATGCTGTGGCTTTCCTGCACCTTGGCATCCTGTATGCTCAGGGAATAGGTACTGCGCAGAACCATATCCTTGCCCATTACTTCTTAAAGAAAGCATACAATATGGGGTGCACTGAGGCAGAAAAATATCTCAATATGGAATATGAGTCTGGCAGAATTGACTTTGCTGCAGATATTGCATACTACTTTGGCGACGACGGTTCCGCTTCGCAAGAAACGATAGCTAAACTTCGGGCAAGAGTCGAAGCTGAAAGGAAATCCAAGCACTACGGCAATCTTTCAAGAATCCGTAATCGTCTGGTGCTGATCTTTCCTGAGTACAATCGCGATAAAGCTATCAAAGATATTCTCTACGGTCGTGATTCCATTGATGCTGATATCCTATACGCTACATGTACATCAGATAATACGTCGGAAATCTACATAGCGCAACAAGACAGTCTTCTTCATCAACTTTATGCCCAAGTGGAGAGTGATGATGATATATGGGAGTACATAAATACCGATACACTTAGTGATGAAGAGAAAGAGCTGGCTCAGTGTTTAGTAAATCTTACGTCCTCGTATAAGAAGATATGCCGAAAGTACAAAATAGAGCAAAAAGAGATTTACACCTTGGACGCTTTGAAGTTGCACCCTTATATTAAAGTCCAGACAATGTCCACATTGAGACGACAAGGATTCAGATGCCTTCTTTCCATCAAAGACATTGACTCGATAATTAATGATGAATACCTAGAGGAGTTAGATGATGACCAAGAATTGCTTAATGTCTGTGAGAAAATCAAGGATCAAGATATGCAACTGTTCCTGATATCATTTGTGGAGTTGAACATTGATATAGAATCATTGCAACTTACTTCTTTGCGTTTATTGCAATCCTATAGGAACAATAATCTTGCACCTCTAGCGGAACATATTAATGCATTTGTAGATCGATTGAATAAAGTCGGCATTAAGCATAATCAGCCTTTTTATACTGTGGATAATCTTCCTGTGATAGTCATCTGATAAGCCTAAGTCTGCCCTGTGCCTGTTTTTTTTTACTAGAGTCTAATTTTTAATCCAAAATGTGTATTTTTAGATTTGTCTCTACCAAAATCGCTCAGATTGACTTTAAAATCTAGTGGTTCTCTGAATATTTGCCTCTACTTATCCTCTACTTATCTTCTACTTATCCTCTACCTTGCCTCTACCTTGCCTCTACCTTGCCTCTACCTTGCCTCTACCTTGCACAATCTCGCAAACTGTAGAATACAATCTTGCCTCTAAATTCTCGAGAGAATTTGACGGCTTCCCTTAATCTCTCCATTAGTCCCAAGTAGTGGGACTTCTAAATTCTCAAGAGAATTCAAGAGCTTCCTCGTATATTAAAACTTGTTACTTAGTAGTTCTATGTGTGCGAGATTACTTCCCGGCGATTAAATAGTAGCACAAAAGTGTCCAAATTGTAGAGGCAAGGTAGTGGTAGAGTAGAAGATAAGTAGAGACAAAATAGAGGTAAAAATCTGTGCATAATGCTTATTATCAATTATTTATCGTCTTTTTAGTAGAGGCTAAATTTAGAAATATCATTTCAAACAGAAGATTCATTCTCATTTAGCCCTAATGGGATGTAGATGGAACACATCCTATATTCCCCTATTCCTTAGATTATAATTGTCTTAATCCTTATTCTAATGGAATGAAGATAGAACAAGGTATTCAGACCGGAGGCGCTTTTGCCATTGGGTCTTAATCCTTATTCTAATGGAATGAAGATAGAACATACGACACGTTCGTATCCGAGTCAGACCAGGCCGGTCTTAATCCTTATTCTAATGGAATGAAGATAGAACTGAAGGACGTTGGGCATCACTCATCAATTCTTCTGTCTTAATCCTTATTCTAATGGAATGAAGATAGAACTAAATTTGAAAGAAATTTAATAATAACTTAAAAAATTGTCTTAATCCTTATTCTAATGGAATGAAGATAGAACTAGTCAGGCAAAACAGGAGGAGCTGACCAAGTGGTCTTAATCCTTATTCTAATGGAATGAAGATAGAACACCAATGAGGTTGCCGGTAATGCCTACTATGCTGTCTTAATCCTTATTCTAATGGAATGAAGATAGAACACATCAATGCGGAAGCATTTGTGCAAGTAAGAGAGTCTTAATCCTTATTCTAATGGAATGAAGATAGAACTGGAGCCAAGCTCCGCTGGGTGCCTTCAAAGAAGCGTCTTAATCCTTATTCTAATGGAATGAAGATAGAACTGGAGTTCGGCGAGAGATTCATCCGAGTAAGGAATGTCTTAATCCTTATTCTAATGGAATGAAGATAGAACGCCACTGCATTGGCATAGTGGTTAGCTCCGCAAAAGTCTTAATCCTTATTCTAATGGAATGAAGATAGAACAGAGACAAGCAAACATCTTCGCCATCATGGCGTTAGTCTTAATCCTTATTCTAATGGAATGAAGATAGAACGTCTCCTGACTCTCTGACTCTTACTCTTCCTGTTGTCTTAATCCTTATTCTAATGGAATGAAGATAGAACAGTTTTGCTATCAAGTTCGGTATAAATCCAGAGTATGTCTTAATCTCAGTCTAACGCTACTGGTCTCGTTGGCTATTTCTATCAAGTTCGGTATAAATCCAGAGTATGTCTTAATCCTTATTCTAATGGAATGAAGATAGAACACGTCATCCCGACAATGCGGTTGATGCCAATGGGTCTTAATCCTTATTCTAATGGAATGAAGATAGAACCATCACCACCATCATCGGCCGTATTACCACTACTGTCTTAATCCTTATTCTAATGGAATGAAAATAGAACAAAGAGGAATTGCCTTTCCAAGACTGCGCAGAAGCTGTCTTAATCCTTATTCTAATGGAATGAAGATAGAACAACAAATACATATCTATGAAAGTAATTCCATTTTCGTCTTAATCCTTATTCTAATGGAATGAAGATAGAACCTGAAAGAGCTGCTATGAAAGCACTCGGACGCTGTCTTAATCCTTATTCTAATGGAATGAAGATAGAACAGAGTTAAAGGCCTTGTCAGAGGTCATTGTGTTGTCTTAATCCTTATTCTAATGGAATGAAGATAGAACCCAAAAGGTCTACACACCTGGACCAACACAGTAGTCTTAATCCTTATTCTAATGGAATGAAGATAGAACGCCAAAACTGAGTAGACACTGAAAAGTTTTAAAAGTCTTAATCCTTATTCTAATGGAATGAAGATAGAACCGCATTAAGCCTGTGGCAGCTGCTTGGGAATAACATGTCTTAATCCTTATTCTAATGGAATGAAGATAGAACACCAAGACTCGCGTGTGCGACGTTAGCGACGAGTTGTCTTAATCCTTATTCTAATGGAATGAAGATAGAACATATTCCCAATATGCATCGTTGTTGGGTCGCCATGTCTTAATCCTTATTCTAATGGAATGAAGATAGAACTGGAGTCAGTAGCTGCAACACACGAGTTGGAAGTTGTCTTAATCCTTATTCTAATGGAATGAAGATAGAACACTACACCGACGCAGATGTCTACGCTCTCGGAAGCGTCTTAATCCTTATTCTAATGGAATGAAGATAGAACAGTATTGAGAACCACATAAACAGCTTACAGATGTTGTCTTAATCCTTATTCTAATGGAATGAAGATAGAACTAGTTCTCGTTACTACGAGGACGAGTACCTCGCATGTCTTAATCCTTATTCTAATGGAATGAAGATAGAACACGTGGAGGGCAAGCTCCGCCACAACTTCTGCTTGTCTTAATCCTTATTCTAATGGAATGAAGATAGAACGTGAGGTATATTCTGGTTCGTGGCCTACGTGAAGTGTCTTAATCCTTATTCTAATGGAATGAAGATAGAACTCGTCAAAGCAGCCGCCGAAAAGGAAGAGGAACAGTCTTAATCCTTATTCTAATGGAATGAAGATAGAACTTGGCAGAAGAGAGGTTCCTTAGTGAAGAGTATGGTCTTAATCCTTATTCTAATGGAATGAAGATAGAACAGCCTGTTCGTCTTACTGAACCACGACACGGAATTCTGAGGTCTTAATCCTTATTCTAATGGAATGAAGATAGAACTGCTGGAAGATCCCATTCATCTCGGAAACGAGTTTGTCTTAATCCTTATTCTAATGGAATGAAGATAGAACGTCAGGATGTCAATTACTACCAGTCGTCAGTACATGGTCTTAATCCTTATTCTAATGGAATGAAGATAGAACAAAGTCGAGAGGGTAGGCGGACGCCTCTTTCGCGGTCTTAATCCTTATTCTAATGGAATGAAGATAGAACACGAAGCCAAGCGCGCCGGCAAGACCCCCGAGGGCGTCTTAATCCTTATTCTAATGGAATGAAGATAGAACATGTAATATAGGAATGTTTCTGCTAATTATATGTGTCTTAATCCTTATTCTAATGGAATGAAGATAGAACTGGCAATGGACCGGAAATAACATCTGGACCATTAAAGTCTTAATCCTTATTCTAATGGAATGAAGATAGAACATGAGAAAGAATTTCTCTTTGAGCGCGCTCGTCGTCTTAATCCTTATTCTAATGGAATGAAGATAGAACTCAAGAAAGAAGACGGCACCTATAAAGAGGTGTGTCAGTCTTAATCCTTATTCTAATGGAATGAAGATAGAACACGACATGTTGGGCATTAAGCCCATCATTAAATAAGTCTTAATCCTTATTCTAATGGAATGAAGATAGAACAGTCCTAAAATCTAATGATTTGGAACAATGTTCATCTTTCGCAAATGATTTTGCGATTTCTATTGTACCAATAAGTCAAAGAACGCGAAGTGATCGTGGACTATTCATTATTAAGTGTTTCCAAGGCCTGTGAGAGAAGATTCTTTAGTGGAATATCGGATTTTTTGACTTGTTCCAGTCTTTCGGTATCATGGATTTTGTCGTTTTTTTCCTGACGATAATAATAAAGATCCCGATCACCATCGATGGCCAAGAGTGTCATTAAAGACCCAACTATGCCTGTTCCTGGAGTCAGATTGAAAATCAACCGATGATTATCATCGTCCTTTGCTTCTACCAAAGGGGATAATGCCTGGAAACAATCAGAGAACTTGTCGTAGTTACAGGGAATAGAGAATTCAATTGCCATTTGGTCTACCCATTTCTTCTTAGGGAATTCTTTCTTGATAACTTCCCTAAGAAGTGTTTTAATTTGCTGTTCCGTGGATAGTCCGTCTAAACTGATTGATTCTTGCCCAATGAAGTCGAGAACGCTTCTGACTGCCAGGGAAATTTGCTCATTGCTGGCCTTGTTAAAATCAGACATCAAAATAAGAAGTTCACAATCCTCCGAATCATCTTCTGTATGTTGAATTTCACGTGCTAATGGTCTAAGATTTAAATCAGATGGATTCTTGGTCCAGGGTACTTTAATCTCTGAAATGCCCGATACAAATACCTTTGTCGGACAACCGATTTTCTTTTGTCTACCATTTGGAAAAAACCAGATGAGTAGCCCCATGCCAACGACACAGACAAGCATATTGGTGCCTACATGGTAGAGCGATTCTTTTGGCATAAACAGACTCATTGTCGCATTTGTTAACCAACCAATATGGATGGCAAAGAAAAGCAAATAGACCACACCTAACTTTCGTGGTGATATGGCATTGGCCAGTAATTTGGTGACAATGATACTTTTGAAACCAAACCTGACATGTAAGCACCAACCCACTAACCAAAGCAGAATAATTAAGCCAAGCACCAATCCGATCCAAGGCCCCCATGTCCACCAATCATAATTTTGCCGGATGGCTATTAACGAAAGAATCTCACCAGTCAAAATTAATAGCAAGGCCAAGAAACTATAGGTGTTCCTTTTTTGAAAAATGGTCATATTAGTATTCTCTAAATTGTACATACTTGAATTCTGAAACTTTCCTGCCGTCGGGCAGCATGATGGTGTTGCGCTGTGTAGTAGAGGCAAGGCAGGTGATGCCTGCATCTTTCAGCGCATTAACGAGGTTATGGGTGAAAGTCATTTCGCCCATAACGTGAACGACTGTTTCGCCATCCTTTATAGCAATGATGGCATCAGTGCTTTCTTTTACAAGAAACAGGATGTCCGCCTTTGTGAAGGTGGGCTCTATGATAGGGAAGGTTAAATCAACGATTTTCCCATACTGCCGAGCCGCCGTCAACTGCTCCTCGCTCCAGTTCTCTGAGGGATGATTGGTTAAATTGATAAACATACGTAACTTATTTAATATAGAAATCGTCAATCATGTGCAAGGTCTTTCTTGCCCTCGTCATAGAGGTATAGACCCATTGATACGTCTCTTTTGTTGGGTTGAGGGTGATGTTGCGAGGCACATGCACATAGACCTCCTCCCACTCACCGCCCTGAGACTTGTGGCAGGTAATGGCATAGCCGAATACACAGCGCAGGGCATTGAGATAGGGGTCCTTGAACATCGCATCGTAGAAAGTTCTCTTCTGTTTCTGGGTGATGCCCTTCCGCTTCATCCGGATGATGAAATCGACAAACAGCGCCTGCTGCTGTCTGTTGTCAAGGTTCAGACGGCCTTGATAGGCTATTTCTTCTATCAGAAGGGTGGAGTAGGTTCTGCCCGTAAACAGCTCCTTGACCTTTACTTGACGGAAGGTGAGCTGGGCTCTCACCGTCACTTGTAGTGCCATCTCCTCGACAGTCACCATATCGCCATTCATCAGTCCGGTGGGCATGTTGTTCTGAATTACCATCAGCAGATCGCCCTTCTGGATACGGCTGTCGGTATACCCTAACTTCTGGCGGATCATGGCTGACAGCTGGCTACAGGCTTTATTGCTTCGACAGATACAAACGGCACTGTTCAGGCCTGACGTTTTGACTTTCGACACATAGTCGTTGAGCATCGCTTCAAGGTTGGGATGCAATTGTATGTCCCTGTAACTGCGGAACGGCAGCGATCCCCAAAGTTTCTGCGAGCCATACATCTGGCTGCTTTCGGGTGCTGAATTGTAGAGACGGCGAATCTGTTTGGAGGCATCCACAATACCGCAGACATCCTCCTGGCGCATAATCTCCGTGAGTTGGGCCTCTTGGGCTGTCATTCCAAACTCCCTGAAGAAATAGTCTTTCATCAGGGCAGGGGAGTAATATTGCTCAATGGGGGGCAACTGACAGGGGTCGCCGACAAACACGAACTTGCTGCCTGGACGCTGGTCGTATTCCAACAGTTCTTTCAAGAGGCGTCCATCGCCGAATTTGGCCTGTGTGACATCCTTGGTGGCGACATCGGCCACCATTGAAGCCTCATCGATGATATATATTGTTTCAGGAGTGGCATCCTTATCCAGTTTGGAAGGCTCGAACACCAGAAATAACTGCCCGTCCTTATCAGCCTTTGGCTCCTCCTTTTCCTCAAACTCTTTGTTCAGTCCGTTGAATTCATACACCATCGTGTGGATGGTAGAGGTCTGCCCGTTGGCTTCCGACAGATTGGCAAGCACCTTGGCTGCTCGCCCTGTAGAGGCCAAGAGCCGATAGTGCTTTCCTTGTTCTGTCAGCGACTTGATGAGAAACCGCATCAGGGTGGTCTTACCCGTTCCTGCATATCCTTTGAGGATAAATACCCTGTCTGTAGGATTGTTGACAAAGTCAAGAATCTGCTTTAAGACATTATCCTGGCTCCTGGTCAACTTGATACCTGAGATATCACTTTGTTCCATAACAATTCTCGATGATATACTTAGTAGAGGGGTACCGCTCGTATTCCGCGTTCAGGTATTTGATGCATTCGATGATGTCGGGAACTCCTTTCTTGAGGTCGGCAAACTTGATGACGCCGTTGCCATGAGCTAGTGAGTTGCGTGAACGCCTGATGAGATCATACATGGGGCGAATCTCTCTGATCAGGAAATCATCGGCAATCTCGTCTGTCACTTCGGGATAATCTCCAAGCACATCTTTCCAGTTTCTGCTTATGAAATCTTCTTGTGGCATGCCAAGGATTGATGATACAAATATTCTGAACTGCTTGGAGGATAGGTGATGAGGCTTTAACTCAATGAACATGTCAGAGACACGAAGGATGATATACTCTGCAGCCAATGGATAGGCCTGCATCAGCATGTCGTGCTTGATGGTCCAGTTGATGGCAGCCTCAATGTTGCGATAACTGCTCTCCTCAACGAAGTCTTCCGTCTCTTTGTTGAGTTCGTCAAGGATATTGCTGATGGGCTTCACCAGTTTCTTCTTTTTCTTGACGTTCTTGTAGTAACTCCTGAATTTCTGGATGAACTTGCCGCTTTTCAGTTCCTTCAGGTCGATGGTGGCAATATACTCGTCCAACTCCGATATAGAGTCGGCGAGGTTGCGGATGGTCTGGTCTGAAGCCGATTCTTGGTCGGCGGCAATCGCATCCTTCAGCAGTTTCACCTTACCGAAGTCTTTCAGGCTGCTGGCTATCTGGTTGTATTCCTGCAGACGGGCGATGTTGGTGAGGTCGATGACAGGAGCCACACGTTCATCAATGGGTTGCTCTTTCACTTTAAAGGCTGGCCCCAGCTTCTCAAAGGCTCCGTACATGATGGATATCAGACGGGTGTCCATCATGAATCTGGAGTAGTTGAACAATACGATAGAGAACAGCGGAATAGAGCGGAAGGCATGCGTGACATCGAAATAAATCTGGTCGTCGGGCTGCAACATGTCATAGACCGTATCGAAGATGTCCCAGATTTCCTCTTCAGAGAATCCGGCTTCGATATCCTGCTCTTCAATCTGGGCCTTGAGTCCGATGCGCGCCTTCAAATCCTGAAGCCGGTGCTGAAGACCGATCTTTTCTGACTCTTCTGTAATTCGGGTCTGGCCGTTGTCGAGCCAGTTGATTTCCTTCGAACCGTTCTCCCCGGTTTTTTCCTTGGATGTGCAGAAGATGAGTATTCTGTCATCTTCAGTCCAGTCCTTACAGTAATACTCGATCAAGGCTTCCTGCACAAACCGCACAGGTGTTGATACGACACCACCGATGTCGTATCTGCACTGCACGTAATTGTTTGTTCCCAGGAATGAAATGAATACTTTTCTTGGCATGTTTTTTCTACTGTTATATTAGCCCGTCATTCTCAATAAGGAGCAAAGTCCTGTAATGAGAGTTTCTGATTCTTTATTGTTTCAAACTCCTTGTTGTTCAATATGGGATACCTTACTTTCTTTTGAGGATTATATTTCCCTGACGCAATCTTAAACAAATAGGATATGCTCCTTAGATATTCCTCCTCATTCTTGAAATGGACGGTATCGCACATTTTTGTAATAAAAGATCTATAGAAGTCTTTTTGCTTATTATCCTCACTTAAGTTGACTGAATAGTCTATGACCCTCAGCTTACCATAGCCCATTGCCTTAGCCAGCCCTAGAGAATGGTAGCATGTAGATTGTTGGTTACAAAACGTAATGGCTGCTATCAAGGCCCCTAATTCATAGTCCTTAAGATTGTGGAAATTGATTGTTACTGTGAATTTCGTGTTAGCCGAGAGAGGAACGAAAGACTTGGTAACTTTAGATTCCTTTTCGGTTCCCGCTGAAGCCTTTTCCTGAATCAAGTATCTTTTGAATCCTGAAAGTCTGGTGCCGTTGGAGAAATAGGTCTGCAACACATTAGGTCTGCTTTGTTCCAGATAGAACGGATAATAAGTTGGTTTTGGTGACCCCATAATAAAAGTCTGCTTCTTTTCTATCTTTGCATTTTTTATAAAGGAATGTCCAAACTGCACCCGACCTTTCAGGCTTTCAGACCCTTTTACAAATCCGAAAACGGCTTGCGTCATATCAATACCCTCCTGGTGATATACTGAAGGTAAGAAATCATGGATGGTTTTTTCATAAGGTTGACGATACAAGAAAGAGAACCCTAGGTCTTTTACACAAGTCTCACCCTTGTCGTTGGTTTTGGTTCTAAAGAAGCAAGGCACAATGCCTTTATAACCATCTCTTTTGATATCGTCGATGGTTTTGTAGTTCTTAAGTTTTCTCTTCCAAAACTTCCAAGAAGCATTCTCGTTCTCTTTCTCATGAATGAAAATGAAATCATCGTATTCTTTTTCATGCAAAGGGATAGAATTATCTAGTCTCTTTGGTATGTCAAACAGATACTCATGTTTCTTGTTGTTCATAAAGCCAGAAAAGAACCACATTGAAAAACTGCCGTCTTGGTATTCTATAATATAATTCTTCAATTTGCCATATTTGTCTTTTGCACTTTTGCAAAATTTCAATCCGGTTATTTTTTCTTCATCTTCAATTTCTTTATAAGTATATTTTTCACAGGAACATTCCTTAATATAGAACTTGCCGTTTACCTGAAACAGGAATCCACTTTTTTGAGGATGATTCGGAGATTTTAGCTCGTAGGAATTGTTTCTGAGATCTCTCATACTATAGCGATTGTTAGCTACACCATTTCTGATGTTTGACAACGTTACGATCTCAAATACATTTCTAATCATTCCTTTTAATGATGTGCCTGGAATAAAAAAACTATTTGCTAAGTTTACGCTCATTCCATCATTTCCACAAACGCAAAACGGAGTCATTGACTCAAAATCAATGGTGATAGAACCAGAGTTGCCATCTTTAAAAGGAACGTCTTGAGCAAGTCTTTCTTTTTCATCACTATCCAAGAGAAACACTTTGTCTGATAATGGAACAAAAGTATATGGATTAAAGAAATCCTTAGTAATCGATCTTGGCTGATTATTATTTTGAGGATGAAAGTTTCGGTCTCTATTATTATTGTATGCCATAATTCTTAATTCATTTTCTGATTCGACATTTAATTATTCAAAGCCTGCAAACACAAATTTCGTGGCTTCTAATACTTTCATTTTACAGCAAAGCGGGTCGGTCTTCTCTTCCCACAACTCGTAGAAATGCAGGTTGTTGCCTTTCAACTTGCTGTTACCTTTGAAGTGCAGGTCTCTTATCTCATATTTAATATCTTCGCCATTATCATCTTTCCCTAAATCGAAAAAAGCCTTTCCGTCATCAGAGGTTTTCACAGTGTATTCCTTAATCTTATATTCCCCGTCCACATACTTGATGCTGACGGAATGGCCTGTGGTTCTGTCGAAAAGCAGTCCTTCTATAATGAAAGGATTCTTTTCATTATCAAAGGCTCTTTCTTCCAAAAGATTATCACCTTTATAAATTGTTAGTGGAGCTTGTTTGTCACTTTCCCACAAATAGCCCTCATACTTGCCTTTTATTGGATTCGTTGCCATAATTAATCACATTTTTTACCGTTAAAAATACCATGTCCACGATTAACACTGCCGCCTAATGGCAAGCGCCCTTCACATAAGTCAGTCAAGGCAGCATCAAAAGCATCAAAGACCTTCTGATATGAAAGTTTCTTCGTGCTGTTTTCATTGTGCTTATTGATACTTTTCTTGATGTTGTTCTCATCTAAAAGAATCTCCAATTTAAGAGGATAATCGTCTTGCTGCCTACCCTTCCAATAGGCTGCCTTTTCGGCAAAAAGAGCACCGTCTATAGCACCACCTGTAAAGCGGTCGATGGCGACATGGTTGAGGACCTTATCTTGAGCAGTCTTGATGTACATGTCGGAGAAAATCACGTTACCACGCTGTTTCCCTTCTCCCTTTTCATCGCCCTCACAGCCGAAGAGGAGACGCACAGCCTCGTTGTTGCTGCCAGTATGTGCTTCTATTTCTTCTTTAGTTTTTCCATCTGCAAAGAAACTGTCAATCCTATTGTAGTGGAAAGCTGTTCGATGAGCTAAAGCTCCTTTTACAGAACTGGCAGGAATGAGATACTCGTAATCCTCCAACTTTCCCTTACCATCCTTCCAAGACACTTTTTTCTCTTTTACAGGAGTCATGTCAGCATCATCGTCGCCAAACCCTGAGCCGAAAAGGAAGAAATTCTCAGGGCGCAACTGGTAACAAAGCCTTGCCATTGGCCATTTAACAGCTTCTGTCTCAGGAAGGTTTTTCTTATTCTTTTCATACCATTTCCTGCTATCTTCAAAATTGGATGACTTTTCCAAATACTCTAAGTCGTTAATAGCTAAAGAACAGGACATGATCTCTTTCACTTTAATTTTACCAAAACCTTTTCGTGTACTGCCGCCAAGTCGAAATGCAGACTGATAGAGAATGGAAAGGAGTTTACTGAAAGTCTCTGCTTCTTCTTTAAAACCAATCATTTCCATCTCGAAACAGAAACGGGTTCCTTCATACACTACTTGCTCGTCAAATTTTCCATTGTCTGCAGCAACTCCTTTATGATTGATGCGAACATGCTGTCGTATGGGCAGGTCGGAGTAGTTGCTCAACAATGAATCCTTGCCAATGTCATCAGGTTTAAGACCATCAACAACCAATCCTTGGGAATTTAGTATTCTTGCCTCAGAGACGATAATACGTGACCCCATACCGTTGTGTTCTTCCTTTGTTGTCTGTTTAGTCTTCCTTTGAAATCCAAACAGCTCGTCTATATTGTTGCCAGCATCTTTCCATGCATGCCGAATCACCCCGGCTATGGAGCTGCCAGGTATATATGGCATGCCATTTACGTCTCTAATAACCACAGCATCAGTCTGGACTTCTTTCTCTCCGGAATGAACTGCCAGCGGTGTTGCCGCCTCAATAATGATTCTCGCCAAAAAGCGATAGTCTATTGTCTGTCCTTTCTTTTTGTCTTCCATATTGCTCATTTTTTACATTTTTTCTGCATCTCACTTGCAAGATTTACAACAGTCTTCGGGGAATGGCTATTCACAAAATCCTTGAGGGCCTGAGTCTTTCCTGCCCATTTGTCTTTAGCGACACCATGAACCAGATAACCTTTTTCATGATCCTTTACGTCTTTGTCATTCTCGCCTTTGAATAGTTTATCAAATAGCACTTCTTTGTTCTTGCTTTGCAAAGCAAGGCTTCGGATATGTCCCCATTGTGAGGCGAATGATTCTTTTGCATAGACCTTCGTCTTGACAGGATCGTTTACCCATGAATTAACAACCTCGTAAATGTCTGCCTCTTCTTTTCTCTTTTCTTCTTGAGCAGAAAGAAAACTGGTTAAGACAGTCTTAGGATCATTACACTCTTTTGCTTTTTTGTCTTCCTTGGGTTCAATCTTAAAGGAAAGCTTTCCATCATCACTTGCTTTCAGGAAATCCGGATTGTAAATTACTTTTCCGAAACCTTCATTCTGATATGAACCGAGGTGCTTCTTCAGATTGCTGATGTCAGTATCCTGACATACTTTCACTACGATGACACTACCTTTCTCGATGCCGCATCGGTCGGTATCGAAGCAACGACGCTGATAGTTGTAAGGTGCATATTGGAAAGTGCGAATCTGGCTCTTTTCCCAAAGGATTTTTTCCTCTCTTTCTGCCTCTTCCTTATCATTATCAATTTCGGGTCTTCCAACAAGTTGTTTAAATGATGGCTGGAATGTCGGCTGGTTATCATCATCTAGGAATATAAGGCGACTGTCTGCATAAATAATCAAATTGTCTCCGGCTTTGACCGTTTGCTTGCTTGATTCTGGTTCTTGGAAGTCACATGCTTTTATATCCACAAGTCCATACTGAGCGCTACGAGAACGGCCAATACGGTGCTTTCCAATTAAAGCCTTCATAATTTTCCCAGCATGTTCTGACAACGGACTGTCAATCTCAATAGAAAAATAGTAAGTCATTCCCTTGCCCATCGACTGATAGCCAAACATCTGTTTGTCAAGAGAGCGGCGGAGGCTACGGTCGTAAGCCGACTTAATGGCAAAATCTGTCTTTACTTTGAAACGTACGGCATTCTTGCCTTCTTGGAGAGGCATGAAGTCGGCAAATCCTCCTCGTTCCTGTTTTAGCTGGATTTTTCGGAGCTCCTCAGAAGATGTGTCCTGGATAAGATGATGTACATAATGAATACGATTTTTTTCTTCTGCTCCTTTTGCAAAATAGAGACTAGCAGGTATGCGTAGTGTACGGTTGTTTCCGTATGCAGGATGTGCATCGCCAAAGCGGACATGCTTTGTATGGAAAATTTTTAATTTTACATAGTTGTCAATGGCTTCGTCCTTGTAAATGTCACCGGCCACGATTCCCAGGAAATTGCTGCCAGGGATGAAATCGAGCGTCGTGTTGGAACCTTCTGAAGCAGACTTTTGGTTAAGGATAATGTCTGTCAAAAGCTCACACTTGAACTTTAATACTGTTTCGGATTGGGTGATTTGTTCTTCTTCAGTTTCTTGATTTTTTTTTGAATCTTCTGCCTTTTCAAAAGTACAACGACCTAATCCTCTGTTTCGCCAGGCCCCCAAACGCTTAATATAATTCAAGCCCCCAATAATGGCTTTAGAGATCGTTTCTGGGACATCAATGATCTCACCTTCCAATTCACAGGGGATGCAGACCTCAATTTTTCTGAGTGACTTGTCGTCGGCAACGCCTTCATCTGTAATGGCTGTACTTGATATGGTCTGGTATAAATGACGCATGTTCTCTTTCAGGACGATATAGTTTCTTTCACTATCCGACAAGGTTGCATTCTTGAAAAAAGAATTGCTACGGGTACTCTTTTCATTATCTCCACTTATTCCAAACACTGACTGATATTCGATAGTATCTATTTTATCAGGATAAAGCAGGTCGACAGCCTCTCTGACTAGTCCCTTGATGGTTTTGCCAGGAACGTATGGTAACCCGTCTTTATCTTTGATGACCAGAAGGTCGGCATCTGCACCTGAAGCCAAGCCGGAACCGCAGTGCCAGTAAGTGTGGAATGTTATCTTATAATTGATGTTCATAGCTATTTCGTCTTTTGAGTATTAATCGTATTTATTGCAAGTATGTCATAGATGGGGAACCTCTTTTCTTCTTTCCATTTGTCATAAACATTTTCCAGATAAGATGTTATGTCTTCGTTGCCTTTTTTCTGTTTTATATTTGACTTCAGACGCTCCATACGTTGCTTGGCATTTCCTGGGTCAACTGCAACTACAGACAGCCAACGCCGTAAACCTGTTTCCACGCCTGCCAAACGCTCAGAATTCAATGCAAATGAATATTGGATCAGGTCTGTTACGGTCCATCTGTCTTCTGCCACTTTATTTATATAATAAGGGCCGAATTTCAGACTATAATCTTTGTATGGAGTTAATTCGCGCTTGACGATATCATCATAGTTGGTGACAAAACTATCCTGGACTTTATGGAACATTATGCAAGAAGGGGGTAGCTTGCCTTCGTTGAATCCAAATTTCTCTTTTGTGTCTTTCTTTGCTTTTCCGCATAATTCCTCAGCCAGTTGATAACCGTAATAGAAGGGATAAGACGACTTTATGAAAGCAATACCTGCACAAGCAGTTAGTTTTTTGGAATGATCGGTAAAAACATCTTTTCTAACGTCATTGTCCATATACCACAGTTTGTCACCTAATCTCTCTTCTGTGAATTTCTCAAAAAAGCATATGAACTTATGAACATAAGGAATAGCAAGGTCTGCACGACAGATAAGCGTATGGTCATCACCACTGAGTACAATTGGGCGGATAGGTATTATTCCGTTATCAATATTCAGAGATTTAAAAGCCTCCTGAGCAGCCTGCTTAGTGGCTGCATCCAAATCTTGGGAAAAAACCTTAAACTTGGTTGCCTCTGTGCCGATAGCCTGCACGATCTGGCCTAAGCCGTTGCCATCGGCATGAATGATGGCTATCCAGTCATTGTTGCCAGTGATATTCTCTATGTTAAAAGGAATCCTATGAGGATCAACTCTTTCACCAAAGGCACTCCGACAGAGTTTTGTTGTTGAGTTTCTCCTTTTTTCGTCATCAAAAAGTTTCCTGTATGTTGCAGCGTCAATATGTTCTTCTTTATTGCCTGTAACTATTGCAGGTAGGCCGGTTTGCCGACTCCGTTCTATTCCCATCATTCCTATGGTAGGAGAACGCATGGGCTTGTTACGCTGGCTACGCAACTTCTCCTCCAGTTTAAGAACCGCATTTTTAAAATCAGGCACTTCAGGCTTACAGCCATGTCCATCATTGTCATTAGACGACTCATTTTCATACTCGACTACCGCCTGGCTAACGGTAATGCCAGGAGCGTGTTCGACAATCTGTTTAGGGAACATCCTGACAACATCCTGACAAGCTTCATAGCTGTCAAAGATATACTTGATGTTACCTGCTGCATTCACAATGGCATTTGGGTCGTTAGCCAAGTCTTCTCGCTTTTTTCCAAGCATTTCTGCGAATTTAGAGGTGCATACTTGTTCCACCAGTTCACTCGCACCAACAATTTCCTGTAGTTTGTTGGTCTTGAAGATGAAGTCCTGGATGCCTTGTACGGCAGCACCATAAAGATACTTACTCATGATATGATAGTTTTAATTGGTAATAGTTGTCAATATTCCATAGCCCACACTGGCATTTTTGCCAATGCCAATATATTGGGGAAGAGATAGATTTGTCTTGAATTCTATATCAAAAGCCATCAGCTTGACTTTCTTATAAGTGGCAGACCTCTGATCTGTAATGTTTGTAATATGCAATTCCAACTGTTCTTCTAGATGAATGCCAACTCCTTTCAGGAAAGAAAGAATGTTTCCGATTAAGATCCGTTCCAATATCTGTATCTTTTCAACAAGGTTGTCGGTGTTTTGAAACTTACCATAGTTTTTAGAGTTGAGCGGAAGCCAGTTGCGAAGACGGTAAAACTGCTCCGTTTCGCAGATGCGGATTGCATTATCGTAGGCTTTGGCATAATCCATCTTCAGTTCGGTCTCTTTTTCACCTATTTTTAAAAAAAAGTTGTTCGATGCAAATAACTCGTGAATGGCTTTAACGCCATCTCCAATACAGACAATTGCGGCTTTCTGATGAATACGTTTGTATTGTATCAAGGGATAGGCATATCTGAACTTGTTGTCTATATGATTATGATAGAGAATATTTTTCTCTTCCAAAGAAGCAATAACAGCTCCACGGAACTTGGGGATGTCATTTTGAGACAGTTCGTTAGCAAATTGTAATATCAATGTTTGTATTTGGGACATACGAATAATAAAACGGTTTTTGTTTGTGAGGGCAAAGATAGAACTTTTTTATGAATTGACCAAATAAAAATTGAACAAATTGCATCAAGCGTGATATTACAGCCAATGGGTAAATGAGAAGAGTTGTTCCGTCATGTCAAAATTGGCAAGTGAGGGTTGTTCGTTTAATTTGTAAAATTCACCATTTTGATATTTATTATGACTATCACGAGTTGGATCGAGTAGCAGCCAACGATTGTCGGCAAATGCTGCAACCACAACATGATTGGTTTTTGGTTTTACATGCTCAACGTCTATCAATTCTCCAGGCTTTGCCAGATAACATGCCAGTTGTTGGGCAGGTATATGCATGGCACGCAACAATGAGACACAAAGGCTTACATAACCACGACATGTTGTGTGACGGCGTTTGACCACAGCGACCGCTGAGTCATCTTGCCGTACCTTGGCTTGTAGTTCGTCGTAGTCATAGAAGAGGTTGCGGACTACAAATTTATATACTGCTAATACTCGGAGGTAATCGTTCTCGATGCATCTTCCGGCAATCTCTTTAGCCAAATTCTTAATAGGCTCCTCATCGCTCTGAAAATAATCGGTAGCCTTAAGCCAATAGTGCAGATAATCTTTGTCTGTAGGTATCCGTTTCAGTTGGTCTATGTTATAGATATACGCAGGTGTGTTGTGAAAACCGCTATCGTGTGCATGGACAAATACAGGTATGCGTATATATGACGAATAGTAATCGGTATCAGGGATGTGACTGCATAGTGAAATGACCTGATTGGTATGCGGTAAGATACTGAGATCATACCCTCCATCTGAATCGGGTTTTAAAATGGTACGCTTGCCGGAATCATCGGATGACGCACCAACCAAGTTGCGACCTCGCAACGGTTTTGACTTTCGTAGGAAGAACAATTTGTTCCCCCTAATTGCGAGTCGTACAGCTGCATCGCGGTAATACGATGAGCAAAACTTATGATTGAGATCATTATTCATAACCTGTCGTATCTACAATATAAAGAGTCTTTAGATGAACCTTTTCTATCATTCTGTTGAAAAGAAACGCCTTGATATATGGAGACACCACCTTGTTTAGTTTCTTTCACCTAATATGGAAGGCGGCAGATAAGTTGCATCAAGCGTGATATTACGCCATTGACATCTTGTTTGAAATGAGTAGGGAACTTCAAATGCAGGCTGTTTTGGTCCATATAGGTTCTCTTGTTTACCTCCAGCATCATTGATTGATATTGGAACGGACAATCCGGAGTCTCTGAGTTGCTGTAAGGCTCATTGATGTCAACCTTGTAGCCATTCTCCTCAAACAGATTGACGGTCAGTTCTATCGTAGACTTTGCGGGCTTCGACCAGTCTTCATTAAAAACCAATGCAAATATCCACATCGCCTATCTCACTTGGGAAAGAATGGCAGTCAAGCAGCAAAGCATCTTTGCAAAGTGCATTCCTCAATTGCTTCTGATGCCAATGCCACAAACGGAGCAGACGCTTTTCGGCACCAGGGGGAATCATCCTAACATAATCGTCATAGTATCGGTATACGATACCTTGGCCAATCGTTTCCATCGGATCATTCCAGAGACGTTCGGCATCAACAATAAATCGGGAATAAGGGAACCTGACAGCCTTGATCCGGTCATTCCGATAACCATGAAAGAGGTAATCCGTGTGCCAATCGGTCAACCTCATCACAACGTCATTGATAAATCGGGCATCAATCTGCCAAAAACTCAGTTCATCATCATACAAGCCTTCAACGGAGGCGTGCGGTTCATTCAGTACAATTCTGTTGTATTGCATATCGTTATCATTTTAGTTAATACTCACTTAACTCGCATCGTCTTACCACCGTGGCATAACGTAAGCTCGGTTGGTGTGCACTGAAGCACTCTTGATGCAAAACCGCTGCAAAGGTAAGAATTCTTAGGTAAAATAACAAATATCTTTGGATAAATATCACAGTAAGGTCATATTTATTCTTTTTCTGAATGAATGGACATCAAAATGATGCATTTTCATGCCTCACTGAGCCTCTGGAGAGGCTTTTAAAGTGAACGAGTATTGGGTGGATTACGCAAACAAGGTCCTCCATGAGATAGATGCTCCATACCGTACCATCAGAATTTTGCATTCTCCATTCTTTCAGGCATCTTGCTAATGATGTATATCTTGAGGAACACCCATAAAAACTCCCATTTCTCATCGTAGTCAGCAGTCATTTTTGCTTTTACTGCATTGGTATTCTCAGCCAGTGGTATCAAGTAGTTGACCAACTCTTTCATTTCGTCTCTATCCATATTCTTTTATTTACCTGTTTCCTGGGAGTCTTCTTCTGTAAGTGCATTTTCTCTTAGTTGTTCTTCCACCAATCTGTCATATTCTTCTTCTTCATCTCTTTCATGCACAAAAATGGATGAGAAATCATTATTGGTCTCTTGTTCTTCAGTCTCATCAACACCAGAGAGAGCTGACAACAATGGCTTTCGTATTCTTTTATAGCCATAATAGATGATGATAATTGAGAAAACAAGAAATACAAGTGGAATAAAACAGATATAGTCATAACAATCAAAATTGACGAGAATCGATGTGTTTTGGCTAACAATTATTGTTACAGCTGTGACTATGACAGCAAGCATAAGAAGTAACGAAAATAATATCAGCCTAAAGACATAGCGTCCATGCCTTATTTTTTCTTTGCTCCTTGTACTGAATTGCTTGGCAACACTATATGGTATCCAATTCTTTTTCCTCTTTTTATATGCCCACCTTCGAATTGCATAATAGAGATTTCTGCAGAATAGTGAGAACAGGGCAGTAAGGAGTGTCGTCAAAATCAGAGAACGGATAAGCTGTAAGTTAGCTAAAGAGGGGAACTTTATGTGAAATGCCGTTGTTCCTCCATTTTGAATCCACTTTACGCATGTACTGTCAAAACTGATACCTCTTGTCCCTATTGTCATATGTTCATTAAGTTGATTTGTTTCAATGGGGATGTCATATTCAATATAGAGATCCTTTACAGGGCAATCTGAATTTATGGTTAACCAATAATTATATTGAGATATATCTGCTGCTGTAAAAAAATTAAGTTTATTTATGACATTTGCCACTGCAAAAAATCCCATATTTGCATAATCATAATTGATATCCTTAGCGTTGACAGTGCCTACAATCTGTTTAAAATAAAAACCATTGTTTAAAATGTCGGGATGATTAAGGGGAACTTCGTCCTCACCTATTTCCAGACCTTTATATCTAGAATAAAAAGAAATTAAAGGATTGTTCCTCGTATTACTTGCTTCAGTTTCATAGAATATGTGTTCGTCAACAAATTGAAGTTCGTCACCGCCTTCAAATTTGGGATAAAAAGGAATAATACTTGGTATACTGGTAGCAAGATATGAAATCATATACAGATGATCTACCTTGTCATGGGGTATATTCTTGCTGGCTAATTCATGATTATATTCAGACTCAACGTTTTCATCCCAACCTTTAATCTTATTTCGACGGAATGCATATGGCTGTGTAACACCTTGGATTTTCAAGACGGCCCCACCGTCATGACTTAAAAGTTTATTGACGTCCCCCCAAGGGCTATAATCACCTATTTCTTTTGTATATAGGTCGTTCTGCATCATCGAGTTTTCTGCTAGTTTATGTACGATGCATAGATTTTTTACTGTGTCTACAACATGCCCAGCCGAATCACGTGCTTGGCTAATACCTGAAACTTGCACCATGTTGTAAATTGTTGCAACTTGATATGTTTTATAGAAGAACACAGAAATGACTATGGTTAGGAAGCCATATATGAATGTTCTTATCCAACTGGCATTGAGAATTTTATCTAGCGTTTTCGAACTAGTCTTTCCCCAAAAGAAAATAGCCACAAGTCCTGATATAAAATTGTTTAGCATGTCAATATAAGTTTTTTATTATTCAAATACTTTTCGTAATAATGCTTGTTTCGGGATATCGCACTCGGCGATGGTCTTTTGTAACAAGCACTCTTGATGCAAAAATCTGCTGCAAAGGTAAAAAATCTCAGGCAAAACTACAAATATCTTTGGA
The DNA here is from genome assembly GCA_905234145.1 of uncultured Prevotella sp. Taxonomy (GTDB): domain Bacteria; phylum Bacteroidota; class Bacteroidia; order Bacteroidales; family Bacteroidaceae; genus Prevotella. The sequence continues at coordinate 89,122 of CAJOGK010000001.1, read as the reverse complement.
GAAATTTTGGAAGAAAAGACTTATTTTCGACATAATGATAGAAAAGCTCAGTCCAAAGACTCTCTAATAATTATTTACGATCAAGATATATGTATTATGGAACAGAAAACAAATGCGACACTTCATGCTTTTAAGGACTGGCAGAGTGGAAAATGGGGATTTAAGAATAGTGTTGGTGAAATAGTCGTTTCCCCACAATGGCGATTGATTTATCATCGATTCGATGAAGGAATGTGTGCTGTTGTTGATGATGATAAAAAAATAGGGTTCGTTGATGAAACTGGGAAAGTTGTTATACCTTGCCAATATGTATGGCATTCCATATTCAGCGAAGGACTGGTAAAAGTACAGCATGCAGAAACGATGAAGATGGGGTATATCGACAAGAAAGGAGAAACCGTTATACCATTCATGTTTCAAAAGGGTGGAGATTTCAAAGATGGCCTAGCCGATGTCATGGATTTCAATGGCAAATGGGGAGTCGTTAACCGTAATGGTGAAAACGTTATTCCTTTTCTATATGGAAATTCTATAGGACATTCTGCGAATATAGCACTTCTGTTTAATGAGAAAGGCTAGCAGGTGTTCAGAAATTGCCGAGGAGAAATTATTCCTATTGAACAATTTAAGGCTGCTTTCACCTTTCACGAGGGTCTTGTAACCATCATTGACGAGAACGACCATTATGGATTTGCTGATGAGAACGGGCATCTCGTCTTTTCACCACAATGGGATTATGATGATTCTTTTGAAGGAGGGTTTGCCTATGTGCGTAAAGGAGAGAATCGCTTCTATATGGATCACAATGGCAACATGCTGCCTATCCATTATGAGAGTACAATCAATATGTCAACAGGTAAGGGTTTGGACTTTTTACAACAGATGTATTTTAAATCTGTTTATCCTGTCAAGGCTGCCATAGAGGATGAAATCAACAGATTAAGTTCACAAGGATGATCAGAAATCTTCTCTGACTATTACAATCGTTCCATCTAGTGAGAAAGGAAGAATAAAATGGCTTCTTCTCGTTAGCAAAGATATCAGCCTTCTATGAAGAGACCCGAATCAGTGCGCTCATCATCTAAACAGCAAACAAGTCATCCATGACAATCTCATTCTGTATCATATTGTAGTAGTTGTTGTGCATGACGCCATTCGTTGTTACCATAACAAGGTGTAGTGTACGTCTGTCCTTTGACAGTTCCTGATAGGCTTCATGCTTGTTTTGTAAGTCGCTGGCGTAGTCTTTGTCAATCGTAAAAATACCTGTAGAATGTTTCATCTCACAGAGGTCGGTAAATCCGTCGGCGCGTTGAATCACGAGGTCAATCTGTGCTCCACGCCGCTCGTCTGTTCCGCGTGCAAACCATGAGCACACATTAGTCTGGACGCCAGAGATGCCAAGGGCTGCTTTAATCTGCGGGACATGCTGGAGACACACCCGCTCAAAGGCATGTCCCTTCCAGGTATTATGGGCTGTTGACGTGAAGGTGTTCGACCAGTAACGTTCATCGCTGAAAGCATTCTTCTTGATACAGAGGTAATAAAATAAGGTGTAGTTGTCTATCAACTGATACATAGCGTTAGCCTCTGCGGTATCGGCAGAAGCAAAGCGTCGTATGAACCCACACTCCTCCAACTCTTCCAGTACGGTGGAGAAGGTGCCTCCGTCAGAAATCTTGCTCATTGCGAGGATGGACTCCCTGGTCATTCCTGATTTCCTGCCATTGCTCAGACATGCTATGACCTTGAGGTAATTTTCCGGACGCTTGAATAGAATGGCATAGAGAGCCTCGAACTCGTCACGAAGTTGTGCCGTCTCTGTAAAGAATAACTGATCGACATTCTGTGCCACACTTAATCCTTTTTTCAGGAAACTCCAATAATAAGGTATACCACCGAGGATCATGTAGAGTTCAAGCACGTCCTTCCTGCCTAATGCCAAGTTAGCACCTTTGGCAAAAAGTTCACATTCACGGAGTGTGAAGGGTACCAGTTTTATGCGGTTGGTTAGTCTTCCGCGAAGTCCACCCTTGTCCTTCAGCAGTTTCTTGCTGATCCATGAAGTGGCACTGCCGCATACGATGAGTACAATGTCTTTTTCACGGCGTGCCGTAGCCCAACCGTTCCAGAAGTTTTCCAGCGCACCGATAAGGTTCCCCTTAGGTGTATCCATCCAGGGCAGTTCGTCGACAAATATCACCTTCTTACCGGAAGGGGCTTCGTTGATAAGCTGTTTCAGCAGTTCAAAGGCTTCCATCCACGTTTTTGGGATGGCGCACTTTAAACCTGCCGCCACCAAAGAGTTGCGGAATGCCGTCAGTTGCTGGCGTAGCGTTCCTTTCGCCACTCCCGTGTGCTGAAAGCAGAACTGATAGTTGAATGTCTCGCGTATGAGATATGTCTTGCCTACACGCCTTCTGCCATAGACGGCACAAAACTGTGACTCATCTTTTTCAAGAAGATCCAGCAGTTCACGCTGTTCTTTTTCACGTCCTATAATCATAAATATAATATTATAATCAAAATCCGCTGCAAATATAGTAAAAATATGCATATAACCAGCGGAAAATATATTTTTTCTTCTAGTTTCCGCTGATAATAATAGTTTTTTAACTGTTTTAAACGAAAGTGTATAGCCCTTTTTGAACTAAACCAACTGCATCAAATGATGTCGTTTGTTTGTATGAAGTGCCAAACTTCATGGTCGTTCTTGGCTATTGTCTCGTGCTACGGGTTCAACCCATCTGGCAATTGAGAATCAGAGGTGTCAATGGGTTGGGGGATGTAGTTATTTGATTTTTTTCATAACTCACTTGTTTCTATTAGCCATTTCTATGAACCAGGGGATGTAACGGATGATTTCCTTGTCAATCTCCTGTATCTCGTCTAGTTCGGTGTATGGCCTAATGTCACAATGGATAAATAACTCCTTATGGGCATTCTTCATGGCCTTCACTTTCTTGCCGTTAACGAAATTTCTCTTTGAGTAATAGTCTTCTGCTTCTGAGGGTTTGCGATAGCCTAACAATAGTTTTTCCACATTCCAGCGATCATGTTCTACACGCCCAAGTGTCTCAGCCTCTTTATCCGTTATCTCAGTAATATCAGCATCGCTATTGCGCATGGCCTTAATGGTATGGATACGATAGGCTATGTTATATGCACTATAAAGGTTTGACCACTGGAGGGCAACAGGCAGACTAATCCACTTCTTGTGGATTTCATCCCACGTACAGTTTTTGACTTCTTCACAGGTCGGTATTCTTGCCCATTGCAGTTCGTCACACTTACAATAAAGATGATTGATGCACTCTGCCATTCTTTGGGCTCGTTTATCAACATCGAAGATAATATCTGTCATACCAAAAGGATAGAGATTGGCATATCGCCCCTTCAATGGTATTTCTTTAGCTTCATTATTCTCTACGAGGATTTTCTTTGTAAACATTTCTGACTTCTCGTGCAATTTCGCCAGAAATTTACTTGAAGTGTTTTGCCTGACAAAGACAGATACATTTTTCTCATACACCTCGTCTGGCAAGTTCATTGCAATGGCCATGTTGTGACGCGAATCTCTCATAGCAAATATGAGAGACAACAGCTGTGTTTCGTCGGAAGCCCAATCAGCAATCAGTTTCTGTATCTGCGCTGAATAGACATCGCCTTTGATAAACTCGAATTCCACATCCAAAAAGTCGGCTTTTTCGCCCTCGAATTTCGTTGCAGGATATTTCTTCCCATCATACCAATGCGATTGTATTTCGAAGAAATGACGGTAACGTGTCATGAACAGGTCTTTTTCCTTGTCGGCATTTAAATCAATGAAGGTGATACGAGTCAGATTCTGTCCTTTCTTAAAGTTGGGGAAATGAAGCATCTTAGCGGCCTCAACGCCCAAAGTCACACCGAAGTTTGATGTACCGACAATTACCAAATGCACATGGTGGTGGTCATCTTCAGTGATGCCATTCCCGTCAATGGATGGATATTGTTGTTCTTCTTCATTGTCGGTATAATGGCAATCCACAAACATCTGTTTGGCCCAATCAGCATAGAAATTATAAGGAATGAACTCTATACCTAATTGACGGATGTTGTCAAACAAGTCAGCTACCTGCATAGCAGCATAGGTATCCTGGTCTTCAAATACAGTCGTGATACTTTCCGGCAGTCCTTTATCCTTATTTTTATCAAGAATCGCGTAAACCTTTTCCATGCAATCGATGTTCATGGCATCGTGCGAGGGCATTGTCCTGTCGCCGACAATATAGATGCTACATGCCTGGTTCAGTTTCAGCTCTTCCAAATCATTAACTGATGTGCGATGTCCATTTTTGATAATCACACGTTTCTCGCAGTCCTGTGCGATAGACGAATGTATCTTTTCCGCAATTTCCTCGCTGGGAAAAGAACTCTGAAGTAGCACGTAAGCATCTTTATTGGTACATATCTGCTTGATGATAGACGGAACAATCTCATCATAGCCAAGAATGACGTAATGATTATCTATAACATACGTATTCTTACCCTTCCGGTAGTTCTCAATGCGACGCTCCAACATGTTTGACAGCACGGATATGAGCATGCCGCCAAAAACAATTACTCCAAGAAGAGAACCGAGAATTGAAAATAGAAGAGTTAACCATGGGCGACCTCCCTCTGGATAAGTATCCGTATAGATGTTACTGAGCGCGTTGCCATCTATGAGCAGATACAAAGCCCACTCGAAGAAATTCACATTCTTGCAGTTCTCTCCGAAAGTTAGGAAATAGCAGATAACTAATCCTATTACAAATCCCAGCAGAATAAAGATCTGCCACCATATTTTGTCCGAGAATGTCCTGTCAAATTTCAGGAACCAATTGTGTAGTCTTGTTGATTGTTTCATATACCCTTAATGTTTGTAATGAATGATTGCAGAATACCTTCTACCAATTTACGTAATGACCTAATATCGTTGAACGTTTCAGGATTGAGTTGATACTTGTTACAGAAGTTTTCTTTGAATGAAATGAGTTCTCCTGAAGCGTTTTCGGCAGGCTCTTTGAAGAACACGTACACTTCCTTTGGACATCTTCCTGATCGCATTTCTTCCACGGCAACATCCAGTTCTTCTACTGTATATTCCCCCAGGATTTGCCAAAACAGCACGATGCATATATCGCATTCTCGTAACTTTGCGAGATATTCATCTTCTTTCCGTCCTGCCCTCATCGACGAGTCCATATACTCCCAAGGTACAGGTTTATACTTGATGCTTTGTTCTACAAGATTATCATTCATATCTTGCATCAAGTCTACTAATTCCATCCGCTCACGTTTTAGTTCGGCAGATGAGGCAATAAAGATTTGCTTTGTTGACATAAGAAACATGTTTATTAATTAGAAGAAAGCCTGATTATAGAGTTATAGACGTTCTTGCACCATTCCCTAAGAGTAAAAAGTTGCCTAGTTATCAATCCTGGACCTATATTTTCTTGTGCATCACTCATATTCTTAATCATTTTTGCTATTTCTGTCTGATAAGTTCCGGGATACTTATTAGTCAATTGGAGGTATAACGTCAGCGCTTCTGAGTAATATTTCTCTGCCTCTTTATATCGGTCAAGCACTATTAGTAGGTTACCATAGTTACCGAGCGTTTGGGCCAAATCTGGCTCATAGGTGTCCGATGAAACCTTAACCAATTTTCTATATATGCTCAAAGCCTCTTGATAACTATTTTCTGCCTCAGCATAATGCTCTAGGTTCTTTTGTACAATAGCAATATTATTAAGCGAATCTGCCACATTACTAATATATATGTCAGGTTTTTCCACAGCAAGTCGGCGATTAATCTCCAATGCCTCCATTATGTTCTCCTCTGCGTCTGCATGGTTTCCAAGATGATCTAATAAAGACCCATAATTGGTTAGTGCAATTACCAAATTTGGAAGATAGGCATCAGGATTGGACGAAGCCAAAGGACGTAGAATTCTCAAAGCCTCCACACACTCCTTCTTTGCCTCATCATATTTATCAAGATGATATTGTACTGCTCCAAGGTTATAAAGAGTTTGCGCTAAATATGGCAGGAATGCATCTGGATTGCTATCTGCTAGCATTCGACGTAACTTCAGCGCATCCTGCAATGCTTTTTCTGCCTCGGAATAGCAGCCACGTTCATATTTCAGATTGCCAAGATTAGTAAGGACATTTGACACACTTGGTATAATTTCTATAGATTTGGAAGGAACTTGTTTGTTGTAAATCAATAATGCCTCTTGAAAACTTCGCTCCGCATCGTCAATGTGCTTAAGTTTTGCTTGCAAGGCGCCAAAGTTACATAGCGTATCGGCCAAATCAAGTTGATACTTTCCTGGGTTGGAAGCTGTAAGCTTACGGCGAATTTCCAGTCCTTCCTGAAAGTATTTTTCGGCATCAGCAAGACGTCTCTCGTTAATCAGTAGGGCACCAAGATTACAGAGTGAAAGCGCTACATGTTGCAGGTAAGCATCTGAATTTACAGAGGTCAACTGACGATAAATCTTTAGGGCTTCTTGGAAAGTCTTCTCTGCATCATTATAATGATGGAGTTCTGAAAAAAGAGCTCCAAGATTATTGAGCATTTCTGCCAAAATAGGCTGATGGACATCTGGGGTGAATGCCGCTAACCGACGACGGATATTCAGTGCTTTCTGATAATAATCTACAGCCTCTTTCATGTAATTGAATTGCTGAAGCAATACTGCATAGCTATACAATAATTTGGCATACTTATCTTCGTCGTAATTGATTTTTCGCGCGATGTTGATAGCTTCCTCTACGGCTTCACATGCTTGTCTAAATCTCACAGGAACACTCAATGATGTATTCGCCATCACGGTATCGGCTTTTAGCACGAACTCCTCTATTTTCAATTCCAAATTATGTTGCTGCTGTTCAAAACGAGCAAGTTCTGCATTAGCCTCTCTTTTTAACTCTCCAATGTCTAGGATGCGGTCAGCCTCAATGACATTACCTTGTTCAAACAACTCTCGAGCACGAACCATGCGTTCTGTATATTGTTCTGCGGACTTCTTGGCGAAATTAAGAGCTATTGAATACAAATGTAGCTGATATGCATCAAATTCCTCTTTAATTTTTTTCCGTTCAGCTTTTACGACCCTTAGCTGCTTTGCAAGGGCTTTGCCACCGTTATTCTTTTTTTGTTTTTTACTTAGGGAAGAAATCTCTCTGTCAAGTTTCGTCAGTTCGTACTGTAATCGTTTATAATCCTTGTTAAAAGCGGCAAATCCTATATTTGAAAGATTTACTATTGCCCTTCCACCAACAGACACTTTGCCATCCGAAACATCTATTAATCCGCTTTGTAAGTTATTCTGGTATACTTCGAACTGAAGTATAAAGTGTAGATTCATTGTATCCACGTTCTCGAACTTGCAGAAGAAGTGACCATATTTGGTGACGAAATTTGCCTTGAAATCTTTAAGTGCCACAGTCAAATCCTTCGTTGGTTCTTTGAAAAACACGTAAAGGTTACGAGGGTTATTGCCGTCTTTTAGTTCCTGATAGGCAGTGTCCAGTTCTTCTTCTGAGTTGCCAGCCAAGTCATGCCAATAGAGAGTAAGACACATCTCGCACTCTTTGAGTTTTGCCTTATAATCCTCAATAGAGCCATCTGTTTCCGGATTCCATTTGATGCGTTTTAATTCAATACCTCTTGGCTCAAGCACCTCATTAAGATGCTCAATAAGGTTCGTGAACTCTAACTTCTCTTCGTGCATCTCTTCCGATGCCGCAATCATTATTTTAATAATCTTCATATCTCCTATATTAAAGAGTTTAACTTGACTAGTACACTTTGAATATTGGCAATCATATCAGAATAAGTCCCCGAATTTGTCTTTTCCATATCCTCAAATAGAGATAATGCCTCCGATGACAAGTCTCTTGCTTCCTTAAATTGCTTTAACGAAGCTTTTGTAAGGGCTAACATAAAAAGTGCATTCACCATATCTGGTTTGTATAACTTCGCATCTTCACCTATGTTTCTAAATAAATCAACGGATTCGCATAGCATTTGTTCTGCTTCATAAAGTGAATGTCTTTTACGGAACAACTGACCAAGATTATATTTTAGTCTTGCTATTTTACATTGAAACGCTTTAGGTTCTGCCTTCGCCACATGTTCCCAGATGCCCAATGACTCGGTGAACAATTTCTCCGCTTCGTTGTCCCGACCAGTTATACAGCATAGGCCTCCAATGTTATTTAAGGTCTCTGCATACTCAGGATAATAAACTTCTGGATTCTTTCCTGCTAATTTCTCTCTTATTTCCAATGCTTCTCTATATTTGCATTCGGCTTCTTCATATCGTTCCTGAGCAAATAGTAGGACTCCTAGATTATTGATAACGCCAGCTTTTCTATGCATATATTCGTCAGAGTCGTTTTTCCCCAACTGATTGAATATCTCTATGACAGTGAGATATTCATTTTCAGCTTTTTGGTAACTTTCAAGAGTTCCCATTTTTCTATGCAATACGGCCATTTCACCTAAAGTTGCTGCTTTCTCATCTAGATAGATTTCGGTTGAAGATTCTATAAGTGTATCATATATCCTCAAAGCTATTTCAAATCCCATCTCAGCTTCTTTATAATTTCCGAGATTACACTGTAGTATTGAGCGATTGTGATATATTGTTGCTGTAAATCTCAGATACATTACAGCGTTATCATCTTTTGTTTTATTCAATGTTTCTATCGCTTGGCTATAGTCGTCTTCTGCATTTTGGGGATTTCCATTTTTAGCAGATAGATTAGCCATACTATTTTGAACACAAGCTATATTATACAAAGATGTATCATCTGTTAAAGCAAGTTTTCTAAGCAAATCTAAAGCATAAGAATAATATGACAGGGCCTTGTCTATTCGATGATATTCATCCAATAAATGTGCATAATCAAAGAGAATGTTGGCAAATTTCTCTTCATCAAGATGAATTTCCTCTGCTATGGATTTTGCTTCTTCATACGCCTCACATGCTATGCCAAATCTTTCAGGAATAGAAAAAAGCGTATTGGTCATGACGGTTTTTGTCTTGTCGAGAAATTCATTCATCAGTATTTCAAGATTTTCTTCATGTACCTTCTTATGTTCAGATTCATGCAGTCTGTCACGTTTCATCTCTTCCATGTTCAGAATCTGGTCTGCTCCGATGACATCACCCAACTCAAAGAGTTCACGAGCCTTACGCATTCGCTCTGAGTATTTCTCGCCTGCAGTCTTGGCAAAGTTGAGTGCTATGTCGTATAAGTGAATCTGGTATTTCTCAAATTCGTCTGCCTGTTTCTTGCGTTTCGACTTTATCGCCATCAGTTCATCCTCTATGTCTTCATTATCAGGATTTGCTTTGTGACGCTTTCTTACCTCTGTTATTCGAATGTCAAGTTCTAATAATTCTTTCTGCAACCGTTGGTATTCTTTGTTAAGAGCAGCAAAGGGAACGTTGTCAAGGTTGACAAATTCCTTGTCAGCTACCGTAACCTTGCCACCTGCGACTTTAACAAGTGGATCGTCTTTAATACGCAAATGGTTCTGATAAGCTTCAAACTGAAGAATGAAATGCAGATTCATGGTATCCACATTCTCGAACTTACAGAAAAAGTGTCCATATTTGGTGACGAAATTTGCCTTGAAGTCTTTAAGTGTCTCTGTCAAATCTTCTGTTGGCTCTTTAAAGAATACATATAGGTTACGAGGATTATTGCCAGCTTTTAGCTCTTGATAGGCCGTATCCAGTCCTTCTTTTGAGTTTCCAACCAGGTCACGCCAATAGAGAGTAAGGCACATCTCACACTCTTTGAGTTTTGCCTTATACTCCTCAATAGAGCCATCTGTTTCCGGATTCCATTTAATGCGCTTCAATTCAATACCTCTTGGTTCAAGCACCTCATTAAGATGCTCAATAAGATTTGAAAATTCTAACTTTTCCTCGTGCATCTCTTCCGATGCTGCAATCATTATCTTAATAGTCTTCATAATGTTTCGTTTTGATTTCTCAAGTCAACTGCCAGAGCGACAAACACCCAGAATCCTTCTTCAATATTGTCTTCTTTCATTGGCTTTTAGTCCAAATAATATATCTTTCGTTCTTCGGAAGTCAAAGGATTATCTTTGAATCGTTCGTGAGTTTCGTCAATAAGTTCTTGTAGAGATGGGAAATTCCAGATTCTAATCGTATTATCGTCAGATTCAGAAACAATACACCTCCCATTAGGGCTGAAAAGTGCAGATCTAACAGTACCTATATGACTATTATAGCTCATTAGTTCCATCCCATTGTCTGCATCTAAAAATCTGACAGTATTATCGTGTGATACCGTAATGATGTGCCTTCCGTCAAGTGTGTATTTGGCATATCGAAATTCAGTATCGATTTCTTTTTTCCATATTTCCTGGCCTGTAATTGCATCCCATTTCCTAATAGTTCCGTCCCGTGATGCCGAAATGATGTATTTCCCACAAGGAGTAAATGCGGCAGTGCAAACATCGGAATTATGACCTAGTAGTCTTTTGAGTTCGAAACCAGTTTCGATATCCCAAATACTAATAGTATGATTGTCGTGTGCAGAAACTAAATATTTTCCATTGGGGCTAAATTCCACATAATTGATAAATCCAGCATTTCCAATCATTTTCTTAAATTCCTCTCCCGTTTTACTATCCCATATTGTTATGTCGAAGTACTCAGACGAAACGATATATTTCCCATCAGAACTGTAAGTGGCGAAAAGAATACCCCTCCTATTGATATCGCGTCCAAATTGTTTCCATATTTCTTTTCCTGTTTCTGCATCCCAAATTCTGATGGTGTTATCGAGGGATGCAGAAACAATCCTCTTCCCATCTGGGTTAAAGATGGCGGAACAAACATCAGAAGTGTGACCTTTAAGTTCTTTTAATTCCCGTCCTGTAGCGGTATCCCAGATTCTGATAGTTTTGTCATTGGAAGCTGAAACAACTATTTTTCCATCCGAACTAAAAGTAGCGTAATTCACATATTGGGTATGCCCTCGCAATATCTTTGATTCTTGACTGAATGGCCATAATCTGATTGTTTTATCTTCAGAAGCTGAAACAATGTATTTCCCATCAGGACTAAAAAAAGCAGATTTAATTTTCTTTGTGTGTCCCCGCAAAACCCTAATAACTTTGTAGTGTCTCCAATGACAAATTTTTATCGTCCCATCATCTGATGCCGAAATAATGTACTCCCCGTCAGGACTAAAAGCGACGGAATTGATGTTATCTGTATGCTCTTCCTGTTTATATTCCTCCTCTCCATTTGTTACGTTCCATATTCTTATTGTATTATCCCCCGAAGCCGTAACAATGTACTTCCCGTCTGGACTGTAATTTGCATAATTGAATCTTCTTTCACCCTCAATTTTTCTTATTACCTGACCTGTAGAAGCATCCCATATTCTGACTGTTCCATCATATGATGCTGAGATAATATGTTTCCCATCGGGGCTGAAGTCAACAGAATTGATTTCTGACTTATGTCCTTCCAATACCTTAATTTCTTGCCCATTGTCGGCATCCCATATTCGTATGGTTTTGTCACCCATAGCCGAAACAATGTATTTCCCGTCAGGGCTGAAAGTGGCAAATTGAGCATGGCTTTCGTTCTCTTCCATCATTCTCAAGCTTAACCAAATATCATCATGACCGTTGTGCTTTTGATATTCTTCAGATGGAAAACTTCTTTTCCATTTTAGCTGTCTCAATTCCAAACCGATATTTGCATCCCAAATTCTGATAGTTCCATCATCTGATGCTGAAACAATTCGACTACCATCAGGACTAAAATTGACAGAAAAGACAAAACCATGGTGTCCCTCCATTTTTATCAGTTCAACTCCAGATTTCACATCCCATAGTCTAATGCTGTCATCCCATGATGCTGAAACTATACGCTTCCCATCAGGGCTGAATCTTGCAAATGAGACTATATGTGTGTGGCCCTTTAGTATTGCGCAATTGGAACAACTTGCATTTCGTAGCGAAGCCTCAGCTTCTACTACCAATGGACGATTGGGTTGGTTTATTTTTTCTGGAAGAGCCTCTAATAATATTTTTCTTGCAAGGTATGAATCCCCTTCATCAACAAGTGCATTGGCTTTCTCCGCCAAGAAACGGCTTTGCATGATTAGAAGCTTATCACGCTGCTCTCGAATCTTTCTTTCCTCTTCAGCTTTTTCTATCTCATAGCGATTCCAAAGGCTAGGGAAACTGACTTTTAGCATACCAGCTACTATTTTAATAAAAGCAGAGTCGCGACCACCGTCTTTATTGACATCTCCACCAAGTTTGGAATGTCTAAGAGCAGGAGGGAAACAATCCTCCAGTTTGTCACCCTCAACAATGAATGGGAATATATGGTCTTCTCTTCCTAAGGCTATAAATGTCTCGATTTCTTTATTCACTGCATCTGATTTTGCAGAATGAGGAGAACAAATAACAATAAGATTATTCGTTTCTTCCAAAGCCTTCTGCACCTGTTCGTCCCATTCTGGCCCAGCGCTAAGCTCATCTCTGTCACGGAACACCTTTCGCAGATTGTCTCTCACATCAGTCCGTCCGTTGAACGATGCAGGCAAATGGTAATGCTCCAGTTCATGCCTGAGCCATATCGCCCATTCATTATCTAAGCTGGAATAACTTATAAAAACGAAATATTCTTTTTCCCTTATCATAACTTAGTCATTCTGTCTTTTCTGCTATTGATTGCTGCCTCTGATTTCTCGTCCTGCCAACTATGGTCTTCTATGACGGTATGGTGTAATGAACCGAAATATTCTGAAACGGGATCATGGAACATGGCCTTGGCGGGCACTCCGTAACATTCAGGGATAATTCCGAACTCCATATAGTAAAATGATTTGCGCATGGCTTGATAAGGAGAGCAGACGCAAATCAGACGACCAAAACTATCATCTTTCATAATACAACTAGCCACGTAGCATTCGTCTGCGGAATTATAAACCCCCTGTTCACCTTTGTATTTGATGTTAGCCTCGTCTGCATAAATGTGGTTTTCGTCTATTTCGTGTTCTAGTAGGTAGCTTTTCCCTGCTTCGCTTAAACTGATTTCGTCAGTGACATCATTGTATTTATGTCTGCTGCCCGGAACATAAAACCAGACTTCCTGAGAACCGATTTCTTGACTTAGATGGATAGCCATGTCCAGACGTTTTTGAAATTCTTCATTGGGATAACGTCCTTGAACCAAGGGATGTTGGGCTGCAACCTCAATTAGTATCTTCGAGTAATCCTGCCTTTGTTTCATGAATTCTTGTGCTTGGAGTCTTTTGTTTGTCCAATATTCCTCATGACAGCTTTTTTCCAGTTTTTCAGCCATGGTCATACCGTCAATACTTCGTTTGGCATTCCTGTCCGTAGCAATTTTCATCAGACACTCGCAGTGATTGACAACCATCTTGTCTAACCCTTTCTGGATATTGGTATCTGAAATGGCTACACTCGGAGTGTCTGTCGTACGAAGAGGAACCATTGTCATATTAATCCATCCCCAAGAGCGATTATTGTCCAAAATTAGTAGGACAATGGTCTGCCGCAATAGTGTTCTGCTATTGTAACAGGTTATCGTCCCAATGCCATCGGGGTATTTCATACTTGCTTGACAATATGCCTCGTTTAGATATTGAATAGTAGCTACAAACTCGGATTCAATCCTGTATCTGTTCTGTTTAGCAATGATAGGGTTGAACCACTCTCGGCTGCATTCGGCTTCAGCCACATCCTGACAGAACTGTGAATCCCTGTCCGGAAGTATAACGTTTATCTCGGCTTTATTGCCCAAAGCCTTGATGAGCGCTTCCTCTTTGAGCGTCTTTAGTAGACCTGCTCCAGTTGTGGAAACAATATACACCTTCTTGGCCAGGGCGAATTTTGAAATCATTTCGTCTTTCGTATAAGTCTGACCGTTCCTAAACTTGGTAATACCCTCTTTTTGACAATAGTCGAGAATGTTATTATACATGTCGTCCGACATTCCCACAAATGTCCGTGACGAAGAAGTGATTTTGGCAACAAGTCCCAGAAAGTTGATAATATTATTTTGTTGCAACTCACCTGCCAATCCTAACGAATCCATCATCCTTTGTCCCCCCTCTCTTATTGCCTCTTCATTATTCAGATTAATGCTGATCCATTCCGGGTCGGCAATATTGTTAATCCTTTTCATGATGTTGTCGTTAGCATAGATGATAACAAGGTTCTGCTTCTTGAGAAATCGGGCGACAGACATCTCATAGAGACAATGAGGACTGCGTAGATAGTTCTCTGTTACGACTGCCATAAATACGTCGCATTCGCTCAATTGACGGTTCATTTCCTCATGGAGTTTCTTGCCAGATTTTATTCCTTTTTGAGGATTGGAAGAACAGAACATGGTGTAGTCCTTATCTAGCATGCCACAAAGTAGTGACTCCATTTGGGTTAGTTCATAATCAGTTTTCGTGTGACTGATAAAAATCTTTTGCTTCATCGTACTTATTTTGCTTTTACTGTTCATATCACTAATGTCTACTCAAATTGATGATAATATCCTTATATACCTTTGAAAAATCAATAAATAGTGATTTTTCGAGTCAACGGACTAAGCCTTTTGTACCTGTTCGTCCCATTCTGGGCCTGCACTCAATTCATCCCTATCACGGAATACTTTTCGCAGATTGTCCCTCACATCAGTCCGTCCGTTGAACGAAGCAGGCAAATGGTAATGCTCCAGTTCATGCCTGAGCCATATCGCCCATTCATTATCCAAGCTGGAATAACTTATAAAAACGAAATATTCTTTATTCTGTTCCATATTCTGACTATTATAATCGTTCCATCCAGTGAGAAAGGAAGACATCGCTGAGAGAGTAGATTGTTCCTTCGAGAGTAGGATCGTCATTGAGAAGTCCTTTTTCGCAGAGGGCTTCGGCAAGGCGACGGGAAACAGAAGGTGTGCCGATTTTGTGGTTCTTCAAGAAGTCATTGGCTGTAATCTGCTGAACGCTTCCTTCTTTAGCGATAGCGATAAGATAGCCCCATTGCTTGTCTGTCAACATCTGGCGGTATTGGAGGTAAACAGCCTCGCCTTGTTTCATCAGTTGCTCGCAGGCTTTCTTGACGTCATCGATGGTGATGGCCTCGCTTCCATTAGCATAAACTGTATGACAGAGTTGCTGGGTGTAATAGGTATGGCGACGGGTCCATTCTAGGATGAATTGCAATGCTTCATCAGTAATGTTGCGTTGTCGCTCATTAAACAGCCGACGAATGAAAGCCGAGTAGGACTCTTCGGATATCTTATCGAGTGAGACGAAGGTAGTACTGTTATAAAACGGCTTCTTTTCATTGGCAAAAATATCTGCCATCATGTGCTTCTTACTGCCGCAGAAGATGAAAGTCAGATTGTGTGTCTGCTGAATATAAGTACGCAACAGGGCCTCCAAATTCTGTTCGGGATAATCCCGTATCTGCTGGAACTCATCAATGGCTATGACGATATGTTCGTTTTGGCTATCAAGAAAATCGAAAAGTCCTTTCAGCGTATATTCTTTTTCATGAGCAGTCTGATAGGCTATTTGCAGTTGGGGATCGCCCGTGATATTATCAAACGAGAGTTGTGGACGGAGTGATTTGATGAACTTCAGCACCTTTCCTCCCATCGATGTCTTTTCTGGGAAAGATTTCATGGTAGCTTCTGCCATCAGCTTGATAAAATCATCGATATTGCGAGAAGCAAAGATGTCGAAATAGATCGTATGGATATCAGATCTTACATCTTTCAACTCGTCAAACAGACGTAGTATCAATCCAGTCTTTCCCATACGACGCTTTGAAATCAGCGTCATATCTGTGCTGTTGATGCAATTGCGCAGCATCAATTGCAGTTCTTCTTCACGATCGCAGAACAGATCTTTTGACTCATACGACTTAATTATAAACGGATTCTCCATACCTTCTTAATATATATATAGTTCTAAATTCTGCTGCAAATTTACAAAAACTTTTTGATTACACAAAATGTGTAACACAAAATGTGTAATTTACAGATCGGATAAATACAAACACTATATAAATAAATATTAGATAACTTACTGCCATGCTGCCACAAACTTTTGAATTTGCCTTTAAATACAGGAATTCTGCTGTTGTGGCAGAAGTATGGTAGGTGGCAGTAATATGAGGAAATGTGTCTTTTGTTATCATTTTATGAGCTTAAAATTTGGAAAACGCCTTAAAATGTTGTATCTTTGCAAGCCGGAATCGAGTATTATGGATTACTCAAAAAGCATTTAATATGGAAATGAATAAAGAAATCAAGAAACTCAGTCATGAGTTTAACTTTGCAGACGTGCCCAACTGGTACGTGCTCTGTAACAACAACCATTGCCCTCTGCACGAGGACTGCCTGCGCTTTCTTGCCGGCTCTCATGCACCAGACAATCTGGAGATTGCCACTTGCGTGATGCCCAAAACGCTAAAGGGCGATAATTGCCGATGGTTTGAAAAGAAAACGGTAGCTTTTTATGCCACCGGATTCAGTCATCTTTACGATTGCGTGATGACGAAGGATTACACCACGATGCGTAAGACCATTACCCGTTACCTGCATGGTGCCAAAATGTACTATGAGTATATGCGAGGCGAACGACCACTATCTCCAGAGCAACAGCAATGGATAAAGGACTATGTAAAGAGCCTGGGCTACGAATGGGAAGTGGAATTTGATGGCTACTTTGAGGCTTACGTCTACCATCACCTGGCTTTAAGCCGTCAGTAAATTACGCTAGAAATGCCGTTTTCCAAAGTAGAAAATAGAAGTTTCTGTGTGAGAATATACTGATATTTTAAACGGAAAAGCATATTTTCTGTGAGAGAAAATGGTGTTTTCTGACGTAGAAAACGCACAAAAGTACCATTCTAATTATCAACTACAAACAAAAGACATGAAACTGACATTTGTACCATGAGATAAAAAGAACGCGCTTTGGGCGCAAGCTTTCAAACATGCCAGACCTCCAAAAAGATGAGAAAAGATACGGAACTGTGTACCTTGTAAAGCGCAAAAAGATCTAATTTGCCTATTTGCTGCCACCTGCCACATATCTGCCACAACTTCAGAATATATGGATTTAAAGGATATACCAAGGGATTGTGGCAGTGTGGCAGTAAGTTTGCGAAAATACTAAATACAAATTCTTTCATGCCTCGATGATGTCATGAAACATAAAAATAACGCGATTTATTTGGTGTTCTGAATGTTTTTGAGTATTTTTGTAGCCAAATTGAGGTTTATGACTGACCAAGAGATTATAAAAGCACTGATAGAACATGATGAGCATGTGACAAAGGATTTCTTCTTCGTCAAGTGCCGTCCGCTGTTCTGCAGTATCATGGATATCGTGTTCGACTACAAAGTGGAATACGATGAGATGGTCAATGAACTCTACCTATATCTTATGGAGGATGATGCCATTAAATTGCGAAACTTCGAATATCGCAGTTCTGTTTACCAATGGCTGAAGATTCTCGCTATCCGCTACTTTATTAAGAAACGGGCCAGAATGATAGATAATGAAAGTAATGAGCCTCCTTATGATAAACAAGAACAAATCGCTGCTTCGGCATCAGACGCAGCAGTAGGATATGATTTGGAACGGCTATTCGAGGCCATGCCGACAAAACGATATGTCAAAGTTATCCGTCGGTTGATACTTGAAGACTGTGAACCAGAGGAACTGGCGCGGGAGATGAAAATCACAACCGCGAACCTCTACAATATAAAACGGCGCGCTATGGCACAACTGACCCGTATCGCCCTTAACGACATCAAAGAATATGGCAAATAAAGACTTGATATCCGACGAGTTGCTGGCCGCCTATCTCGATGGCAACACCAGTGAAGAGGAAACTAAGCAGGTGCTTCGGGCTTTAAAGAAAGACAAGCAGTTGCAAGAGGTTCTTAACGTCGCTCTTCAGGCAGAAGATGTAATCGGCTTTGCCGCTTCGCCAAACGAAGAAGTATCGATCATTCCACTACAAAGTGAAGTTTTACCCATGCTTCAGTTGGCTGCATTAAGTGGAGAGAATGTCTGTGCCGTACTTTGTGAAATCTTTATTCTTCAACGTCATCATATCATTTACGATAAAGAAAACTTGATTAATACTGCAAGAAAGAAAGATTGGCTTAAGCCAGAAGGTACACCGCTTTATTGTTTGGGAAACTTGTTGGCATATTCAGGTATGTTTGTTAGCAGAAGATATGATTCCACACTAGAAGACATTCGAAAAGCACTTGAGGAAAACAATGATGTCGTTATTGGCGTTGATAGGGAGAAACTGTATGCAGAGGAAGTGGATTTAGAAGATTTGACGAATCATGCGGTTGTAGTGACAAGGATTGATAACGATGCCATTACCATCTTTGACCCTTATGAAGACCCATACGTTAAAAAGGTGCCTGTTTTAGATTTCCTGAATGCATGGAAAGAATCGCATAACTATATGATTCAGGTTTTCCAGTCGGCAGATGAGTATGAGCCACATCCTATCAACGTGGATTCCATACCGCTTGATGAAGACCTGGAAGAACTGATTGAAGCCATCGCAGAGAATGCCCATGACATCTGGGCAGAGAAAATGATGAAGGACGGCTGGACGTATGGCAAGGACAGAGACGAGCAAAAGAAGCAAGACCCCTGCATACTGCCATATACAGCCTTACCCGATGATGAGAAAGAATATGACCGCCTGATGGCATATAATACCATCAAGTTGGTGAAGAAACTGGGCTATGGCAGTTCAAGGAAACAGAACTAAAAATATTGTTACTTGTCCTTGTTCGATGGCAGTGTACTCTTTAATGAAACCTCAAGTCTCTTTTCTTCATCTAGTGCGTAACCTTCAAGATACTGGGAAGTATCCTTGCAGCCTAACACAATTGAAAAGTCATGACTTCCGGCTTTGCCCTTTAATCGAAGAGAATCATTGATAATTGCTCCTTCCATCTTCAATTTACCTTTGATTGTTACATTGTGGTAGATACAATTAGATAATTGTCCGTTTGAATACGTGAATTGGATTTCTACTGGATATGGTATTTGGTCCTCGTCAACAAAAGTGCCTTTGTAAAAATATGCTCCATTCTCAAAATGGAGGTTTGGCAATCCTTGTTCATTCGCGTTTCGGATCGAATCAAGTTGTTGGATTTCATTGTCGGGTGACTTCATGACATTCTTATTACCTGTAAGAAATAACAAAGACGCAAATGAAATAATGGCAGATGATAAATAGAATTTAAGAACTTCTTTTCTATTATGAAGTGCTATACTTGCCGGACGAACAATGCCTACTACTGTGAATAGGAGAAAAGTAACAATAGAAATCATTACAACATTCTCAACAGTAGAGTAATGAGTCTGGATATAGTTCTTGCTGAGGATTGCCATCACTATGAACAACAATATAGAATAAGCCAATACAATCCAGGCCAAATGTTTTCCGGAGAAGTTACTATTGGTAAAATACTTTTCTATAAGTCTGGCATAAGAATTTGCTTTTTGATGCTTGTCATCGTTACTCCCGGAATCTTTCGGCAGTCCGTTCTCATCACCTATTTTTCTTTGCTTCCCAACTTTGAAAAGAATATCGTTTACCAAAACAGTATCTATTGGGTGACTATCCATCCGTCTCCAATTAATAGCAGAAAAAGTGAACTCTAATTCATCGGGCATAGTGCTACCATCAATGATATACGGAATGATATTTTGCTTTTGCTTCTTATTAAATGCATAAACGATCTCACTTTGCGTAAATTTGGATGCATAGGAATTCTTGCTAGCCAAGAAAAGGAACACCGTTGCTTCTTTGATTGCTTTTGCTAGCACTGCTGGGAACTCCATACCGCCACCAATTCCTTGTCGGTCAATGAAATAGGTAATTCCCACTTTGTCAAAAACCTGACAAATCTTGTCAGCAATCTCCGTGTCTTTTCTCGAATAACTTATAAATACGTCGTATTTTGTTTTTAATTCATCCATAATAGCTTTATTTTCCAAAAATAGATTCTTTGAGATCCTTGATAACCATTTTCCTGAAAAGCCAATGTGCCATTCCTCCAGGAATACGAAGAATAAGATTGTTGTTGAGATCCTCTACATATAACGGTCTTATCCTCCAACTGGAATTATAGCGATTTTGCCAGTCGTACATACAATATTCCCACCACCCTTCGTCACTTCGCCACCATTCACCAGTTGTGTATCCATTCTTTAATCCCCAATTTGTAGCCTCTAAAGCATTTGAAGACCCACATTGGTTATATACATACTTCGGTGCCATACCAAGGTCTATAACTTTTCCCAATGAAACGCGACAGATTATCAAGGATTTATTAGTATTAAATCTGGCATAATGCTCTGATGTCCTTCGTACAGGAGCAAAATAGATGCCGTTGCCAGCAAAATTACCTCCACCTACATTCCAGACGCCACTATACCAGTCTTTGGCTCCTATGCGTCCCGGGCTTTGACAAATACTCTCACTGGCTTCATGGCTGGTTCCGTGATAGAGAGTGAGAGCCGGTATGATCGTATCGATAACCGTCCAAATGATACATTCTATTAATGAAAGCAGGTAATGCCAGCCATACTTGATTATCCTCAGCGGCATCAACAATGTCCATGTGACAAAGTTAAAACCTCCTTCTTTCTTTGAGGTTGGATCTATAATTTCCGAAAGATAATTGAAGAACTCAAAACTACTATGAACAACAATATTGTAGAATACCGCATTTACAAATCGAAGAGGGGTTAGGACAACATAAAGCGGGATCTTTATGATTGTCCAAAATCCTCGCATGAACTTGTTTATTCCATCAGAGCCATGATGCTTCTTGTAAAGCGCCCGCCAGGGTTTTGACAAGTGACGCTGTAGCCCATTCAGAAAACTGAAAAGGAAAGACAGTGCCCTGAAAAACATATAATAAAATATTTCCAGCACATGCACACAACTACGTAATAGGAACCTGAGAACTATGAGACCAACCACAATGGCTACAGCCCATAATCCCAGTTCTACAATATCATTGTCCATACAGTCTCATCAAATATAGATAATCTTGCGTCCGCTTATCTCACCTTCATAGACGTTTTCGCCTTGTACATAGATGGTGCCATTTCCATTGTCATAATCAAAATGCGCCTCACCGTCTCTGTCTGTATAGACATCTTTCGTCGCACCACGAAAGAATCCTTTAAAAATAACTGCCACCTTCTTGTAATACGCTGGTTTGCCAGTACTTCTTTCAATAACTTTTACCGTAAACATAATAACTTGTTTTTTAGATTTATATAATATCTTGCTGTTTTTAGTCTAAATAGAATAATCTTCTAGAATTATTAGAAAGTTCCATACCTTCGGTAGCCTTTTTGCATAAGTCAACCAATTTCTTAAAAGACGGGAAATCTATTATACTGTCTAGGAATGGCCCATCGGAATTACCTATAGTCATTTGTTCCGACTCACTGTTATAATATACATGATCAACATAATATATGTCTGAAGGAAAATGGTATACCGTTGTTCCTGTAACAACATCTATGACCTCAGAGCCATACTGAGCATCTCTGAAACCGCCTTTGGTTACTACCATATACTGATAATCTTGGAAGTAACCCTTTATTTCCAAATACTTTCCTTTTTCAATCTTTCTCCATGACTTGTATTCACCTTTTCTGTCCTCAAAACAAAGGGCACCATCTTCATCATTAAAAATATTGAACCTATTACTGATTAAATTATCCTCTGGTTTGTTTATTTCTATAAATCTGCCATGCACATCCTTGCTTGAATCTTTTTCATTTAGATACCACACAAAACAATCGTCTGTATCTCCTATCATACAGATATTGCCTGCGGAATTCATCTCCCCAGACTTCGCATCAGAGAAGAATGAGGGAACAGAATCGACAAGAGCAAGTGAATTTCCATCGAAGATTTTAAATGAATCATAAATTGACGTATGAAGAATCTGGCCATTGCGCCCATATGTCAAAACATTAGAATAATGCGCGCAGTCATCACTATTTCCACAATCAAAAGGAACTTCTGAATAATCATCCAAATCAAGTATTATCCCTTTTCCATTCATGTATGCAATAGCAAGTTTACCGCCGTCAGGCGAAAAAGAAGTGCTAGTTATATCTATCCACGCATTAGCACTAAAGGGTTTCCCATGATTATCTAAAACCTTTGCAATTTTACCTTTTTTACAATCATAGAGCATATAATAACTTTGGATATCGAATTCTGTGTTTTCAACTTCCTGACTATAGAGCAAGAGCTGTTTACGTGGATTATATCCCCTTATGACAACGTTATCAGGGATTCCCTTATTTTTCATCCACCTTTTTATCCAAGGCCATTCCTGGTAACCTATAATATCGCAACAGGCATTCATGCACATGTCAAGAGTAGTCTCAGTATAGTCCATTTTCTTGATGAGTTTCTCTGTTGGAATAGAATAACACCAAACACATAGGGTATCCATTACAAAAATAGAGTCGCATGCAGAAGAAAGGAATGAAGGCAAGCCGCGCAAGTTTTCCGGCATTTTAAACTCCGCAGTCTTGTGCAAGTTCTTGGATTCGTAGATGTCAACTAAAGAGTCGTCCTCGCAAACAATATATCTATCATCGCCTGCAAATGTCATCAGGTCATAACTCCGATTGAAATATCTCACATTCCACCGATGCGACCTCAATGAATCGTATGCTGTGCGCAGGGCCTCTTCCAGTTCAGGCACAAAAGGACGGCTTCCATCATCTGGCAACAACTCAAGTAATGCTATGATGGCATCATAGGTATGGCCTTGTTTCACTTCCTCTTTAGACTTTTCTGCCACCATACGCGCCTGATTCTCCATCATCTTCCAGTTGGCGCGCAAGGTTTCCTGCCGTTGAAGGTACATCCAGAAAGCGACTCCGACAACAGCTATAACAAAAAGCGCCACAGATGCTATGAGAATTATTCTGCGTCTTTTCTTTTCTCGCTCGTGTCGTTGCCATAACTCATCAAAACGAATATCGAACATCCGTGCTACTACTTTCACCGCAGCCGCATCGCGCCCCATCTCGTTGATATTGGCGCCAAGTAGTTCCTGTTCCTGTGGCAGTTTTCGGAGAGCCAAAGGGAAACATTCCTCAAAAATATCTTTTGAGAACGCTTTGCCATCGACGATAAAGGGGATAACATTTCTTGTTCTACCTATGGAGATAAAATACTCTATCTCCTTGTTTACCCATTCAGATTTAGCCGAACGGGGCGAACATACGACAATGAGATATTTCGACATCTCAAGAGCCTGACGTATCTGCTCTGGCAAATTTCCTGGTGTCAGTTCTGAGGTGTCCCTAAATACGGGACGGATTTCCTTTGGCAAATCCGTCCTACCGTTTAGATTGGACGGCAAATTGTAATGCTCCAGTTCATGCTGTAGCCACTTTGCCCAACGTTCATCCTCCCGTTTATAGCTGATAAACGCAAAATACTGATACCTGCCGTCAATCAAATTATTCATTTACCTTTTTTAGTATTATGGGGATCGCAAGCATTAGGAAACTGTCATACTTCAGATCTGCTGGGTTGACTCGTCGCAAATCTGCATAAGAACACAAATCTATGTGGGAAGGATTCTTGGAATCATTTTTCAAAGCTTTACGATATAACGTCTTTTTCTTATTGTCGTAAAACAAACTTTCATCCTTGAAACGCTGCTCCTCGCTTAATGGACTATAACCCATGATTAGTTTTTCAACAACCCAACGTGCATGTTCGCTTCTTGACAAAACTCTATTGTTGTCTTCCCATATTTTTCTTTCCTTTTTGGTATCACCATTACTACATAAAAGAATACTCAAACATCGCGATTCAAAACAATCAGAGCAGAAAAGATTGGAAAGCCTTTCTTTCACTCTGCTTTGGTTATTACAAATGCTCTCATCCATTAGAGGTGTAGGCTTATCTCTCAACTTGCTATATTGAAAAACATTCAGTGCCATGAGGTATCGACTGGTGCAATGAATATCTTCTGCTGGTAAATTTTCTATAACTGCACCTAAACTATACATCTTGCTTGCATATACAGCCTTTCTCGTATCTATACTATAGATATCCTCTCCTCTTTCCGCCTTCTGTTTGCAAAAGGCCTCCACATCTTCTTTATTCAGGACAAAAGTACAGTTTAACTTGTCTGCATCGGATAATTCCGATACAACCTGTATCTCTATGTCAATGTATGAGTCTTCATGTTGAGACTTAGAATTACCTTCCTTATATTTGCAATATTTAGGAAGATTACAGAGATACTCTTCCTTCTCTAATTCCCTCTTAATGTCTGGATTTTTGCTTACCAACGTGATAACCGTCCGATTTCTAAGAGATTCGTATTCATTCTCTTCATCATAGTTTATGTAGTGGGCAGAAAGAGCTACCTGCCTAACAATATATAACATCAACGGACAATCATCCGTAACCACAACATGCAGATGCTCATTTGAATTGGGCTTAAAAGCGATGTTGCTTAATTTGTCCAAGATGAAGGCTCTGGCGATATACCAGTTCTTAACAACTTCGTCCTCGAACTTTGATCCATTCTCTCTTCTCCTTAAATATTCGAACGGTTTTTCTCTCATCTCACTCATAGATTATCCTCCTTTCTGTAAGTTGCAGCCTTATCCGTTAAGTGGATATTACTATTGCTGACATCGTAGCTGGATGGACTCTGATACAGGCGAAGACCAAACCAATCAATTGACATAAAAATATGCTCGATGATTTGAGATTGTCGCCATTCAAACGAAGACAAGGCAGTATCGGTGATGAAAGCATAAACTTGCAAAGGCATGCCAAATTCAACTTGTTCCATCCAACGGACGATAAGGCTCGGTTGCTGGGATATATGCGGATTATTCATCAACCAATGAAACAAGTACAACCTGAATAACTGTGCGTTTAGCATGCCTTCTTTAATCTCTTCTTTGGGCAGATACCTCACAATATCTTCTGACGATCTCAATTCTTCTGCCTCCTCAGCGGACAACAAATGGAACCAACCTGTATCAAAAATAAACGTTTTGTACATTCGGCGCCCGTAGGTTTTACCATCCCTCATCTTTTGAAGATTTACGAAATAATCAGAATGCAAGACACTTGTAGGAATGGATGCCGTCGTCGTATCCCAGTTGTAAAGGGTCACGTTCGTTAAAGAAACACGCGTTACAACACCGTCTACATTGTATTTAGGAACTTTTATCCAGTCTCCAATGCATAATTGATGATTGAGCCGTAAATGAGTAAAGGCTACGACTCCCTTTATTGTATCCTGAAAAATCCATGCTGTCAATGTTCCAATAACTGCAAGAGCTGCTGCATAACGGGGATGACTCTTGGTATTGAAAATAATCATAAAACCAATAATCCATATACCAACGGCTATCAAAATGGACATCTGACACCAGGTAATACAAATTTCTTTTTTGCGTAGACTAAAGATGTCAGTCAATTTACGACATACAGCTATCGCTAGCATTACCAAAATGGTTAGGAATGCCAACTGATACCAGAAATTATTAATAATAACATTGAAAATGTTAGGTGCTACCCACATAGTCAGCAATGGGGCAATTAACAAAAGTAACAGTACCCACAGAAGCTGCCAATGCTCAAAAACAGCCCCAACAATCTGCTTAAGCAGAGACTCTGAAGCCAGATATTTACTTCTGATTATTTTATACATTGTGATTAAGTCCTCTAAGTTAAATTTTAAATAAGAACCATCATGCAACCCTTTGCAAGGGTGTATCAAATTCTTGGAGATGTTGCAAAAATACAAAGAATAATTGAAACAAACAAGTTTTTCATAGAAAAATTTCCAAAATAGAGTCTATCAACTGCATAAAACACCCAGTAAGTGCAAAGCACAAAAAGATGTCTAACTCCTCACTTTTTCTTGGAAATAATCAAGAAATAATATTGAGAATACCTTGATTGTTTGCCATCATACCGATGGATTCGATAGACATCATCTGCAAACTTAAAGGTCGAGGTGATGCAAGGATACTCGCTGACATCTTTTCGAAACAACTGGTCTGAGATAGCAGACATCATTACCTGTTCACCTTTGTCTATAGACCTGTAGAAATACCATTCCCCGCCAAGATCTTCTCTGTTCACGCGAGCAATCATTCTATTTCCTCTATCCATAAAATACACTCGCTCTACTGACCAATCAGACGCTTCATGCTCTGGGACTACTGACATTACTTCCTTCTCTGGCAGATCCATCTGTGAGCAACTCACAAAGACCAACACAACCATCAAATAGAAATACTTTTTCATACGTTATAATCATTTTGATCTCAAAATCACTTACTAATTTTGAATCCAAGCTTCATAATCAGCTTTAGTGTGCCGATAGAAGTATTGCGGTCGTACTCTTTTTCAACTTCTGGAAGATCCTCGTACGGTACAAGGCATGGATGAGTTTTCAAATCATCATTGCGTTGCTCGCCATACTTCCATCCTTGCTTGATACGAGTCTCGGCCCATACCTCATGTACGTTCTTTGACATCTGCTCTACCAATTGTTCTAATTCCTCTGGCAGCTTGACATCCGTAGTGTCAATAGGCTGCGGTGTGTACTTTACTTGTTTCATCATATTTCGTTTTAATCATTGACTATCATAATAAAGAGTCATTTAAGAGTCTGGTTCTATCACTATGCCTGTTTTATCTGCTCAGGCAGATGATAATGCTCCAACTCATGTTGTACCCATATAGTTCATTCAATATCCTCACGTTTGTAACTTATAAATGCGAAATAATCTTTGTTTTGTTTTACCCTGTCAGACTCTATTCCAAATGGAATATGTCCTTTTCCTCTTCGGTTAGTTTGCGATTTCGGAAAAGAGAGTTAGTACGATCTATTAGATTCTGTAACAGAGGGTAATCCCAAATCTTGATGGTTTCATGCCCATAAGCAACTACAAATTTCTTTCCAGACGGGCTGAAAGCGACATAGCAAGCATCACCTGCATCCCCTTCGTATTCTGAAAGTAAAACACCAGATTTGATTTCCCATATTTTGACACCACCATCTCTTGCAGCAGTAATCAATACATTTTCCTGAGGATTAAAGGTCAAGGAATTAATGTAAGTTGAATAACCGTATATCGTCTGTGTTTTAGTTCCTTTGCCAACATCCCAAATTGTAGCTGTTACAACGTTATTAGATGTGCAGGCAAGATATTTCCCGCTAGGACTAAAAGCTATTTTTTCTATTCCGTGTTGGACATTGACAAATGTTTTCTCTTTCTTCCCTGTTTGCGCATTCCATAATGACAGAGTGTCTTTGCGAGATGTTGCAATATATCCATGAGGACTACTTGCTACTGTATAATATGTACTATCGAATGATGACCTTTTTAAGCATCTTCCCTTATACCAATCCCACAGTTCATATCTGTTGTTTGTCAATACGATAACATTTTTCCCGTTATTCGTGAAATATACTTTACTAGAATATATTTCCGATGTCAGTTCTTTTTCTACCTTGTGGTTCTGCACATTGAGAATCTTAATCTTGTTACCGAAAGAACGAACTAAATATTTCCCGTCTGATGAGAACATCTCTTGCTCTAAATACTTGTAGAAATTGGCAGAGTCTGCTATCTGTAGATTTCCAGTCTTGAGGTTGTAAGTTTTGATTCCAGATTCTTCTGTGGTAAAGACAACATTGTTTTCATTTGGTGTAAACATTGCAAACTCTACTTGGTCGTAGTCTAAAAACTTGTCCTCATCGTCTGTAAAGATTTTAATTGGTTCTTTATTTAGTCTGATTAAATATGATGGTTCGTTAATAGTTAAATCCCATACTCTTGCACTATTGTCGTTTGAACAAGATACAATCATTTTGTCATCGGGTGAAAAACTTGCATCCCATGTCGCGTCTTTATGCCCATTAAGTGTTTTTATAAGTTCACCAGTTTGAGCATCCCATATTTTAACTGTTTTATCATCTGAAGAAGAGACAATCCTTTTACCATCATGACTGAATTTTGCATTGGTTACAAGTCCTGCGTGGCCTTTATATACCTTTAATACTATGCCAGTTCGTGCATCAAGGACTTTGAAAACGCTATCTGCAACATAGATTATTCTAGAATCATCAGGGCTATATGAAACATGCCAAATGCGGCTTGTTTTGTTATTGATAGTTTTCTCTTCTTTGCCAGTCTCAGTATTCCAGATTTTGACAGAACCATCACTAGATGAAGAAACAAGTTGTTTCCCATCGTGGCTATAACAGACAGACCATACATGATTCATATGGCCTTTGAAGGAGCTCATTATGTGACCACTCTTAGCATCTCGCACAATTATATATCCTCCACCATTGCCTATAGCTATTTTCCCCCCATCTGGACTATACGACAAGGAACATGTGGTGTTTTGGTCTCCAATAAAGGTGTTTTTCAGTTCTCCTGTCGATGAATCCCATATTTTCACCACGTTGTCCCAAGATAAAGAAGCAATTTCTTTACTGTCTGGACTGAAAGATGCAAAACGAACAGCATCTTGGTGACCCTTAAGTATAAGTAATTGCTCTCCACTTGCGGCATTCCACACTCTAACGGTTTTGTCGCTTGAAGACGTTACGATACTTTTACCATCAGGACTAAATTCTGATGCCCATAACATACTAGTATGACCATTTAAGATAGAAGACCGACTGCTCCATGCTTTCCTTAATGCCGACTCTGCCTCTGCCGTGTATGGGTAATTGGGATTATCAAGATTTGTGGGCAAAACTTTACTTAATATAAATCTGGCAGTATATTCATCGCCTTCATCTATCAACTGGTAAGCCCGACCTGCTATATATCTCGCTTGGTTCTCCTTTATCTTCCAATTGCGACTTTCCAACTCTCGGTTGTTATAATACAGCCATATTAAGAAACCAGTTAGAAAAAAAAATGCCACAATACCTATTGTTGCAATTATTCCCTGCCTCTTAGCTTTATCTCTCGTCAACCTCTGCCATAACGTGTCAAATTTAAGTTTAAGCATCGTTGCAACAACTTTAATTACGGCAGCTTCGCGTCCGAGATCGTTTATTTTGATACCTATAGGTTCGTTTTTTTCCCCCTTTAGACTCTGAAGAGTTTTTGTGTAGCATTCCTTTTTAGGGTCATATGGTTCTCCGTCAACAATAAAAGGTATAATTTTATCAACCTTCCCTTTTTTTACAAAGCCCTCTACCTCCTTATCTACCCATGCTGATCCAGCTGATTTCTGAGAGCAAATTACAATTAAATACTCCGAATTGTCTAATGCTTGTTCTATTTCCTGTGGAAGCATACCGCCCCCAAGTTCTGTGATGTCACGGAACATTCTTGGACGTATATGCGACGTCTCTTGAACTTTTTTAGGTAGTTCAGGGTGTTCTTTGATTATTTTCGAAGGTAAATGATAGTTTTCTAACTTACGCTGAAGCCATATGGCCCATTCTGCATCTTCACGTTTGTAACTTATAAAAGCAAAGTACTCATAGTCTTGCTCTTCAATATATGATACGTTTTGTTCTTTGGAATCTTGTTTCATCATATTTCGTTTTAATCATTGACTATCATAATAAAGAGTCTTTTCTGAGTCATGTTCTATCATCATTTCCATCAAGTACTCCATAATTCTTACTCTAAATAGTACTTTCTACGTTCTTCTTGAGTAAGCTGTCTGTTTTTGAACCTCTCGCGAGTTTGGTCAATAAGATCTTGGAGAATAGGAAAATCCCAAATCCTGATAGTATTGTCATCAGATGCATAGATAACTTTTTTTCCATCGGGACTGAAAGCAATAGGTCCACCCTTCCTTATAGAATCCTTTGGCAGTTCTCCAATTTGTTGTCTCGAGTTTGCATCCCAAATTCTTACAGTTCCATCCCATGATGCCGATGCTATCCGTTTCCCGTCGGAGCTGAAAATGGCAGAATAAACTCCTGCAACATGACCTTTTAATGGATCTCCTATTTGTTGTCCCGTATTGCTGTCCCAGATTCTAATAGTGTTGTCATCTGATGCGGAAACAATACTCATCCCATCGGGACTGAAAGAAACTGAACAAACCCCTCCTTTGTGTCCAACAAGCGGATCCCCTATTTGATTCCAAGTATTGGTATCCCAAATCCTAACGGTATTATCCCAAGAAGCAGTCGCTATCCGTTTACCGTCATGACTGAAAACAGCATCTTCAACGTAAGAGGAATGTCCCTTTAGCGGCTTTCCAACTTGCTGGCCAGTGTTAGCATCCCATATTCTAACAATGTAGTCTTCCCAAGCAGAAATTATTCGAACCCTCTTAGAAAAGAAAGCGACAGACATGATATAACCGGTATTTACTGGCTCGCCTAGTGGTAGTCCTGTATTGATATCCCATATTATGACGGTGTTGTCATCTGATGCAGAAGCAATCTGTTTTCCATCGGGACTGAAGGCGACAAACATAACACTGTTGTAGTGTCCAGTTAAAGGCTCTCCGATTTGTTGTCCCGTGACAGCATTCCAGATTCTGACAGTTCTGTCTTCTGATGCAGAGGCAATCCGCTTCCCGTCAGGGCTGAAAGCGACATGACGAATAGTTTTGGTATGCCCTACTAGTGGTTCCCTCGTTTGACGTTTTAAGCCAATGTCCCATATTCTAACGGTATTGTCCAAAGCTGCAGAAGCGATTCGTTTTCCGTCAGGACTAAAAGCGGCAGAACAAACTCCGCGTTCATGCCCCTTTAGGGGTTCTCCAATTTGTTGTCCTGTATTTGCATCCCATAATCTGATCGTCTCGTCATCAGAAGCAGAAACAATTCGTTTCCCGTCTGGGCTGAAAGCTACAGATCTAACCACCCATGTATGTTCTTCCATTTTATTCTTTTCCTTTCCGGTTTTTGTGTCCCAAATTCTTATGGTGAAGTCAGAAGATGCTGAAACGATTTGCTTACCATCTGGGCTAAAGACTGCAGAATTAACAGTTCCAGAATGTCCTTCGAAAGATTTAATTTCCTGTCCCGTATATGTATCCCATATTTTAATGGTTTTATCTCCTGATGCTGAAACAATTTGCTTGCTATTAGGGCTGAAAGCAGCATATTCAACACTGTCATTATGCCCTTTTATTGGTTTCCCAATTTGTTCTCCCGTGACAGCATTCCATAGTCTGATCGTACCATCTCCTGATGCTGAAACTATCTGTTTTCCGTCAGGACTGAAAACAACAGAACAAACTCTGCCATCATGTCCCTTTAAAGATTCTCCTATTTGTTGCCCAGAATTTGCATCCCATATTCTGATTGTTTGGTCCCAAGAAGCAGAAACAATACGCTTCCCGTCGGGGCTAAAAGCAGCATAACAGACTCCACGTTCATGTCCACTTAGTGGTTCTCCAATTTGTTGTCCTGTATCAGCATCCCAAATCCTGACAGTTTTGTCTTCTGATGCAGAGGCTATCCTTCTCCCGTCAGGACTGAAAACTGCAGAATAAACTTTCATGTAATGATTTTGTAATATTGCATTTTCATATTTATCGGCATATATTAAAGCGGCTTCTGCTTCTGCTGTATAAGGCCTGTTAGGACTGTCCAAATTATTAGGAAGAGCTTCTATAGCGAGTAACCTTGCTGTATAGGCGTCCCCTTTATCCACCAACGAATTCGCTTTTTCAGCCAGGAATCGGCTCTGACTAATCATCAGCTTATCCCTCTGCTCTCGTTGCTTTCGCTCTTCTTCGGCCTTTTCTTTTTCGTATCGATTCCACAAAGAGTCAAAACCTACTCCAAGCATACCTGCGACGACTTTGACAAATGCCGCATCTCGACCATTCTTACTCACATCACCTCCAAGACGTTCTTTGCTCTTTGGAAGATTTAGCAATGCCGTTGGAAAGAACTTCTTAGGAGAATTACCTTCAACGATAAATGGGAAAATCCGGTCAGTTCTGCCTAAGCTGATAAAGGTTTCTACTTCCTCGTTTACCCAGGGTGATTCCGCTGCTTGTGGTGAGCATATGACAATAAGATTCTGTGAATTTACAAGTGCTAGCTTTATTTGTTCTGGCAAATTTCCAGCACTAAGCTCGTCAATGTCGCGGAACACCGGACGAAGATCTTTCCTGATATTTGTACGTCCGTTATACGAAGTAGGCAGATGATAATGCTCCAACTCGTGTTGTACCCATATCGCCCACTCGATATCCTCACTTTTATAGCTGATGAATGCAAAATAATCTTTTTCCTGTTTCATGTTCGCAATACATTTTTGTGTTTAAATGGATAAATCATCAAATACGTCATTGTCAAGAACCAACTTCTTCTCAAAGAAATTCGTCTGTAAGTCTTTGGATCTTAGAGAAATCAAATATTGACCTCTTTCCAATGATATTTTGGTTAGGGAATTAGGTTCAATAGAAGATTTTTCAGCATCATCAACAAATAGAACACATTCGCGATTCACTCTCAACTTATAAAAAACAATTTTGCCAAGTGCACCTGCTGCAATGGCGGTTTTTACAGCATCGGCTACAATTATAGACAAATGGTTTTCAAAATCAGTAGAAAATAAACCGCTTGCTTTTTTTTTAGGTTCTGTTGATGGTACAGATTCTAACCTTTCAACCAATTTTTCAAATGATTCATAAAAGAGAGAGCCGCGTTGAAATTCCAACTGTTGTTCTTCTCGTAATTCTGCTAAATCTTTTGGGAACCTTCTTGGCCACTCTTTAAATCCATTATCAATATTAACTGGTATTATATGTTTTTTGTATTTTAATGCTGTTCTAATTTCTAGTGCAACCCAATCTCCTTTCTTTACACATTTTTTCATGGATTTAGGGCTTAGGATTAATATAAAGTCGTTGCATGAATATATTGAATCTAAAATTTGCAAATTAAACTTTTTGTCCTGTAAAGAGGTAAAGTCAAAGAAAACCACCGAACGGTCAAATTTGCTGATTAACGCCTGTTCTATGGAACGCGCATCACCTTGCCCATCTTCTCGTCTATAACTAATGAAAATTTGAGTTTTATTTTTCTTTGGTTCATACCTATTGATAATCGTCTGGTCTTTACGTCTGAAAACAGATGATAAAATCTCAAAAACATTTTTCAAGGGATTCTTATAAATGTCTTGCCTATATTTTTTCCACAGAGCATCAAAACTTTCCCCTAGAATTATTGCAAGAACTTTAATAAGAGCACGATCCTTACCATGCGTATTAACGTCAATTGCTATTATCTCATCTCTAGAATTTTGCAATTCACGCAAAGATGGTGGAAAACATTCATGGACAGAATATGGGATGCCATCAACTATTATGGGTATAATGTGATCAGCTCTTCCATTCTTCTGGAATTGCTCAACTTCTGCATTTACAAACATCGAATGGGCAGCGTATGGTGAGCATATTACAATAAGAAACTCTGATTCCAAGAGTGCTTCGTCCAATTGCTTAGACAATGCACCACCTGTCAAATCATTTACGCCACTAAATATCGGGCGCAAATGATTCATACCGACTTTCTTTGACAAAGGAAGAGGGATTTGATAGCGTTCCAAAGCATTTTGGATCCACTTAGCCCATTTTTCGTCTTGACGGCTATAGCTAATATATGCCTGATACTTATAGTTGAGCATAGATATTTCAATTTATTGGTGTCTGATAATTTATTATATAGTTTTATTCTTTACCCAATTCTTGCTTTAATTCTTCTATTTTTATAGTTTCATTTCCACCACACATTCCTATATAGTTATGATAATCCAACAATGCACTATGTAAATCTTTCTTTGTTCCATATCCATTAGTTTCACAACGAGCTAGGAGATAGCTTTACACATCCCATTCGCGTGGTGGTCTTATCAGCACCTGCTACTGCATCAATGATGTCATTGCCAGAACCCAATTCAACGAATTCAACGATTCTTTTTTGCGCTTCCGTTGCTTTCATAATTTAATTATTCTGATTCTTCTGTTATTGCTGATTTGGATTAAACTATTCCCCTTCCATGACAGTTTTTGAATTTCTTTCCGGAGCCACAGGGACAAGGGTCGTTGCGTCCGGGCAGCTTGTCCTTGAAGATCTTGGCACGACGCTTTTTGATGATATCCATCTCGGCCTTGAACTTCTCCTCATCCATATCAGGTGTAATCTGATAGGTATCCAGATTGCCTCCAGCATCGAGATAAGCCTTCAACTTGGCTTCACGCTCTGCAATGATCAGCTTGTAGAACACTGTCTTCAGGTAGTCGACCTCTTCCTTCTGCGGTATATCCTCGCCATGGGCGATATCCTGCACACGACGAAGCACTTCGGCCTTGGTTTCGTAAACCTTACGGGGCTGTTCTGCTACATTTTCACTTACCAGCTGCTGCATCTCAGGGATATGGCCACCATGTTTCCCATTTTGTTCTATTGGCTTTAAAACCTTTCTTTGATTCTCTTGCCGTAGTCGCTCAGCCTCTTCTGAACGAGTTTTTATCTCTTCTAACTGTAGCTTTTGATGCTCTTTTAATCTTTCAATACTTTCTTGATACGATTTACATTCTTCTTCAAGTGTTTCTATACGGACTTTGTAATTCTCGCTTCTTGTAGCATTTTCCCAAAGATTACGAACGATTTTTAATTGTGTTTCATCATGAAGAAAGGGACTGTCAACACTATAAACACCGTAAAGGGGAGAATATTGCCAGCCGCAAGACGTGCAGAAGGATGCTTCTGTAGAAGAAGTGGATTTACAAACAGGACATACTTTTGTTTTCAATCCTAAAAACTTACTATTGGCATATAGTTCTTTGAGCAAGATAGTTTGTTGCCCCATAAGACTTTGCAACTCCTTAATCTTTGACGAGATATTTAAAATAATCTTCTCTCTTTCCTTTTCAATCTGGAGTTGTTTCTCCATCTCCTCTATTTCTTCTTTTTCTTTTTTTACCGCTTTTAGTAATGAAGGCAATGCCGTATTGGGCTGATTGTTATAATCAATAAAATCAAATGGACGAACTATCATTCTGTATTTTTTGTTGTATTCACTATTGTCTATTTTTACAGGTATAATTAGTTTTCCCTCATTATAGGCTTCAAAAATTTCATTTGCTGTCCACTTTGATGCGTTAGAGTTTTCTGATGACACAAAAACGAGCATCTTTGAATTAACAATCGCCTCTGTGATGACTTCAACAAACTGCTGTCCAGATGAAATACCCTCTTTGTCTATCCAATAACTAATATGATTCTTGTCCAACAACTCCATTATGCGAGATATTGGGTTGTTAGGTATGATAGTATCATCCTTTATATAGTCCTGACGGCTATAGCTAATGAAAACATCGTATTTTTTATTTTCCATGCTACAAATTTAGCGATTTAATCGATTTGCCCATTACCGAGAAAATCATTTTGTCAATCTATTCCTAATTGAGATACATTTCTCCATCCATTCACCATTAACCGCATAATAGTAGCTATCGTGCTTGGTGTATGGTGACGATAGGGAATTAGAGAATTTACGAAGAGTAGAGATAATCTGCTCCATAGTTTTTAATGGAGCTGTAGAATGACGATTCAGACTGTCCTCAGTAAACAATACCTGTGGCGTAATCGTTTGGTCAACTGTACCCACAGTCTTATTGAAAGCAGCAAGCCTATAATCCATCTTTACCACGAAATAGTTAGAAACGATACGACGGTTGTGAAGATTGTGATAAGTGTCGTTTTTGTCTGTGATACCCAATACTTCCATCGTTATGGGATAAGGACGCTTAAATTCTTCTTTGATGCCGTTTAGTCGTCTTGCAATAGATTGAAAGTTATAAAGGGGATCAATGCTATCTTTATCAAAAATAATAGTAATATGATATGTGGTATTCAACTTTCGTGGTAGTAACTCCGTTAGAATACTGCGCACATTGTCAAATCCATTACCATATTTGGCATTAGTGGTTTTAAACAGATAACGGTCTGTTAGAATGAGTGCGTTAGAGGGTAGGGGCTCCACGCTGTCTAATACCGTGTCCCATCCTCTACCTAGAGGCTCATTTTTATCAGTCGTATGTTCGTCGTTGATGTCGATTAACGACGAGATATTTATATCCTGGCCACTTCGGCACATTACACCATACTCGATCTGGATATTCTTAGCTTCAGCAAGTGGAATATCAAGCATAAATAATGAAGAAGGATTCTTAAGCACTGTCTCTGGCTTGGCAGGAATTTTTTTTATATATTCTGTTCTCGTTGTATCTGCCACAAGACCAAAATTATCTTTTAACTGTTTAATCCATGCTAAATCAGGAGTATCCATAGCCACGTATAGATTCTTGGCAGACTTAAGAATCTTGAATAGGTCTGACCGGGAATTATTCGGTCGTTGACTCTCGGCCTGAATAATATTCCTCAGAATGTTCTCTGCTAGAAAGACCTTGAACATACGCTTTCAGTTATTTGTTAGAAGTAATATGATATGTCTGAAACTATATTTCTTGCGCTACAAAATTACAAAAAAATCCCCAAATTATTAACTAATTGAGGTTTTTTTGAATTTAAACCTATATTTTTTCATTTTGCATGATAGAAAGAACTGTTTTGGCGGCTCTTTCTTTTAGTATCCATTAGGGAAATTTAAAATAGTACGATTATGAAATTATGTAAGTTTTCAAAGATGCGCAATCTTCGCATCTTAGTGTACCTCAAGAAGGCTGGTTGTTTTATCTTGTATGCTTTCTTTATTTTGTGCTTCATCACGGGCTGTTACAACATCTGTCATCGCCCGCTTAGTGGTTTCGTCCATTCTGTTATTCTTGACGACCGTTATGACAACTACACCTACAAGGATGTAATCAACGAGCATATCACCTTCTATAGCAATGGTGCTCATGGCTATATCAAGAACAACAATACTGACAAGAAGGTGCTCCGCGATGTCAAGTGGGTCATTGCTTCTGAAAACAAGAAAGACACATTGGCATGCTATGCCAGCAAGGGATTCCGTGGTTTCCTAGACGTTCGTACAGGCCGTCCCGTTATTCCTGCTGAACGTTATACTAAGGCGTGGCTCTTCTCTGAGGGACTTGCAGCGGTTATGGAGAAAGACAGTACCATAAAGTTCATTGATACCCGCGGTCAGGTGGTTATCGATAAGGACTTCCGTTTTCCTGATTTCTCATACGGTTTTCTCTTTTATGACAGTCTTTGTGCCATGACAGATGCGTCAGGCAAGTGGGGCATTATTGATAGGAGAGGGGATTGGGTGATTTGTCCGGAATATGATGGGATAGCTCATGTCAAATCTGGCTATTGGCTATTGAACAAGAATGAGCAGAGAGGCC
Source organism: uncultured Prevotella sp. (assembly GCA_905234145.1). Lineage (GTDB taxonomy): Bacteria > Bacteroidota > Bacteroidia > Bacteroidales > Bacteroidaceae > Prevotella. Next base: position 51,627 of record CAJOGK010000001.1, on the reverse strand, counting down.
TTATTGACAAGAAAGGCCGACCCGTCATCCCTGTGGAATACCGCGAAATAAACGTAATGGAACATGGTATCTCGGTTGTTCTTCAAGACTATACTATGCAGATGGTGGATTTTGACGGTTCCTTGAAGTATAAGTTCGTTACTGGTGATATTGATGACATCTACTATACCACCACAAATGTAACTGAATTAGGAGAAGACATCACCAAACTAACACCATGTAAGGCTTATTATACCCATGCTGGCCACTATGGATTGTTGAGTCCAGAGGGCAAGCCATTGACTAAACCGGAATTTTCTTCCATTACAGGTATCGGTCCCAATCTCTATTATTGTGTCTTTGATTTTACCAATACAGGTATCATTCTCGATGGGAAAGGTAATCTCGTAAATGAGTAAGAAGACTCAAAATGCTTTCTATACTGCTATAAAATAGTAGAATACTTGTATAGTTAAGAAAAAAGCACTATATTTGCACCCATATAAGGACTTGTAATGATGAGATTAATAAAAAAAATACAGATATGGTTTAGGTATACCACCGTTTGCCTTTTATTGCCGATGCTGTTTGTTGCATGTGGAAATAATGGTGGTGCAAACATCCTAGGCTTCTTCAATAGTGCTAACGATGTTCAGTCGAAGGAGTTCTATGAGGGTCTGTTGGAGAAATTCTGTCAGGACTACTATGACGACCTTTATCACGATTTCTGGGGCACCAGGTCATACGTTAACGGTTCCTTAAAAGTAGATAGTGTCCGTCAGTGTGGTGAAAGGGAAGTAGTGGTTTATGGCACCCACGATTTTGAAGGAAGGTTGGGGCATGTCTATAAAGGGCGGAAATATAGTGCTAACATCTATGAGTCGAAAAAGAACGATCACGAATATATTGTTACGTTTGAAAAGGAAAGCAAGAAGATTATAAGCAGACGATCTTATACGGAATCACGGACTAAGACTATTCATTATGAAAAGTAGCCATGCTTTACTCCTCATCGCTTTGTGCTGTTGCCTGATGCTTATTGGATGTGCTTCAAAATCAACACCTAAAGAGTCACGTCCTAAAATTGGCATAGTGCTTGGTGGTGGCGGTGCGAAAGGTGCTGCTGAAGTTGGTGCTCTAAAAGTTATAGAAAAAGCAGGAATCAAGGCTGATTTTGTTGTTGGCACCAGTATGGGGGCTGTCATCGGTGGACTCTATGCTGCGGGTTATACTGCTGATGAGATTGAAAAGCTGCTTTTATACGAAGATTGGATGTGGCTATATGATGGTTATAAAATGCTCCAGTTGAGTGACAACCGATCAACGTTAGGACTAGTGAGAGGACCATATTTCAGGGAACAGATGGATAAAGCCCTATCCCAAAAGGGCGCTCATCTGTTCCGACACATTCAGACACCTTTTGTTTGTGTGGCTACAGACATCAGTAATGGTGAAATCAAGGAGAAAGACCTGTCTGAAGGAGTTGTTGCTGAAGCAATCCGTATTTCTATGGCATTTCCTGCTCCGGGCAATGCACCGATTGATATGGATGGAATGTCGTTGGCAGACGGTGGCATCGTCAATAATCTGCCCGTTGATGTTGCCAGACGTATGGGTGCTGATATCGTGATTGCCATTGATTTGGAACAGGGAAACAGCGACTTTGATCTTGGACTACCCACCTTAGGCATATTAACCAAGTGGATTAATACCCGCCCGGATATTCCCCGCCGATTAAAAAATATCGACGATGCCGATATTTATATCCATCCCAATCTGAATGGTTTCACCATCAAGGATTATGAACCTCACAGTCTATCGATGATGATAGACCTTGGATATCAGACAGCGATGGAGCACTTTGACGAGCTAAAAAAGTTGCATGAGACAAATAAATGAGGTACTTGTTCTTATTCATTGTCTTGTTCTTTTTCTGAATTATTTTCACCTGTAAGTCCTTCTGTAAAACCCTCAATGGCTCCCTTTACTTCTTTTGCGGCCTTGTCGATACCATCAACAAATTTGCTGATGCTATTTCGTGTCTTAATCCCAGAATATTTGCCTTTCAATTTTGAGATTCGCTTACTATCGTTACTAGAGTAATCATACTTGTCGATCTCAGCAATAATCTTATCAAATTGTTGATCGACTTCTGCCCAGTCCTCTTCTGTGTAATCAGAAGCATTTTTCTCCACCTTCTCAACTAAGTCGCTGAGATTGTCGATAGCGCGCTGTTTCTTGTCGCATGAGGAAAATAACAGTATGGCAAATGCCACAATTGTAAAAAGAGTTACTTTTTTCATATTCAAATCGCTTTATTATGTTGCCAAAATGGTTATGTTATCTAGACTGATATACTCTAATTGAATTTCTAATACTTTAAATGGTGAAGAGATATTTCCACATTGTGAAGCTCCGCCCTCGGTGTTTCGCTTACAGAGATCTCTCCATTCTTGTACGAACGTTTCTTTACACTTGACAAAAATATGATGTGCTGCAAGCATTGGATTGTTATTGACAGGGAGAAGAAAAATCATAGAGTAATCATTCAGTTTGCTAATGTGCTCTGAGCGGAGATCATTTTCCTGATGATCTGTTAAATATGGATAATGACGAATGCCAGCTATATACTCATATACGTTAAAACCGTCAAGTGACTTAGATAATTCATCCTTTATTTGCTGTTTTAGACTATTCTTGAACGTCAGGATCTTCATATCATCAATAATATAGTTCCCATTCCAGAATTTGTAGAGATGAATATCTTTTGTGAGATCTTCTTTCATCTTCTCAAAGAAGTTGTCGAGAACGGAATTGTCCAGCAACGTGATGAATGGAGGTTTTTCCTCAGGAGACATATTTAGAACCTTTTCGTTTTCCTCATCATACCAAGCAGATAAATTCTTTACGAAATTGTAAAGTGCAGTTTGAAGTGCCTGTAATTTATTGCTTAGGATGACGACGTTGTCTAATACCATACCAGCAACATGTTGGCGATAATCCAGTTCTTTTAGGGTTGTGCGTGCCTTAATGAGTTCTCGGTTGTTAGCTGCAATTTCGTCGTCTAATTCTGCTTCAAGGGCAAATCTCTTATTTTTGCGATAGAAGGCATATCTGATAAGTGCGATAGCTCCTATGCCAAGCGCAACACATGTCGGGATGGTTATATTCTCCAGATAGCCAAAATAATAGGTTATAATACCCAAAATAACTACTATTACCCCAAAAATGGCCCAACCTTTGACTTGATTCGATATCGTTTTCTTGTCATAGTTATCAAGTTCAATGGACTTTTTGTTCTCTTTCTGCTTGTGTAAAGTGATGAGTCCTTCTACTCTTTGGGAATAGTGTTCCCCCGTTATTCCTACGATTTCTTCGCGTACAGAAGGGTTGCGTAAAGATTCCATTAATGCCATGAACTGAACGTAAATAGCATTATATTCGGCAACAAGTTGTTCTTGTTCTTTCTTCTTAGCCGCAATAGCATAGCGTGTAAGTCCGATCTTTACACCGATGTCGTTGAGGTCGAGCATAACTTTATAGCGGCCTTTCACACCACGAACCTTTATACTGTCATCGGTTACCTCCGTAATAATGTAGGCATGATTCAAGTACTCGTGGTTACAAATATAGGCATAGGGGATGTAGCAATAACCGTTCTTACCGAAACGCTCTCCCCATGAATTTCTGACAAGAAACACCTGATTCTTGTCATCATATCCACAAGCTACCATAGCATGTGGAGACGATGTCCTGGATTCGGAGCCCTCGCGCTGAAGGATCGAGTCACCTGGTGAAGGTACAGGCACCATTCCGTCACTGCCAATATGGTCAAATGCATCAAACAGGTTCAATGAAATAATCACAGGGTAGCCTTCTGCAATAGCCGAACGCAGGGCATCCCTGTTTTCGTCTTGATTGTCTGTCAACACAATGTTCAGAGCTTTCTTGATTTTTCTGGATTCTGCATCTTGGTATGCATCATCGCTTGGCTTTGTGTTATACTCATCAAAAGAATATGGCCATTTTTCTTCTGAGCAGATACCTTTATCGCCAATGCTGCGGATGGCGGTGCTGATGGACACACCCTCCTTATCAAGCCTATCGTCAGTTTCTCTGGCATTATAATATAGAAAGCGTTCGCTGAGGTCATGATCCGCTCTGTCATTCTTCTTAAGGATATGCTCGTAGACAGCAGTCACAGCAAAGGTTGTACAGGCTCCAACAGGTCCTTGGTTCTTGACGGGCGTGAAATCATGTGAGAGGTCGATATTCGTTTCCTTTGTTGGTACAGGCTCATAATTCTCTTGAAGTGGATCCTCTTTGATGTCATCACCGATGAGTTTGAAACGTTTGAAATAGTTGTCATCTTCAACCACTACGTCATCTGCTTTTTTCATGGCTTCTTGGCTTTGCTCCAATTGCAATAATTCCTCTGAGCGTTGACGGATGAATTCTGAACTTTGTTGAATGTCCATCCGTAGTTTTTTCAGTTGGTCAAAGGGAACCTTAATGTAGCCTTCATTGTCTTGAGGTCCTGAGATGATTGCATCTTTGATGACAGGGATGCCTGTTTCCTCATCTCTGACGATATTACCTTCCTCGTCTTTTTCGAATTCTAAGCTATTGTTATAATGCTCAATGAAGAAATTGACGGGCTCACGGAAGAGATCAAGAAATGCAGGTTGGTCCTTATTGTATAAATAGCCGGATAGCATATCCTCATCCTTGAGTAGAATTTGTGCCATCAGTGCAGATTTTTCTGGAAGAGTGAGGTCTTCGTCATTGATATGATTTGTTATGGCACTTTCCATCTCTGAGATAAACTCATCCATCTGACTGTTCAGCCCTTTTCTGACTATGTCATCACCAGATTTACCCTTGTCAATCCCTGACTGTATGTGCTTGTTATAGAAATTTGTCAGAACATTGATTCGTGACTCTAATGTTTCTGTGGCTATCTGGGCCACTTTGTTTACATCTGCGACTTCTTGTTTTACCCCCTCACGCTTCATGATGTGCAGATAGGCATGATGAAGCATGTAGTTGAGGTAATAGGAACGGTTGAAATCTAGACAGGAAATTCCAAAACCAGCAATTTTTCCTTCTTTTCTCATTCGAATGGCTGTTGACTGGTCATAGATTTCTTCATAATTCTCTATGCAAGTCAGAGCGTATTCGCTGATGATACGGGTTAGTGTGGAAAGATCAAAGTTGAAAGATCCTCCACCTTTCCTTCGATTTTGTAATAAAATAATTTGTTGGAGACATCGTGCTTCCTGCTCTTTTCGAAAGCTAATCCATTTATCCACCAAAACATGTGCCTTTTGGTTTTCTTCATGAATGGATTCTTTCATTTTTTTACATAAATCTTCGTCATGAATAAATAACGGATAGATGTCTGGCGCTATCAACAGGATGTCAATATCATAATTTGGGCGCTTTTCTCCTAACAGGCGAATAATACTTTTTGCTAAGTCTGCGTGTGATTTGTCTGAAGCTCGCAGGATGATATTCAAAAGCATTTTCCCGTTGTTTGTAATATGCGTTTGAAAATTATCATCAAAAAAAGCACAGATTTGATTTTCGTTATCGAATACAGAAATCGGGTTAAGTGGCTTGCCCTCTATCTGGTAAATGTAGGTGTCATCAGGAAAGAATTGCGCTTCATCTAGGGGATGGTGTACTAATTCCTTTATTTCAATCTCATTCTGTTTAAAGTTCCACAACAAGGCATTGAAGTGTTGCCACTGCTCATCAGTTCCATCCTTAAGGATATTCTGAGTGATGAGAGTGGCACACTCTTCTAATACCTCGCCAAGAAACAAATAAGTGAAATGTTTCATGGGCTTTGCTTGTTTAGCGATTACAGTTCTTTCGTTACATAATTAATCTCATTGTTGATCTGTCTCTTGATGGCATCGTAGCCAACGCCCTCGAGCGTCTCAAGTTTAAGATTGATTTGTGAAATTTGGTCATAATAATAACCCTTGCCCTTGATAATGGCAATCTTTTCATTATAATTGTCCTGTCCGATTTTATTGATTCGACTCTCCAATTCGTTAACAAAGGCATTGTGCATGTCTTTGTCGTTAAGTTTCGTTTTGAATAATTCGAATGCTGTCGCGCGGTCGCCTTTCTTGGGATGATCAAGGTCTACCCAATAGTCATATATAGCTTGAGAAGCCTCGTTATAGTCCTGATACTGATAGTGTCCGTCTCGGTTTCTAATCAATTCAAAGATAAAGCCCTTTACCCAAAGCTCTAGAGCGTCACTTGAGGCTTGGGATGGGAAGAGGCTCCAGCCTTCGCGCTGCATCCTGGCATTGATGACAGCATCAAAGTGTACATTCCAAGTTGAATCGGCAGCTTTTTTCTGATAGGTAGTCATATTACTGATGACGCATGGAGGTACTGGTCCTACCATTCTGAAGACGATAATGGAGTCTTTTGCTCCTGTACTGCAGAATTCTGGTCGGGCATTTGGATCGTCAATATGCTGTTGCAATTCTTGTGTAGTAACAGGCGACTGGTTGTGGTCGCGGACAGCTATGACGAAAGTTTCATCGGGTCTCATTTCTGGCGTTATGCCTTGACTTGTAATCTGGTATCTCAACATAGGCGAACTTTTCTTGACGGCCTCATGAAGGATACTTGTTCTTTCATTTTCGGGTAACTGTCCAAAGACTTGGTCAATACTGATTTTTTTCCAAGTCTGGGTCTGATCAAGCGACGTAGTGTAGTCCAAGAATATTTTTTCCAGCTCCTTTTTTTCCATTGTTGCCATTGCCAATACGTTGTTGGCACCAAGGAAATAGCTGGTCAGTCCATTGTCGTTTACAGTAACCTGTGATAGATATTTTGATGTAAGGTCAATCTGGAAAAGAGGCTTCTGTGATTCGATGCTGCGTCTGACAGTCTCTTTTTGCTGCTCAAAGGTTCGACGAAGTCCCTCAAGGCGTGCCTTGATATCCTCCACGGTTGTTTTCATTGCATCCAGTTTTGACTTAAGTTTACTGTAGAAATTGATAGCTGCTTCACGTCGATAGACTTCTCTGATATTGACAGCAAGAGAGAGAGCTGCGGATGCAACATCATTTTTGTAATCCTCAGTGAGGTTGCGTCTGAGGGAATACCATGGGTGGTCATAATTTGTAAGTGTGGCTATGGCGCTATTCAACAAACCTTCTGCAACTTGTTTTTTCTCCTTGTAAGCAGCAAGCTCTTTCCCCATCTCATCGTAGCAGGCATCTATTTGAGCAATAATTGCTTCAAGAACATTCTTAGTATAAATAACGCCATGAGCCTGAAGATTACTATCAACAAAAGTTTCAAGGCTATTCTCTACGCGAGTTGACAATTCCTGAACTTTCTGCGGATAGTTTTTGATGTCATCTGCCTGTTTGGCTACTGCATCCAACCAGCTGTTGACTTCACCGTTGGGACTGCTACTGTTGATGATCTCCGGCATTTCACTTCTGGGATTTGCCGAGAACATATAATCAACAACTTGGTTATATCCATTGTTCTCACGAATTTGCATGTCATTAATCCAATCCGTAGCCGAAGCCATAGTATCGGCTGTGCTGGAAAGCAACTCGTCAATAATATATTGAGCGGCTTTTAAGCTGTATAGACTACTCAGTTCATTGCTGTTCACAGTAATCTCACACATACCTATTCCTGATGCCCACGCTTTTTTGTTGGCGATATCGTAATTCTTGGAGTACATCCTGACTTTCAAGTTATTAAGATCACTTCCTGCACCTGCAGAAGTATCACCTGCCAATGTGGTAAGAGCCATTCCGATCATGGCACACAAGTCATTGACATGATTCACCGAGTCTCGATTGGCATTTTCGTTGTCTATCAGTTTTATAGTGTCGAAAGGTGTCATGTATGTTGAAAATCTGTCATTCAGATTCTCTATCGTTATAGGTGTGCTCTCAGGTGTAAGTGACATAAGCCAGTCTATGTCTTCCAAAGAACCATAGGCATTAGGTCGCGCATTGGCGGTCTTTTGTGCGTTCATGGCAAAAAAGACACCAGGCATTACAGCATAGGCGTTTATTTCGATACCAGGGAAATGCTGCCTGATAAGATAGGCCACATTAAGGAAAGAACCACAGCCTGTGCCACCGCAGATAGAAAAGACTATATTAATGACGGGATTCCCGTTCAGAATGTTATAATTCGGATTGTTGATGTTTTGGATTCTTGTAATTTCTGTAAGTTTGTTGTTAATGGCCATGTATACCTTAAGGTGATTGGTCCACAGGGCAAAACGACCATTACTGCGTACCTGACCAGCACCTTCTGTCATGGAAATGAGGGCTCCTGCATTATCTGTTGGGAACCAACTAAGATATTGCTTGTTTACTGTATAAAGGGGGAAAGGATCCTCGACGGATATTTGTACTCGTTCATCTTGTGCAAGCGACACCTTTTGGCCATTCCGCATAGTGACTATTTGTTTGTCGAATTCACCACCATCGGTATCCACTCCCATAAAACCTATCATAGGCGGTACTTCGCCGTATGAGTCCAAATACGTTTTCTTAGTGTTGAGGATAGCGTTCATGCCAGTACCTCCAAGCCCGATAAAAAGGCTTCTTCTAATATTCCTTGCCATAGTTTTATTATTTAATATTATTAATTTACGGTTAAAATGACCTTCATATCCCGTTCTGTTCCATCAATAGTCATGCTTTCGCCAACCTTACAAGTGTGTTTGTCAACGAGATACTTTATACCCGCCTGAATATGAATGCCATTCTTGTGAGGAGTGATGACGATGGGGTGATTCCAACGGCCATCAACTTCATAGTTGATTTTGCCTCCGAAGATTTTACTGAAAACATTCTGCTTACTAGCCTTGTTACATATCACAATCTCCCGATAACCTTTGGCTGATATGGTTTTGAAATAAGACGTATCTTTTTTGTCTTCAAGTGTTAATCTCCTGATTCCTCTGAAATTAGGACGAGCAATAGGCTTTAGCAGGCACAGCCATATAATGAGCAGGCCTAAAATAATGATACCTAGCCAAAACAAGAATGTCTTAAGCGGATTCCAGTCAATGTCGTATTCTGCTTCGAGTGTTATGACAAAATCATTAGGTTCAACCTGGTTTACACGATCAAGCTGATGAGTTTCTATTGTTTTTATGATGAAGTTCCTGTCTCCATCTTTTGCTTCCCGATCAAATATGATTTGCAATAGATTCTGTTTATCATCCTTATTAATAGTAAATGTCTTGTCATTCACCTCTTTCCCATTATATAATAATGTGTAAGCATCACCGTCAATATCAGAGATGACTTGCATAGTCAGGGAGGAACCTATGTGAACGGCTTCTTCGTTGAATTGAGCATTTAAATCTATTGATAATGTGTCGAGATTACTTTCTTCGGAAAAAAGGAATGCAGGATAATAATGGGCACATCCCAAATCCGCTCCTTCTGTCACTTCTGTGTTTATAATACGTTCAGGTTTGTTAATGACAACGACCTCAACCTCCGGATTCTGGATCTTAAGATCTTTCCTGTTGGTATTCAGTTTAATGGTAAACCTGTACTCCGAATCGTGATTAATAGCCTCATTGAAATCCTGAAGATCTATCTTTGGCGAGATCTTAAAATCTACAATACCGCCTTCTTTCAGTTTTTGTCCATCAATAGTCACCGTAAAATAGGGGTTGGAACATATTATTTCCATAGGTGATTCACGAGACCAGTCGCTATGCAGTCTAGCTGTTTTTTCTAATTCGCGTGTGTTAAATGTAATTTTATTCTTATCGAAAGCCATAAAGTGGTCGTGATCACCACTGTGAATAGGTATAATATTACAACTCTCTTTTATGGCTTTCAAAATATCCTGATTCATAGCTCCTTTATAAAGCTCTACATAATAAGCGCGTGAATCACGAAACTTCCCGCACCATTCACGAATCAGCTTACACACCATGGCTGTTCCGTTACTTCCATGCGCATTATCTTCACCATCTGTCATGAGGTAGATATAATTATATTTACCTGTGTCAATGCATTTGAGGCCCTCTTCCCAAGCGCTACAAATATTTGTATTAGTCACATTTTGCGCATGTTCTCTGATTAGTTGTTCTATCTCAGACCATTTACTGTCATCAAATTCTTCTCGCAAAAAGTGAACTGTTTCCAAAGGCCTCCCTTGGAACAACTGAATGGTTATTTCATTTCCGGGTATACGCTCGTTGATATCCTGATGAAGAAAAACAAGGGTTTCATCAAGGATACCATAATTAACCATCGACTTAGTACAGTCGAATATGTATATATAATTGCTTTTCTTTAATTGGTCTTGACTATATAAATCTGTGACGTTAAACATCACAAATGCAACAAGACACCATACCCAAATAAATTTTTTCATATTTATAGTATACTTTTATATCTTTAGTCGGGTGCAAATATACTAATAATTATTTGAATAATAAAAAAATCTAAGAAAAATGTAGTTTTTATTTTAGTATCCCAATTTTATTTCAGTTAATGGCGCAAACATAGCCAAAGCCCGTTTTGTATAATCAAGCGTTATTTCTGCGAGCAGCCTCAAGTAGACATCATCAGGCAATGACAACGACTGAAGATGATGATATTCGGGGCTGTTACTAATTTCTGTCTGTATTTTATTTGCCCATGAGGTAAAGACATGAAATATCTTGTTGACGCCTAAATCATTCAAATCATAGATATATTGTCTGATGGTAGGAATGTCATAAGGATATGGTGCTTTACTGCGGTCATGACAGCTCATGTATCGGGTATCTCTTAAGGATAGGCCTCTAAAGCAAAGACCCTTAATTAACTGATACAGCAAGCTATTGGCTTCTTCCTCATTGATTCTTCTCCCTGTCCTGTGTAATACGGAAAGATACTTCTCTGGTGTCAACTTTGTTTTGTCTATTGTAAACTCCTCGTTCATACCGAGCCTCAGGCAAATGTGATAGTAGTTTTCGCCGGAGGATAGTTCCTCTAGATGTTCCCAAACATAACTCTCAGGGAAGAATCGGATGATGGACCAAGCACATTTATCTTCGTGGTACTGTTCCCAATGTGACCTCACAATAGGCTCAAAACAGTCATCCCAGAACTTGAGCAACTTAGCATAAGCCCACATCCTGTCGGATTTGCCTGAATCCAGGAAGTATAGCAGTATTCGCTTCTGAACATTCCAGTCCAAATAGTCGAAACGGTGTTGTATCTCTCTTCTCGCCTCACTCACTTTTCCGCTCTGTTTATCAGTAAAGCGTTTTAGTAACAGACTGGTAGAAGTGTTTTTGTTTCGTTGTAGATATTCCATATTATAGCTATTTGATAATTAAATGAAACCTATACGCCTCTTTTCCTTCGGTACTTCGATTGGCAGAATGTCCTCTGGTATAAGAAGACGCATTTGTAATTTGTCAATGGGGTGCTGTTTTACACAACGGGTTGCGTGCTGGATGTATATTCGTTCCAGTTGGTTAGCGACAAAACGGGCATTTCCCCAAGTTTTGGAATTTCGTTCGTTATAGGCTTTTGTGAGCAGCTGACAATACTTTTCCCATGCTGGTTTCGTAAACTCGTACTCATACTCCTTTACTCGGCGACGTGTAATCTCCAACAGTTCCTCGATGGTAAAATCAGAGAACTCAAACCTGTTTGGAAAGCGTGACTGTAATCCAGGATTTGCTTCAAGCAGTCGCTCCATCGGTTCCTTGTAACCACAGAGTACGATGGCAATATCTCGCTGTGTCTCGTCTGCTAGAATATTCATCATCAGTTGTATGACGAGTTTGCCAGGATCATTCTCGTGCTTGCCGTTCAGCAGATAGGCTTCGTCTATCATCAGCACACCGCCATGAGCCATCTCGAGTACTTGGCGCATAGAGCGTTCTTCATCACCCCAAAGTGTACCAATGAAAGTTCCACGATCGCATACTACCACATGACCCTTTGACAAAGCGCCTGCTTGGCGAAGCAAAGACCCGAAGATTTTGCAAACTGTGCTTTTCCCTGTACCGGGGCGACCAAGAAACACACTATGCAGTGATACCTCATGCTGCTTGCTGTTAGGAAACAGTTGTTGCATCATCTTATTATAACTGGTTAATGCTACCAGTTCGTCCATCCTTTTCTTAATGTCAGTACACCCTACTAATTTGTCTAATTCATCACGAGGATTGGCAATGGGGCGCAGAATTTCAACTTTTACGCTTATGTTCTGGTTCTGATCGATGGTTCCGTCAGGAAATGATATATCCTCAATTTTATGAACGCTTCCTTCAGGAAAATCGTTCAAGTTGATCTCGTTATCGTCGTCTTCTTCACATTCATCATCTTCACATTCATCATCATCGTCTGGACTGTCGTTTACGTACATCTCAAGAAGTTTTTTAAATTCTTCGTCTTCATCAGAATACGGAGATTTGAATGTGTAATTCCTGATGATTTCATTTTCGTCAGAAATGGCTTGTATGATTGTTCTGGCTTTGGCATTATTGTTGTCATGGGTTGTAATCTCCCTATGCCTGAGATTTTTTAAGTTATCAATGACAATGATATTCATCATATCCCAGATGTCTTTCATGTCTTCTGCATTAAGGATGTTAGTCTCAGAGAGCACCACGCCATAAATCTCCATAGGGGGATTGATTGCGTTCAAACGGTTTTTCATTTTCTTAATAGACTCTGACAATCGATATACAGGACTGATTCGTGGGCCTTTAGATGAATAGTATTCTGGTCTGCCAACACCATAAGGTGATTCCTCTTCTGCAATCTCTTCAATCTGTCCGCAGAGGTCGAAGCAAACCACAACCATACTCGAAGCATGGATATAGATAAAGATATTTTTTTCTTTTAGATGTGGTTCGTAGCCCTTAAAATGAGTAGAATAGACAGTGTTGTTCACTGCCAACTTGTCCATGTGCTCAAGAATTGAATTCTTGGTCTGTTTCTTAAAATCTTCAATTAATCTGTTTGCCATCGACATATATACCAATTATTTATCTGATTTTCCAAATCTTACTCTTTGCTCTTCATTTTTTCATCTATCCATCTTTCCCATTCCTTAATTGTTTTTGTGTAACACTACCATTAAAGAGAGCCTTCATACTATTACTTTCTATCACCTGAAAAAATATATTATTAGAGACCTCAAAATTTACCTCAAAATATTTGGTGGAGACGGGAATTTTAGCTATTTTTGCAGCCGAAATACATAATTCTATCACAAATCACATTTTAAAATTGTAGCAAGAATGAACAAGATGACAAAGGAAACAACCAAGTACCGAGCGGTTCAATGATGAAGTATAGAACAGAATCTGAGAATCGACGGGAGGATTGTACCTTGTCGGCTTGTGCGTTCATTGAGACTTCGTCTCGAAAAACGGCAGCGCTTCAGCAAAGTATGAAAGCGAGCTTTCACTTTGCATTCGGCTTGCGCGTTCTTTGAAGCGATGCTTCTAAGACCTTTGGCGCTCGAAAGAGTTTGAAAGCAGGCTTTCACTCTTTACTCGCTGAAGCGGTCTTTGACATGTTGCTACAATTGCTACAGGTCGGTGCTAGCGCACTTGCCTATTAACTCTCGCGTCCCAATATTAGCGGGACCTATACCTTTTTTATATTATAGTGATTAGAATTATGTAGATTATGCGGAAAGAATATAGACTCATTAATGATTTCAAAAAACAGACACAAACAACTATCTGGAAACACTTAGATGCCATGGCGGTGAATTATGCCGTCTATTCCTCTCACTTGAAGGGCTTAGCCCCATATTTGACGGACTTCGACGTATATCTGTATTGCGACAATTCAAGTATGGTCGTGGTATGTCTTGACTACTGCGGTCATTGTGAAGAACAGACATACGAAGAATCCGAAACACTCAGTCCACTTATTTTAAGTGATGGACATGATTCACGTGTCAGCAAAGTATGGAAGCTGGTACAGACTGTTCGTTCAATCAAGAATCAACTCATGATACCCGTGTATGGTCTGTTAATAACAGAAGCTGACATTACCAATGCATACAATCTTTATGATATGTGGGATTCCAACAATGTCACGGTCATAGATTATATGAAGAGGCTGAAATATCGTAAGATACGGGTGAATGAAGACGAAGAGTTGGCCTGCAGGAGCTATGTAAATGCTATGATCGAGAATCCGCTGCCTGCCTTAGAGACGGGCAATCCCATCAATCAGCCTCATTTGGAGGAGAATTCACAAACGGAGGCTGTAGATCCTGAATACGAAGAGTTCGAAAGAATGCTGAACGACTTCATCAACAAAGAATATAACGAAACGTTCGGGAATGGTCCGACAGCAGATCATCAAGAGCTTGATATGGACGATGACGATGGTGAGAGCGATTTCGACGCTGACGAGCATGATACGACTCCTGAAGAAGACGTATCATTTCCTGATGGAGAAATAGAGCAGAATCCAAATGTCAGTGTTAATGTCGAAATTTTACGTCCCATACCTAATCCCCGTGAAGAACTTGACAAACTTGTAGGTTGCAATGACATCAAACAGCGTATGGACGATTTATTGAACCTGACCAGCTATAACAAAATGCTCCAACAGTTCTGTCCTACAGCCAAACAGCATGTTGTCTCACTGCATAGCTTGTTCCTTGGTCGCCCCGGTACGGGAAAGACGACGGTTTGTAAGATTTACGGTTCTTTGTTGCGTCAGGCTGGAGCATTGTCCAAGGGACATGTGGTGGTATGCGACCGTAGTACGTTCATTGGTACATTGTGGGGTGACGAAGAACGTTCTGTACGGCAGGTTCTTGATATGGCGAAGGGAGGCGTACTGATGATAGACGAAGCCTATTTGCTGAACAGCTCGCACCCCAACGACCCAGGTAAAAACGTGATACAGTTGCTGATGAATATCCTTGCCGACGAGACGCAACGTGACATCGCTATCGTTTTATGTGGATATAATGAGCCGATGAAGAAACTACTCGACCTCAATCCCGGATTGCAATCCCGTTTCCCTAATAGATTTGAATTCCAAGACTTCACTATTGACGAATTGTTGGAAATTACGAAACGGCGTGTTCTGGACTATGGCTACAGGTTCATTGAGGAAGCATGGCAGAAATATGTTGATGTTTTGTCATCGGCCTACCAAGCCCGCGACACAGAAACATGGGGCAATGCTCGTTTTGTTGGGAACCTGCTAGAGCGCATTTATATCCAACATGCATCCAGATGCGTAAAACAGCAGACAAAGGGCAAGTCAGAATTGCTGGCAATCACACCAGAGGACATTGTTCCAATTGAGGTTCCTCGCCCGAAAGCCAAAATTGGATTTTAAACAACAGTTTATATGAGAAGAAGAATTCCTTATCGGGTGTGCAGCTGCATGCCCAATGGTGTTGTTATCCATCTTGAAGCCCGTTTGTTGAAAGACATCGTAAACCGAGAGATTCATCCTATCCGCTGCGCAGCGAGTTGCAAGCAGAAATACATGAAAGGGGCACGTATTGGTGATCTCTGTGCAGAAACAGGTCACTTTTGGTGGGCTCGAAAGGTGTGGAGATTCACGGCTAGTCTTATTAATGTGAAAGATTATGACGATTGGCGATATGTCTGGTTCGACAATAACTGGGTAAGTCTTAGAGATGTTATATCAGAAACGGAATGCGAAATGCTAGAACGTCGTTGCAGTCAACTTTGGAGAACGCTTGGATTCCCCGAATACGATTGGTGGGACAAAAGGATGGAGTATTTGACCAGTCGGTACTTCGGAACATGCTATTATTACATGTTCGCAGAGAAATACGATGGCTACTACGATGAGTTGATCGGTGAATGGGAGGAGGAAATGGCAGGTTACAGGGCGGAACAAGAAACAGACGACATCTTCCGTGAAGGTCAAGGCGATAACCTTCCTCCCTGTTCGCAGGACTTCTATGAGTACTGGCATGATGGCCCTCATAGAGAAGACTTCTCGTGGCTTGACGGTCTTTCATAATGATTGTGCAAAAATTTAAAAGGATGTGCCTATTTTGACACACCCTCAGTAGTTGTTTGCCACAATGAGGCAATAGAATCACAATTCTTAATATCCAAGTCCTATATAGCTATGGGCTGGGAGCTGGATGCTAAACACCGTAGCCCCTTCTGGATAGCCCCAAAAACGATTTCGGAATGGCATCGGCTGGGCTTTTGGCACTTCATCGGGTTGCAACTGTTCGCCAGTAAGGAGATTTCGTAACAGGGGAACCTTGGTGTTGATAACCACCTTAAGGCTAACAGCCTCGTCGTTGAAATTCTCTACAACGAGTGTTTTGTTGTCGTAAGGAAACAGTGCCACTTTGGACGGGCCATCAATATAAGCTCCCACATCCTTACTCATGACCCTACGGATAACGTTGAGAACTGGCGCTGGGTAGTCATAGAGATTGCCGTAGTCATCGGGAATGGTCAGTACAAAGAGCGTACCTTTCGAGTAGCTGTTACGAAGCAGAATAGGATAGCCGGAAACACCACCATTGAGAGGACGGCCTGCACTTACTACCTCCCACGCATCGTTAGTAAAATACTTAACTTGCGGGATGATAAATTCTCGCTCCGACTTGCCCCAAAAGCCAAAGTCGTTAACAATGGCTTTCAAGTCGCCACAGTATAGTTCGCAGACATCGGCAAGCTGTTCTCGGATAGCTTTTAGCAAACCGGTGGTGATCATCACGTCGCCACCTTTCTTCAACTGCTGTTTTATTTTCTCTACAATCTGTTTGTCTTTTGCTGCCTGCTCGGTAAGAAGAATTTGCTGTCGAGAGGATTGAAATTGTGGATACATGTCCATAGGCAGACCAATCATGCCAAGATAGTTCTGCAGGAAATCTTCGCCTGAAGAATGATAGGGCTTGTAAGAGGCGAGGCCAATAGGCTTGCCTAACTGCCCTACCAAGTTGTCTGTTTGGTGGAGTGTTACATTTGCAAATCGTGCCATGGTTGTTGGCGTAATGGTTTTGCCATTAACCATAAATGGTGAAACCATGTCGTCGTAGCGGAAACTGTTTCCTCCGGCATCCTGCCAAGGCGCACGCATCTTTGATGTAATCTTTACATCGTTTAATTGCATATAGTTCCATAGTATAATCTCAGGCGTCTTTGATAACATGGTCAGGTGTAATTGTTCGGCATATCGGTCCATGCTCATGTTGATGCCGCCAGCATCTACCCATCCGCCACCATTCTTTCCTGGAGCAATATTGTCGAAGAAGCGCACGATGTTATAGCTCAAATAGTTCTGCAGGTGCTGAGCAGAGCCAGGATCGCGTGTTTCCGTGCCAGTCCAGAGCCCATCAAAATAAATAGGTTCTTCCTCAAGGTTGAAACCAAGACCATGGAAATGGTCGTACCAGTTAGGGTACTTGATAATGACCTTAACTTTGGGGTTTACCTTTTTGGCTGGATTCACGACAAGCTCGCGACCAGCATCGGCCATCAGTCTGAGTCGGTATTCTGTCCAGCTCATTGAGCCCTTGGCAGCTATTTCATCATCGTTCTTTAAATCGATAAAGAAGAAATCGTCGAGTATGAAGTCATCGAAATGCTTAGCCGTGTACTCTGCTATCTCTTTTACGATTTGTCGCTCGTTTTCACGTGCATAGCTGTAGGTTTCAAAATCTTTGGGTTCAGAGCGTGTATAGGTGATACCGCCCCCTACCTCCAAGCCTTTTTCGAGGAAGAATTTCTTAACCTTCGAAAGTGTTTTCTCGTCTACGGTAAAAGCGTCTCGATGGGTTTCCAGATAGATTTTGTCGAGATCTACCTGTGTACTTACCGTTTGCCATGTCTCATTAAGGTACTTGGTATCCGCCATCCGTGCTACATCCTGAGCACGGATATAGGTTGATACCTTAAAGTTCTTGTACTTACCTGCTGAAATCGGTAGTACTGTTACAATAGCAAAAGCTACTGAAAAGATAAATCTAGCATGTTTCATATATGTGAGGTTTTACTTCTTAATCTTATAGATTCGGAAGGTGCGGGCGGGGAGGTTGTCGAGTAGGAGCGAGGCGCCCTTGCCGGCATCTACCTGACAGGTGCCTGGACGTGGGATAATCTTCTCGGGATTGTCGAGCGTGTTCTCATCGTCCATCTCGTTGTGGCTCAGGGTGATGGTCTGAGCGGTGAAAGTGCCCTTCATGCCCTTCAGTTGAATGCTGATGGGTTGTTCTGTCTCGCTGGTGTTCACCACCTTGATAATCACCTCGTTCGTGTTGTTGTCGAAGACCGAAGATGCGAAAAGACCATTCTGACCTTCCTGACCTGCTACGGGCTTGCCGTTCCATGTGAGCGAGAGTACATTGGTGCCCTTGTTGGTGGCATAGAGCTGCTGCACGTAGTAGCTGACAGACTTGAACATGCGCAGGTTATCGAACCAGATAGCATCGGGGCGCCACTGCCAGCCCTCGACATGGGCGAAGAGTGGGGCATAGGTGGCCATGTGGACGATATCGGCATTACGCTCGATACCCGTCATGTGAGCGGCTTCTAATAAAGAGGTATAAAAATGATTCCACTTGTGCTTGTTGCTGCCATGACAGGCATATTCACCGGCAAAGATCTTCGGACCCTTGCGATCGTAAGTATCATAACGCAAGCCATGACTCAAGAACCACTGCTCGTTGCGATAGTAATGCTCGTCGTAAAGATCGACCTTGAGTTCCTTCATGCGGGGCTGCAAGAGATCGAAGTCCCATCCCTCGGAATTAGGACCAGTGGTGCCGATGAGTTTCAGGTCGGGGTATTTGGCGCGCAGGGCATCGGAGAACTTCTTGAGGCGAGCTGTAAACACAGGGCCATAGCCGCCATGGGCATCGTCGTAATCCCACTGCTCATTGCCAACACCGAGGTACTTGAGATTGAATGGCTCTGGATGGCCCATATCGGCACGTACCTTACCCCATTTGGAATCAACAGGGCCATTGGCAAACTCTACGAGGTCGAGGGCATCTTGGATATAAGGCTCAAGTTCGTCGAGACCAGCGTGTACGCCTGGTTTGGTGGGGTCAGGGTTCTGGAACTGACAGGTTAATCCACAACTGATAACGGGCAGGGGCTCGCTGCCGAAATCCTCGCAGAGCTGGAAGAACTCGAAGAAGCCGAGGCCGTAGCTCTGGAAATAGTCGGGATAGAAACGATAGTCGAAGGTATAGTGCCAGCGGTTCTCGTTCAGCGGACGGTTCTCTACAGGGCCTACCGTGTTTTTCCACTGGTAACGGTCGGGAAGCTGGGTGCCCTCAACGATGCAGCCGCCAGGGAAGCGGAATACGCCAGGATGCATGTCGAACAGGGCTTGTGCCAAATCCTTGCGCATGCCGTTCTCGCGCCCTTTCCAAGTATCGGTGGGGAAGAGGCTGATGTGCTCTACATCGGTCGTGGTGATGGGGTCTTTGCCATTCTTGCGCAGGAAGATGCGGAGGGCGCCTTTGGGCTCGGTACGTGGTGACTTGATTTCTGCCGTGTACTTCTTCCATTCCTTGCCTTCGATATTGATCTTGGTTCTTACAAAGCGCTGGTCTTCCTCCATCGTGTTATTCTTGACGAAGCTGACCTCGAGTGTGGATTTGCCGCCCTCGGGACAGCGGGCCCATACAGAGAAACGATAAGTGGCACCTTCTTTGACGGCGATGCCAAAGAAGCCCTCGTTCTCAAGACCTGTAAACTTGTCGCTATGACCGGAATAGCCTAAGCGCACGTAATGGGGATTGCGCTCAAAGGGGCCATCGTTCTTGATGTCGACCTTACCATAAGCTCGCCAGCCCATCAGGTGCTGCGGAAACTCGAACGAGCGATTCTTGACCATCTCGGCATAAAGACCACCATCGGCGGCATAGTTGATGTCTTCAAAGAAGATACCGTACATCGTGGGTTGTACGGGTGCTCCTAGTTTCTTTGTGTTAACTTCAAAAACGGGCGTCTGGGCTGAGGCAGTGAGCCAGCCAGCAAGCAGACAAAGTGTTGTAAATTTCTTCATTTTAGTAGTTCTTAATGATGTTATGGCTACAAAAGTACATAAAAATACTGAGGTGGGGAAATTTTCTCGCAAAAAAATGAGCATAATGGACTAAAATGTTTGGTGATTTGCTAGAAAAGCTGTATTTTTGCACAGGAATTGAAACAAGTAAATAAAGAATGTTAATCAACTATTGGTTACGCGTACTGTTTTTTGTGATGATGCTGGTGGCTTCATCGCAATTGTCGGCACAACCCTTATGTAAAGATACAGCCGAGCACAGGCGCTTACAGATGGAGATGTGGAAATCTTGTTTCCAAGACGACTCACAGGTGGTTTTTGATGCCTGTACAGCGTATCTGAAGCATGCGAAGGCGGATAACAATATGCTCGAAGCCAGTACGTCGTGGGTATGCGGCATTATGTATAGTCTGGGCAAGATGGATATCTCGTCGGCCTATCATATTACGCAGGGATTGAAGAGAGATATCCAGGATAGCAAGTTTGCAGAAGAGGGAAAATACTTCATATCCAACATGATGGGCCATGTGTATAACACCTGTGGCAATATCCCTGGTGCCGAGGCAGAATTCCTGAAATCGGCAGAGCAGATCAAGGGCACGCCATTTGAGCGCGACGGCCTTGCTTTTATCTATCTCGCATTGGCGCACGTACATCTTAATAATAGTCTGGAGCAGACCCTCCACTGGCTTGACATCACTGAGAAGGAACTGAATAAGAATGTGGGTTCATGGAACTATCACAGATGTCTGGCGGACGTGTATGCTATCAAGGCCATTGTAAGGTTTAAGCAAAGAGATCTTGAAGCCTCCCGTCAGTGTTTGGCAAAGATGGATGAGGCAGAGAAGATGAGTAATTTTCCTATGGGTGATCTTTTTACACCTTATGCCCGTATCTATAAGACACTCATGGAAAAAGGGGCAGAACAAGCGCTGGCCGAAGCAGAAGTGCTGCCGAATCTGAAGGAACAATATCTCTTGAAGTGCGATATCTACCGCTATATTGGCGACAACGAGAAAGCCTTTATGACCCAGCGCGAACTGATGCATAAGCGCGACTCGATTACGGGCGTGATGATAGCTGAGAACATTGACAGGCAGGAAAAGGAAATGGAGCTGATGAGGAAGAGTCAGAAGACCGGTAAGATGATGAACTATATCCTTACGGGTTGCGTAGTGCTGGCCTTCCTTGCGATTGTTCTGCTGCACATTAATCTTGTGAATCGTCGGAAGTATAATAAACAACTGATGGCGAAAAACAAAGAACTGAAATCGGCCTATAAGCAGGTGGCTGCTGCTGACGAGATGAAGACGGAGTTTATCAGGAACGTCAGCCACGAGATCAGAACCCCGCTGAACATTATCAATGGCTTCTCGCAGGTGCTGACCGATGAAAATTATATCTTTGAACAAAATGAGCGCCACAATATAGCCGATACGATCAACAATAATACGCGCCAGATTACCTCGCTAGTGAACAAGATGCTGGCACTGGCCAACGAGAGCACGACGGATTTGCTGAAAGACGTAGAGCAAACAGATGCTGTCGATATATGCCAGCGGGCTATCGCCGCCATGCCGCAAGTGGATGCTGAGAAAATCAAGGTGTTGTTTGAGGACTTGACGGGTGGGGATGCCCATCTGATGACCAATGGCGACAGCTTGTTGCAGATGCTTGACAACATTCTTGAGAATGCTGTGAAGTTTACAGAAAAGGGCTATATCCGTCTGACCGTAGAAAAGAACAAGGAAAACATGGTCTTCACGGTAGAGGACACGGGTTGCGGCATTCCTGCAGACAAGGTGGGAACCATCTTTAACCGTTGGGTGAAAGTCGACGAATTTAAGGAGGGTCTTGGACTGGGTCTGGCTTATTGTTACGAGACTGCTCAGAAACTGGGTGGCAGCTTGAAACTCGACCATACGTCGACGGAAGGCACTACCTTCAAACTATATTTACCAATCAAACTTATAACACAATAAACAATTATGAATCAACAAACACAACAAGGTAGCAAGGCTTACCTGATTTCAATCGTTATGGTCGCCGTATTAGGTGGTCTGCTGTTCGGATATGACACGGCTGTAATATCTGGTGCAGAAAAGGGATTACAGGCATTCTTCAAGACTGCACATGATTTTGATTACACTGATGGCTGGCACGGCTTTACGTCAGCATCGGCACTCATTGGCTGTATCATCGGTTCTGCGCTTTCGGGCTATCTGGCCACAAATCTGGGACGTAAAAAGTCGCTGATCATTGCCGGTTTACTCTTCTTTATTTCGGCACTGGGCTCGATGGATCCAGAGTTCTTGTTCTTCGAGTACGGACAGCCTACTTATTCGCTTGCTCTGATGTTCAACGTCTATCGCGTAATAGGTGGTGTTGGCGTAGGTTTGGCATCTGCGATTTGCCCAATGTATATCGGTGAGGTAGCGCCTTCAAACATCCGCGGTATGCTCGTTAGTTGGAACCAGTTTGCCATTATCTTCGGTCAGTTGGTGGTTTACTTTGTAAACTTCTTCATTCTGGGCGATCACATCCAGCCGCTCGTGGAGGATATCGGTAAACAGATTGCTGATATCACGCCTGCCGCCCAGTGGACGGTCGAAACAGGTTGGCGCTATATGTTTGGTAGTGAGGCTGTGCCCGCAGGACTTTTCGCCCTGTTGATTTGCTTCGTACCAGAGACGCCTCGTTACCTCGTTTCTATCGGACAGGATAAGAAGGCCGAGGGTATTCTTGCTAAGATTAATGGTTCTGCGAAGGCTGCTCAGATTCTGCAGGATATCAAGAATACGATGGTGGTAAAGACCGAGAAGCTGATGACATACGGTGCGCTCTGTATCTTTGTAGGTATCATGCTGTCGGTATTCCAGCAGGCAGTGGGTATCAATGCTGTGCTTTATTACGCGCCTCGTATCTTCGGTGATATGGGTATGGACGACCCAATGATGCTGACGGTATTCATGGGTATCATCAATATCTCGTTTACACTGGTAGCTGTGTTCACGGTAGAGAAACTGGGTCGCAAACCTTTGCTTATCACCGGTTCACTGGGTATGGCTCTGGGTGCCTTTGGTGTGGCTCTAACCTTCGGTAATGACAGCCTTGCTTTAGTTACAGCTGCTTCATTGCTGGTTTACTCAGCTTCGTTTATGTTTTCATGGGGTCCTATCACATGGGTACTCATTGCAGAAATATTCCCCAACACCATTCGTGGTGCAGCTGTTGCGATTGCCGTGGCCTTCCAGTGGATTTCGAACTTCATCGTTTCGAGTTCGTTCGTGCCCATGTTCAATATGCACCTGACAGAAGGTGATGACTTCGGCCACTGGTTCACTTATGGCCTGTATGGTATCATCTGTGTAGTTGCAGCTCTGTTCGTATGGCGTCTGGTTCCTGAGACAAAGGGTAAGACGCTTGAGGATATGAGCAAGATGTGGAAAGATAGACTGGGGAAATAGTTGAGAGTTGAAAGTTGATAGTTAAAAGTGGAAAAGATATGAAAAAGATTTTAGTTGCAGAAGACAATGACAGTAACTTCATCTTGATGTCGTACATCCTGAAGAAGTACTATGAGTTTGAAAGGGCCAAGAATGGTCAGGAGGCTGTTGAAAAGGCAGACAGTGGTAAATTCGACCTTATCCTGATGGACATCAAGATGCCCATTATGGACGGAATGGAGGCTACACGTCTGATCAGGGAAAAATATCCCGACCTTCCCATTGTTGCCTTAACGGCTAATGCCTTTGATAGTGACCGTACAATGGCTATGGAGGCAGGTTGTAACGACTTCCTCTCTAAGCCTGTCAGCAGTCAGCTCTGTATAGAGACGATCAAAAAGTATTTGGGAGAATAAGGCTTAAGCCAGTTCCAGATTGAATACCTGTCGTAGTTTTTCTACGGCAGGATTTTCTTTACTCATATCCTCAAACTGGTTGCGACGGGTCATAGCTTTCTTGGCCTCCTCCGCATGGTCAACCACTTTGATGCTGAGCGTTATCTCGGCATTCTGAAGTGCGATCTGCAGTGTCTTGGCAATGTTCTTATGGATTTTCTCCATCTCTTGCTTGATCAGCTCGTTGTCGACAGATACCTCTACGTGGGGGTAATCTGTAATTTCGGGCTTCATGTTTTTCATGCGTGTGGCGATGCCGCTCAGTTGTTGGGGCATACGGTTACACATCGCCATCCATTGGAATTGGAGATCGGTTTGAGAGAACTGGCTTGTCGTAGTTTGATTGGTTTCTGATGGAGTTGCAATAGCCGATGGCATCGGTGTCTTATCAGTTTTGCCTTTGCCACGGATATTACTCCATGAGAAACCAATGCCATTCAGTTTGATGGTATTTCTGGGAGCTTCGGCTTTGCCGGAATTTTCGGGAACCGAGGGTGCTGGTGTAGATACAGCAGGCTTAGCCGCGGCTACCTGTGGGGCCGACGTCGTTTTGGGCTGTGCCTGCTGTATGAGTTGCTTAAACAGGGATTTTAATCGCTTAGGGCGACGCCCCGCACTTACCCCGTCATCTGGTTGCGTAATCTGTGCTACCTCAATCAGGGTGAGTTCTACCAAGAGGCGCTTGTTGCTCGATTGGCGATAATTGATATCACATTGGTTCATCAGTCGTAAGGCCTGATAAAGGAATCGGGTGTCGCATTGCTTGGCTTGCTGGGCATAGCGTTCACGCATCTGATCGCTGACTTCCAGCAAAGGCAATGTCTGAGGATCCTTCGCCATCAGTACATTACGCACGTGCTTGGCAAGTCCCTGAATCAGCAGACCGCCATCGAACCCCTTATTGATAATGCTGTTTAGCAGCACCATGATATCGCTCACCTTATTATTAATAGAAAGGTCGATGATCTTGAAGTAATTCTCGATATCGAGCACATTCAGGTCTTCGATAACCTTGTCGTAAGTAATGTTACCTTGACAGAAAGAAGCAGCCTGGTCGAAAATGGAAAGGGCGTCGCGCATACCGCCATCGGCTTTTTCGGCGATGATGGCGAGTGCCGACTCTTCATAGCTGATGCCTTCTTGCTCTGCCACATGCTTCAGATGGTCGACGGTGTTGCGTACGGTCATACGCTCAAAGTCGTATATCTGGCATCTACTGAGGATGGTGGGCAGAATCTTATGCTTCTCAGTCGTTGCAAGGATGAAGATGACATGAGCGGGTGGCTCTTCCAGCGTCTTCAGAAACGCATTGAAGGCTGCGGTTGAGAGCATGTGAACCTCGTCGATGATAAACACCTTGTAACGTCCGAGCTGTGGTGGAATGCGCGTCTGTTCCATGAGTGTCTTGATGTGCTCTACAGAATTGTTAGAAGCAGCATCGAGCTCAAAGATGTTGAGTGAACGTTGCTCGTTAAACGACTGGCATGACTCACACTCATTACAAGCCTCACCATCAGGTGTGGGATTCTGACAGTTGATGGCTTTCGCAAAAATGCGTGCGCAGGTGGTTTTACCTACACCTCGTGGCCCGCAAAACAGGTAAGCATGTGCCAGTTTTCCGCTTTTAACGGCATTTTTCAGCGTCGTGGTAAGCGACGCCTGTCCAACGACTGTGTCGAAAGTCAGCGGACGATATTTTCTGGCAGAAACGATATATTCCATACTGGTAACTTAATTTTTCTGCAAAGATAGCAAAGATTTACGACTTACGATT
Source organism: uncultured Prevotella sp. (assembly GCA_905234145.1). Lineage (GTDB taxonomy): Bacteria > Bacteroidota > Bacteroidia > Bacteroidales > Bacteroidaceae > Prevotella. The sequence continues at coordinate 25,937 of CAJOGK010000001.1, read as the reverse complement.
TACGATTTGCGTTTTTTTTCGTGGCAGAAGCAATTTTTTCACTTTTCGCTCTTTACTTTTCACTTTTCTTTTGTAACTTTGCAGCCAAATAAAGCAGAAGTATGAAGGTTATAAACTATATCAAGTTGAATCTACTGCGTCTCTGGAGGTCGATGTTCTTAAAATATTCTCTGGTTATGATTCTGGGTTTCGCCGTTGTGGGTTTCCTGGGCGATAACAGTGTATGGCAACATGTCCAGAATCTGCGATTGATAGAGCAATTGACAGAGGAGAAGGATAAGTATAATGCCGACTATGAGCGTGATCAGGCTCAAATACGTGAGTTAGATACGAATCCGAAGGCGATGGAGAAGATAGCCCGTGAGCGCTATTTCATGAAAGCCGAAGATGAAGATATTTTTGTGCTCAGCGATGATGAGCGCACGCCCCAATCAATTTTGAAGAATGAAACAACTGAATAAAATACAACTCATTATTTATTTATTAGGTGCTACGCTGATGGCTATCGGGGCAGGCATTTCTATTCTCGGCTGGTGGATTGCCCCCTACGTCTATTGCGTGGGTGCCTTGTGTTTTGCTTCTATGCAGATGCTGCAGCGCTACGAAGGCACGAATTTCACCATCCGTCGATTAAGAAGAATCATGCTTACGAGCGATGTCCTTTTCATGTTGGCTGGTGTGCTGATGCTTTCGAATGGTCACAATGTGTTTGGTCTTAGCTATATTACCTATATGGAATATGTGTACAACAAGTGGATTGTAGTTCTGCTGATTGCAGCTATCTTACAACTCTATTCAATGCATAGATTAGACCAAGAACTGGCAAAAGAGGCAAAAAAATTATAAAAGTTTGCGCAATTGTTTTAAAATGCGCAAATTTTTTTTTGAGATTCAATATATCGTTGTACATTTGCGCCACGAAACGATTTATTTATGAATAAGATTTTCTACGCAGTAGTAATTATCGCAACGCTTGCATCGTGTGCTGAGTCATACTCGATTCAGGGGTCATCCTCTGTATCTTCACTCGATGGCAGCAAACTCTATCTTAAAACAATCAAAGACCAAGAACTGAAGAACTTGGATTCATGTGACGTTGTACATGGCAAGTTCCGCTTTGCAGGATTACTTGATACTGTTAAGATGGCCAATCTCTATATGGACGAACAGTCATTGATGATGCCTGTGGTTGTAGAGAAGGGTGAAATTGAAATCCGTATTGATAATACGAGCCGCACTGTAAGTGGATCGCCATTAAACGATAAGCTTTATCAGTTTATCCAGCGTCACGACCAGTTAGGTAATGAACTGAATGAACTAAGTCATAAGCAGAGTCAAATGCTCCTTGAGGGTATTGATGAGGAAGTGATCAATCGCCAGCTTTCAGCCGAGGCAGCGCGATTGGCTCAGCAGGAAGACAGTCTTGTGACCAACTTCATCGTCGAAAACTTCGATAATGTATTGGGCCCTGGCGTCTTTATGATGATGACAAGTGGTTATCAGTACCCTGTACTTACACCACAGATCGAGGATATCATGAGTAAGGCTACCAAGAAGTTCAAGGAAGATGACTACGTAAAATCGTATTATCAGACTGCAGTTGCTATTCAGGCTCGCCAGAATGGATTGATAGATGATAATGCGCCTGTAGTAGATACGCCTGTAGCTACAACAGATAGCCTGCAAGTTCCGCCAACCAATCTTGAGCAGAAATGAGAACGCTCATCAAAGGTGGCACACTCGTAAATGAAGGTAAGGTATTCGACGGCGCTATCGTCGTTGAGCAAGGTAAAATAAGGGAGATTGTTGCAGGAAACTTAATGCCCGAATCATCATGCGATCAGATCGTAGATGCTTCGGGCTGTTTTGTGCTTCCTGGTATTATCGATGATCATGTGCATTTCCGCGAGCCTGGTCTCACGGCAAAGGCTGATATCGAAACCGAGAGTTGTGCAGCTGCTGCCGGGGGTGTTACCACTTACTTTGATATGCCGAATACCATTCCGCAGACCACGACGCTGGAGGCACTCGAAGAGAAATATGCTTTAGCAGCTCAGAAAAGTCATGTGAACTATGCATTTTTCTTTGGGGCCACGAATGATAATGTAGAACTCTTTGAGAAACTTGATCCCAAACGCATCCCGGGCATTAAGCTTTTTATGGGCTCGTCAACGGGAAATATGCTTGTCGATCGCCAAGAGTCGTTGGATAATATCTTCTCATCTACAGTTCAGCCTATTATGGCCCATTGCGAAGATACGACTATCATCAATCGCAATATGGCTGAGGCCAAGCAGAAATATGGCGACGACCCCAAGGTGACTCACCATCCTGAAATCCGTAGTGAGGAGGCTTGTTATGAGAGCACTAAATTGGCAGTAGAGTTGGCTCGTAAGCATCAGGCTCGTCTGCATGTGGCGCATCTCAGCACAGCAAAAGAACTGGAATTGTTTGGAAATGATGCGCATATTACTGCTGAAGCAACTGTTTCCCATCTCTATTTCTGCGATCGGGACTATACGGCCCTGGGCACACGTATCAAGTGCAATCCTGCTATTAAGACCCAGCGCGATCGTGATGCACTACGAGAGGCTCTCAATGATGGACGGATTACTGTCATTGGTACTGATCATGCGCCTCATCTCCTGTCTCAGAAAGAGGGTGGATGCGCCAAAGCTGCCAGTGGGATGCCGATGATTCAGTTTTCGTTGGTAACGATGCTGGAGCTTGTAGATCAAGGTGTGCTTTCCATCGAACGTCTGGTGGAGCTGATGTGTCATAACCCTGCCCGTCTCTTCGAGGTGCGCCATCGCGGTTTCCTCCGTGAAGGTTATCAGGCTGATATCGTGATTGTTCGTCCGAATACGGGGTGGACGGTTACGAAAGATAGCATCCAGAGTCGCTGTGGCTGGAGTCCGATGGAGGGACACATGTACCTTTGGCGTGTAGAGCGAACCATTTGTAATGGCCACACTGTTTACTGCGATGGAAAAGTAGACACAAACTATATTGGACAACCCGTAGCGTTTAGATGATAATCACCTATCAGATATCCGAAGTAGCTCCTTACATCAACTGGGTATATTTCTATCATGCCTGGGGTATTAGTGGTTTACCTGATGCAGAAAAAGAAAAACTGCGTCAGGAAGCTGAGGAATTTTTGCTGCAGTTGGAAGGCAAATATCAGGCATACGCGCTCTTCGAGCTTTTTGATGCACGTAGCGAAGACGATGATATCGTATTATTCCGAAGTGCATACTGTGAGGAGTGCGGTGTTCCACATCCTGTACGTGTAGCTAATATCCCTTGTTTGCGTCAGCAACAAGGACGTCCGCCTTTTCTCTGTCTGGCCGACTTCATCTCGCCTGTATCATCAAAGATTGGGCTCTTTTCTACGTCTGTTTCGCACGGCCTCGAAACTGATTTCTCGTCCGATCCCTATCAGAAGATGATGGCACAACTATTGGCTGACCGTCTGGCTGAGGCAACTGCCGAGCTGATGCATGAGCAGGTGCGCAAGCACTATTGGGGCTATGCCAAGGATGAAAACTTGTCGATTCCTGATATGTTGATAGAGAAGTTTCAGGGCATCCGTCCTGCTGTGGGCTATCCCTCGTTGCCCGATACCAGTCTGAACTTCCTCATCGACGAAATCATAGACATGAAGCAGATTGGCATTCGATTGACGGAGAGTGGTGCGATGAAGCCTCATGCCAGTGTATCAGGCATGATGATTTCGAACCCCAAAGCCCATTATTTCTCAATCGGCAAGATTGGCGAAGACCAGCTTCTTGATTATGCCCATCGTCGCGGTCTCCCCACAGAAGTTGCCCGCAAGTTCCTGGCGGCAAATCTGTAGGAAATGTGGCTATTCTTTTTGCAATTTGTACTTTTTTTGAATTTTCCTTCCTTGTAGGGGTTGGGAAAATGAGAATATGATTGTCTTATAAATAGACAAAAAAGAAATGCCGAAGAGAGATAAAACGGTGGCGGAGTTGTACCGCCTGCACTACGAGGAACTGCTGCGAAAAGCCAAGATCCTGCTTCACGACGAGGAGGATGCCCGTGATGCTGTCAGCGATGTGATGGCACGCCTGATGGCGACAGACATCTTGCCTGAAGGCGAAAAGCTTATTGCCTATGCCAGAAGCAGTGTGCGCTTCGAGTGCCTGAACCGCCTGAAAAGAATGAAACTGCAGGAACGCATAAGGCGAGCCCTTCCATTAGACAATGCTGAGAACGATGACGCTGACAATCAGTCGTCCATCCGCGATGAGGAAGAGCAATACCAGCAGTACCAGCAATTCATTCAGACAGAACTGACGCCGCAGACCCAACGTGTATTCCGGATGCACTACGGTGAGCAGCTGAAGTACCGCGAGATAGCGGAACAGGTGGGCATTAGCGAGGCCGCCGTTTATAAACATCTCTCTCAGGCTATCACAAAACTCAAAAACAGATTCAACCCATGACACAGGAAGAGAAATTACAGCGCCTCTTAGAGATGCAGGAGCATCCAGAGCGCTACACCGAAGAAGAGATACGCCAGCTGATGACTGACGAGGAGTGCCGACAGCTGTACGAGCAGATGGTACGGGCCACCGATGCCATTTTCAGCGAGAAAGTAACGGCGAAAGAAACAACTGCTATCGCCCCACAACGACGCTGGATACAGGTTGCGGCTGCATTCATTGGTGTGCTGATGCTTTCGGGTATTGCATACGCGGCCATTCATATCATAAGCAATGTAGGAGGGAATATGAAATCCCCGACTCAAGAGGCGCGTGTTTCAATTCAGCAGCCACAGAGGCAGAACCAAGCCACAGAGGAAATCACAGACAGCATCCCACAGACCCGCATCTTCGAGAATGTGCCGCTCGACGAGATGGTAAGCGAACTGGCCTCATATTATAATAAGGTGGCAGACGTCCAGAATGCGCAGGCCCATGATCTGAGGCTCTATTACAAGTGGGAACTGAAAGATAAGATAGAAGATGTGATGGATGACCTGAATCATTTCGACCACGTGAACCTTGTACTCGAGGATGACAAACTGATTGTGAAACCTTGATAATAGCAGAATACCATCATGAGAAAACTATATATTCTGCTACTGCTGTGTGCAGTAGTAAGCATGACCCAAGCGCAGAAAATAACACGTAACTACAAGAATCAGTCGTTAAGTCGTGTGCTCGAAGACTTGAATACAGCCACAAATCGTCACGAGATATCTTTCGTCTATAACGACTTAGAGGACTTCACCGTTACCTGTCAATTAGAGCACCTCAGCCTTGACGATGCCCTGATGAAGGTTGTCGGCTTCTATCCAGTCCGCATCGTCAGAGACGGTGAGAAGTATTTCGTGGAGTGTACCCACAAGACGGAGCGACACTTGAAAGGCCGCCTGATTGATGAGCACCAACATCCACTCGCCTATGCCAATATTTCACTGCTCAACCCTTCCGATTCCTCTCTCATCGGTGGTGGCGTGAGCAATGAGGCAGGCGATTTCGTGATACCCACAGATGCCTATCGGGTGATCGTCAAGTGTTCATTTATAGGCTACGAGACCATTTCCCACACATGCGAAGTGGGCGATATCGGCAGAATCCAGATGAAACCTGCCCAATACACCATCAAAGGCGTAACAGTGGATGGCACGCATATCATGAACTACGTGGACAAGAGCGTACATACCTTCTCAACTGAGCAGATCAGGCAAGCCCGTAATGTACGCGACTTGTTGGAGCATGTGGAAGATCTGAAGATTGACCCCATTAATAACAAGATTAAGCGCATGGATGGCGGTGATGTAAAAATCTTGATTAATGGTATCAGCGGCTCTGACATCGACTTGAAAGGTATTCCTGCCAATAAAATTTCAAAAGTGGAATACTACAACATTCCCCCTGCCCGCTATGCTGATGCAGGTACGTTGATCAACGTGATCACCAAGAGGATGGACAATGGCGTGAACGCAGGTGTCGAAGCCTGCACAGCCTTCACAACAGGCTTCAGCAATGATGAAGCCTACCTGAATCTGACCTCTGGCAACCATCAGCTGTCTCTCTCCTATACGTTCAATCTCAGAGACTACACCAAGCGATATAGTGAGCATACCTACGACTATCTCCTAAACGGGGTGCAAACCCACTACGAAGACCATCGCCACGACAAGTTCGGCTATACGTGGAGCGACCCTGTCATCAAATACACCTATAATAAACCCAATGACTTTGCCGTGCAGTTAACAGCTACACCAACCTTCAACCACTATCATAGCGACGGATCTGAGGACATCACCATCAACTCCGCCAACACCAATACTAAAGGCGAAGGAACATTCAGTAGCAGTGCCAACACATTCGGGCCCAGCCTGAATATCTATCTCCAGAAGACCCTGCCCGAGAATCAGGAGCTCGCCATCGACCTCGTGGGGACTTATTATCACGTAGACTCTGAGAATGAGAAAGCAGACAAGGACCTAAGCGACGGAAGCAGTCTGCTCACAGACAAGGTGAACCAGAAGAACAACAAATACTCTTTCATCGGTGAGCTGGCCTACACCAAGAAGTGGAAGACGGGCAATCTCAGCCTTGGCTATCGCGGAACGTTCGGACGTTCGAAGGCCACCATCAGCAACGTGCTCTCCAACTACAGGGACTATGATTACTCGTCAGCCAGTTATCAGCATTATATATACGCGGAATATAGCGGCATGTGGAAGAAGCTAATGTACCGCATCGGAGCAGGCGCGAAGCAAGTGACGCAGAACAACGACTATGCCCACGACTCCCGTTGGCTCTTCACACCCAAGCTGGTGCTGAGCACTAATCCCTCCAAAAGCTTGAGCATTCAATGGGAGACCTCATCATGGACCAGTACCCCCACCATCTCAGAGCTTAGCAACAATGCCAGTCATGTGATTCCAAATGTGATGACGATAGGTAATCCAGACCTGAAGAGCTACAATAACTATTCGACACAGATTATCGCCAGATGGAAACTAAAGTGGCTCAAGCTAAATGCCATTGCAGGCTATATCTATCACGACTCTCCCATCAGCACGTATTATACCGAACAGACCATCAATGGCGCAAAGTATATCGTAGGCATGATGGAGAATGCCAACTATGCCTCAGACCTTGGTACAACTTGGCAACTGATCCTGAATCCGTTGAGCAATGATATGCTTACACTCTTTATACAGTGTGACGTGCTCTATCAGACTGTCAGCAGTCCTGTTATCGGATACTACCACCATACGGCAGTCCCTTTCCAATACGGCATCGAGTTCCACAAGGGGCATTGGGGAGCCAGCTATAATGGAAAGATTGTAGCAAAGCGACTAAACGGTTCCATGCTTAATACTGGCGAGAACCGTTCACATCTCCAAGTCTTTTGGCAGAAGAAACCACTGCGCATCTTTGCAAGGTGCCATTTCTTTCTGACCCGTGCCCGCTATTCAGGCAATAGTCTTCCCACAAGCATCTTGCAAAGTACCAACAAGACTTGGATTGACGACAACAAGTCGATGTTTGTCCTTGGCTTCAGTTACGACTTCTCCAGCGGTAAGAACCTGAAGTTGAAGCGCAAGCTCCTGAACAAGGACACAGATACTGGCGCGTTCTAACTGACACGCCAAAGCAGTGGCTACGGAAGGAATACGTACTAGCTGGGGAAGTATGCCTATGTAACAAGGAAAGCGTTACGGAGTAACAGGGAGAGAACCCCAGAGTAATAAGAAAAGGACGCTCGGCCGCATCAATGCGGGCGGGCGCCCTTATGTCTGCGAGCGAACGGCCTTTTATATAGGAGCGCCCGCTCGATTCTGATTTTTATTCCTTTGGAGTTTGTTTCTTGGGGAAGTAGAGCCAGCGGCGGCTTTCGCGCACCTTCCAAAGGTGGGGATGCTCACCTTTGCAGAGGCTGTCGAGATAGGTCTTGGCTGAATCGCGCTTCAGTCCGCTGTAGATCATAAACTCAGGAATTGTCACATATCCCAGTCTGAGACTGCGACGAAGCGCCTCATCCATCGCTTTGGCATCATACATCTGGCTGTTTCCTACAGGAGCTTGGCTCTTGCGGTAGCCCTCACGGTTATTGCCTGCCTCTTTATAAAATTCTTTTGAGGGGATAAACTCAATGCCTGCATAGGCAATATCCCTACCTTGAATAGTCTTTGGGTCTGTATGCTCGCCCAATAATTTCAGTTTTGGAGCAAAGGATCCAAGGGGTGTTTCTACACGATAACCATCAGAAAGCCAGAGGCCTAAAACCTCTTTCACTACGTCAAATACTTGTATGAGCTCGCCTGTACGTATCCCACGATACTTATTGCAGAAGTTCTCGAGTTCCTTGAAACTTTTCTTTCTCCCTTTTGCAGGACGTACGTAGAGTAGGGGCTTGCCGTCTTCACCTTTGGTGGGACGAGGATGTATTTCAATTTCTATTCCGTTAGTCTTACGAGGCATAATAACTAATTATTAGATTTCAAAGTTACCACCACGATCTCACCTGTAGCGCCAAAGCGGAAGGGGATAAGACCACCAAGACCTGCCGTTACAAAAAGTGACTGCTCGCCTTCCTTATACCAGCCGTTAACCTCCTTGCCGGTTATCGACATCGGACTCCAGCCAAACAGGGCGAACTGCATATTATGTGTGTGACCACTGAAGGTTAGTTGAGCGCGCCCATCGGGAATAATCTTTCTTCGCCAAGCTGATGGGTCATGTTCAAGCATCAGGATGAAATCACCCTCCTTTACATTCTCTAACGTCTTGTCGATATCGCCTTTTTGCGGGAAATGCTTGCCGTCGCCATCGTTTTCCATGCCTGCTAGCACGATGTGCGCCTTGTTGCGCTCTATCAGGCGATGCTCATTCAGCAAGAGTGTCCATCCGAGTTGTCTCTCCAGACTATTCGTCTCTCGGCAATTGGCCACTTTCCTGGCATCATCGCAACCTACATATTCAGCATAGTCGTGGTTACCGAGTACAGAGAATACACCATCCTTCGCCTTCAGTTTGCTTAATACATCCATGTGCGGATACAAATCCTGAGGTTGGATATTCTGCAAATCGCCCGTAAATACTATCATGTCAGGCTCCTGGGCATTGATACTGTCCACAGCTTGCTCTAGTACCCAGGCATTGTGCTTCAGATAACTTCCAACGTGCGCATCCGAAAACAGCACGATGCGATAATTGTCAAACGCCTTTGGTATCGCTTCTGATTCGTATTCGATATGATTTACGTCAAACTTGTTGAACCCGATGAAGGCACCCCAGAAGAGGATAAACCATACGACAGGGATGCTGACGATGCCCACTAGATTGCCATAATTCCTGGCAGAACGCTGCTGGCTCTTCTCGCCTTTGCTGGCTCTTACAAGTTTAGAGCACCCTTTGCCAATCAGTGAACACAGCATAAAGGTGCACATGGGAATGATAAAGGCGCCCAGCAGCATAAGATAGGCGTACAGGATATAGATGCGATCACCGCTGGGGATGAAATCGCGTTCCAAAGCCAGATACACCGTATAGGCAATCATGCCGATGCCTGTAAGCCACCAAAGCAATCGCTTCCACCACGATTTGCGGCGCAGATATCTCAGGTCAATATATAAATAAGGTATAATGACCAATAGCAGGAATAAAGGTAATGAACGTGCGATCATTGATCTGGATTTTCAATAAAACCTTGATATTTTGGTTCGAGTGCCGACATCACGGAATCGTACGATTGGCGCAATGTAGCCTCAATGTTCTCAGGTCCTTGTCCTATCGGATAGATGGGTTGGTGAATGGTCAACTTCATCGGATGCCAGTTGATAAAGTTAAAGCCCTTCATGCGAGGCAAGATATCAAACGAACCGTTGATGGTAAGAGGTACCACCGGCAACTGCAGTTCATCGGCCAGTGCAAAGGCCCCTTTCTTAAAGTGTGCCATGTGACCAGTGAATGAGCGGGCGCCTTCTGGGAATACCGTTACGCTATAGCCTTCTTTCAGAATCTCGCGCGCATTCTCGTAGGTCTTGCGAATCTTTTTGGGGCCACGCTTGTCTACGAATATCTGGTGTGATTTCTCGCAGGCATAGCCTACAAACGGAATCTTGCGCAACTGTTGTTTCATCATCCACTTGAAGTTACGGCCTAAGTATCCGTAAATCAAGAAGATGTCGAACGATCCTTGATGATTGCTCACGAACACATAACTCTGGTTTTTCTCCAAATGCTCGCGACCTTCTACCGTGATGGGTATCAGGAGTGTTTTTACAATGACTTTAGCCCACCAGCGACCTGGGTAATAGCCCCAGAAGTGGCCGTCGCCTATGGTCGTGCCAATACCTACCTCCAGTGCGGTGATAATCGTAATCAGCACCAATATCGGCAAGCCAATGAATAATTGATAAATCCTATATAGCAGTGTTATCATAACTATCAACTATCAACTCTAAACTATCAACTAATACGAGGGTATTTCCTTGTCCATCCGTCCCATCTCAGCTTCATGACACCAAAGAGCGCCTCGCCAAAGATACCGCCCGACATCTTGCTGGTGCCCTCGCGACGGTTCACGAAGATCACAGATACCTCTTTAATCTTGAAACCGATCTTATGGGTGGTATACTTCATCTCAATCTGGAAGGCATAGCCCTTAAAACGAATCTTGTCGAGTTCAATCGTGTTCAGTACACGGCGCTTGTAGCAAACAAATCCAGCCGTGGTATCGTGAACCTTAAAGCCTGTTATGAACTTGACGTATTTCGAGGCAAAATAGCTCATCAAGACTCTGCCGATAGGCCAGTTTACCACGTTTACACCCGTCACATAACGACTACCGATGGCCATATCGTACCCCTCGTCGTGGCAAGTCGCGTATAGTCTTGGTAAATCGTTGGGGTCGTGACTAAAGTCGGCATCCATCTCGAAGATGTAATCATAAATATGTGCCAAAGCCCACTTAAAACCTGCGATGTAGGCAGTGCCCAGACCTAATTTGCCTTGGCGCTCCAAAATAAAGAGGCGATCTCCAAATTCGCTCGTCATCAAGCCTTTTACGATATTTGCAGTGCCGTCGGGCGAACCATCATCGATTACCAGAATGTGGAAACACTTCTCTAGGGCGAATATCGCACGGATAATTTTCTCGATATTCTCCTTTTCGTTATAAGTAGGTATAATAACAATACTATCGCTTTGATGCATCTTTTTATTGATTTTGCGCTGCAAAGTTACGAATAAGTGTGTAAAATACCAAATTAAATTGAGGATTTGAGTTTTTTTTATTAATTTTGCACCCGATTCGCGATGAATATACAAGATTTAGAGAAATTATATGCGCAGTTGCCGCAGGTGTCGGCACTGGCAAAGGAGTTGGGGAAAAAGTCAGTTCGTAACATTTTCCTCGATGGTTTATTGGGCTCTTCTGCCCCCATGTTGTTTAGTAGTCTCGTTGAGAAATGTCCGTCTCGCATGCTTTTCATCTTGCAGGATGCCGAAGAGGCAGGCTATTTCTATCACGACTTAACGCAGTTGATGGGTACGCGCGATGTGCTGTTTTTCCCGTCCAGTTATCGCAGAGCGGTAAAATACGCCCAGCGCGATGCCGCCAGCGAAATCCTCCGCACGGAAGTTCTTACCGCGATAGCTAACACTAACCTCTCCTCACCTCTATATTGTAACCTATCCCGAGGCCTTGGCCGAAAAGGTGGTCTCAAAGAAGAGTCTCGACACGCGGACATTAGTATTAGAGAAAGATCAGACCATCAACATTTCCGATATAGAGAAAACACTCAGGGAGTTTGGCTTCAAAGAAGTGGATTACGTCTACGAACCCGGTCAGTTTGCTCTGCGCGGCTCTATCCTCGATGTTTATTCTTTTAGTTGCGAATACCCCTATCGTATCGACTTTTTTGGCGATGATATCGACTCCATTCGTACCTTTGAAGTGGAAGACCAGCTTTCCAAGGAGCAGCGCGATAGGATAGAGATCGTGCCCGAACTGGCCGTTGTGGCTGAGGATAAGGTGCCCTTCCTCTCATTCGCGCCTGAAGATCTGATTTTGGTCACAAAGGATTATTTGTATGTGCGCGATGCTATCGACCGTACCTATCAGGAGGGCTTCTCTGCTCAGGCTAAGATGGAACAGATGGAAAGTGCTACCGAGGTAGAACAAAAAGAGATTGAGCGCCAGTTGCGTAAGGAATCCCAACTTATTACGGGCTTGCAGTTCCTGAGCGATGCCGATACCTTCCGTCGTATCGATTTCGGCCATCGTCCCTCATCCGGTAATGCGCAGTTCTCTACTCTTCACTTCCACGTATCCGTTCAGCCTCTCTTCCACAAGAATTTCGACCTGCTTTCCAAGTCGTTCGAAGATTACCTGTTGCAAGGCTACCAAATCTATATCCTTGCCGACAGCCAGAAGCAGAATGAGCGCCTGAAAGATATTTTTGCCGAACGAGCAAAATTATCATTCACCCCCGTACAGAAGACCCTCCACGAGGGCTTTGCCGACGATGATCTGCGTATCTGTTTCTTTACCGATCACCAGATATTCGACCGTTTCCATAAGTATAACCTCAAGAGCGACAAGGCCCGTAGTGGTAAGATGGCGCTCACGCTGAAAGAGATTCAGCAGTTTGAGATCGGCGATTATGTGGTACATGTCGATCATGGTGTGGGTAAGTTTGGTGGCTTGGTTCGCATGCCAGTCAAGAATGCTGCAGGGGAGGAGGTCTTTCAGGAGATGATCAAGATCCTCTATCAGCATGGCGATAGTATCTACGTATCCATCCATTCTTTATATAAGGTTTCCAAGTATAAGTCTCAGGGTGATGGTGAGGGCCCTCGTCTTTCTGCTTTGGGCACAGGCCAGTGGGAGCGACTGAAAGAGCGCACCAAGAAACATATCAAGGATATCGCTCGCGACCTGATTAAGCTCTATGCCAAGCGTCGTCGCGAAAAGGGTTTTGCCTTTAGCCACGACAGTTATCTGCAACATGAGCTGGAGGCCAGCTTCCTTTATGAAGATACCCCCGATCAGTTGAAGGCCACGCAGGATGTAAAGGCCGATATGGAGCGCGCCCTTCCGATGGACCGTCTGGTGTGTGGCGATGTGGGCTTTGGTAAGACCGAGGTTGCCGTGCGCGCAGCTTTCAAAGCAGCTACCGATAGCAAGCAAGTGGCCGTATTGGTACCTACCACGGTGCTGGCCTATCAGCACTATCGTACGTTTACCAGCCGTCTGAAGGATATGCCTGTGCGTGTGGATTATCTGACGCGTGCCAAATCTGCCAAGCAGACCACCGAAATATTGAAAGACCTTGCAGAGGGCAAGATAGATATTATAATAGGTACGCATAAGCTGATAGGCAAAACAGTTAAGTTTAAGGATCTTGGTTTGCTGATTATCGACGAGGAGCAGAAGTTTGGCGTGTCTACCAAGGAGAAACTGCGCCAGATGAAGTCGAATGTCGACACGCTGACCATGTCGGCCACCCCCATTCCCCGTACCCTCCAGTTCTCTTTGGTCGGTGCCCGCGATTTGAGTGTTATCCAGACGCCACCTCCCAATCGTTACCCCATTCAGACAGAGATTCATACCTTCGGGGCAGAGATTATCACCGATGCCATCAATTTCGAGATGTCGCGCAATGGTCAGGTCTATTTCGTGAATAATCGTATCAGCCAGTTGCAGGAGATTGCCGATATGATTCATAAGTACATCCCCGATGCCCGTGTGGCCATCGGTCATGGACAGATGAAGCCCGACGAACTCGAGAAAATCGTGCTCGATTTCTCTAACTACGATTACGATGTGCTGCTTTCTACCACCATCGTCGAGAATGGTATCGATATCCCCAATGCCAACACCATTATCATTAATGGTGCCCATTATTTCGGCCTTTCCGATCTTCATCAGATGCGTGGCCGTGTAGGTCGTGGCAATCGCAAGGCTTTCTGTTATCTCCTGGCGCCCCCATTGGCCTCACTTCCTGCCGATAGCCGCCGTCGCCTTGAAGCCCTTGAGAATTTCTCCGATCTCGGTTCTGGCATCAACATCGCCATGCAAGATTTGGATATCCGTGGTGCGGGCAATCTGTTGGGTTCCGAGCAGAGCGGTTTCATATCCGATCTCGGTTACGAAACCTATCAGAAGATACTCAATCAGGCCATGGCAGAACTGCGCAATGAGATCGTAGATAGTGAACCAAAATCAACTGATAGTAATCATAACTATCCACTATCAGCTATAAACTATCAATTCTTCGTTGACGATTGTTCCCTCGAATCCGATATTGAGATGTACTTCCCCGATCAGTACGTGCCAAGCGATTCTGAGCGTATGTTGCTCTATCGCGAACTCGACAATCTGGCCAACAGCAATCATCTTGAAAACGATTTGGAAGCCTATCGCCAACGACTGATCGATCGCTTTGGCCCTATTCCCGATGTGGCCGAAGAATTGATTCGTGTCGTTTCCGTTCGTGTTTTGGGCAAGCAGCTGGGTATCGAGAAACTCATGCTGAAACAAGGTAAGATGTATTTCTATTTTGTGAACAATCCCGATAGTCCTTACTATCAGAGCGATGCCTTTGGCAAGATACTCAACTATGTATCCAGTCATCCTCGACAGTGCAACTTCCGCGAGGCCAATGGTAAGCACTCTGTGGTTATCTCTCCAGTAGACTCTGTTGCCTCTGCTCTGACAATTTGTCGCGAGATTATGACAAAATGACGTGAAAAAATTGCTTGCATGTTGTCTGGTGAGCGCCGAAAGGCAATCACAAAAAAGATAACATGTATAACAATTTAAAAATAGAATTAGGAGGTAAAAATTATGATGCCAGTAATGAGAAGTAACAGTTGGATACCTAGTGTTTTCAATGATTTGTTTGATACAGACTTTATGCCAAAGGCAAATTGCACGGCTCCAGCCATCAATGTGAAAGAAAGCGACAAGGCATATACTGTAGAACTAGCAGCACCGGGCATGAAGAAGGAGGACTTCAACGTACATATCAATGATGAGGGCAACCTGATCATCAAGATGGAGAGCAAGAACGAGAAGAAGGAGGAAGATAAGAACACGCGCTACCTGCGTCGTGAGTTCTCTTACTCAAAGTTCGAGCAGACATTGATCCTGCCAGACGATGTAAAGAAGGAGGACATCTCCGCCAAGGTAGAGCACGGCGTATTGACCGTCGAACTCCCCAAGATCGTTGAAGAGAAAGTTAAGGTATCACGTCAGATTGATATCGCATAACAAAAAGCAAAAAATCAAATGCGGGTGGTCAAATGGCCACCCGCATTTTTTTTATTCCTTTTTTGCTTTTGACAGTTGAAAAGTAAATGGCTTGCCGAAATGGCGGCGGGATGCATAGGTAACGGTGGGATTCGTTAAATCCATGATCATCGTCCAAGCTGTACCTAGGAAACCGTCTCGCTGTGGTTGTGATACCTCTGCAATGGCTTCTAGCAGTTGTTCTCTGGTCATCACACCATCCGCTTGGTCGTAACGCTCGCAGAGGTTGGCATAGCGGTTATCGCCCTCTTTCAGACCTACGTTCAGCTTCTGTTCACAAAGATAGTGGTTGGCTACAGCGGGCGATTCTACCACTACCATCTGATTGTCGACATATTCTACGACGACACTTCTGCCCGAAGCATCGGCCATCGCATAATGATGGGCTGAACCGATGTCGGAGTGCATGTCGATTTCTTTTAATCGCATGATGGCTTCGTCGACGTTGGCTGCATTCTTCAGCAGATAGCAGATGGATGCTGATGTGGTAAGGTCGGGCTTGTCGGTGCGTTGATGGGTCTGAGTCGTGTCGCCAGCCATCAGATCGGCAATGGCCAGTCCCTTCTCGTTGATGCCGTCGAGGGCAAAAAACAGCCCCGTTAACGACATATACTGGTTCTTGAATCCCTCTGGCTTGAAGTCGTCGCCAAATCCATAGAACTCTGCGTTGAAGGTGGTGATGGATTCATAGCCGTTATCGGGTATGCAATGCATAATAACGCCAACGGCTGATGGGAAATCGAAGTTGCGGCCCATCATGACACCGCCATCGGGTGTACTCACCGTGAGGGCAGAGCATCCGTAGGGCTCTCCTGAGATCGTCACCTCTGGCTTGTAGTGTCCCCTCGACAGGAACTCGATGATATAGCCTACCATATCGTCGCTTTTCTCAAATCCGCCTTTCTTCATCAGGGCATCGAAACCGTCATCGCCCTTGTACTCCATATAGTAAAGGCCTTCGTCGAGTTTCTCGCACGACATGGCGCCCCTAATCAGTGGGCCAAACTCTAACCCTATCAGCACGCCTGCAACGATCACCAGTCCCAGTATGCCAAATAGCACAAACTTTAAAACTTTCTTCATAGACTTCAACGATTCTGATTGATTATTTTTTCGATAGTTAAGATATTCTGATTGTTCTCGTAAGCATAGCGTACATCATCCATCTTTTTAAAGACGAGAAAGATGCCAAGGCCGCCTATGCGACGTTCTTCCCACGATTGCGTGGTGTCGGGCATTTCGTGCTCAAAAGGATTAAAAGGTGTACCGCCATCGATAAAACGGAGCATGATGCGGTCGTTTACGGCTTCAATTTCCAAATCCAAATAGCCCTCCGCGTCGTCAGGATAGGCGTATGATACTATATTCACAACCACCTCTTCGCAGGCCAGTCGAATCACCATGACATCCTTCATACTGCACGAGGCTAGCTCGGGCGTTTGAAGGATGGCCTTGAGTATCTCGTCGGCCTTCTCTTTGATGGGCTGGAAATGGAATTTACTCATGACGCTTTCCCACTAAGACGATAATGGAGCGCGGGCCTACAAGAATCTCTTGCTGGCTGTCGATGAGCGGCTCCTTGCCTGGCTCGGTGATGTCAGCAGGTGACTCCATGCCGGTATTGGCGAATACGTGCCAAGCCATACCCTCTGGCAATTGCGGCAACTCGAAGCCGTGCATCTCCCAGTGCATGTTCATGGCCACGTAGATGAAGTCGTCGTTATCGGCATATTGTCCGTTCAACATGAAAGCTGCCGTGAGGTTATTGTGACCGCTCTCTGGTTGCCAGGCCTTCACGCCGTGCCAAGAGAAATCAGGATAGCCTAGGTTGCGATAGTCGCTATGGGAGAGGTGATCATCGTAACGAAGCACTTTATGCTGGCGACGGAATTTTATGATCTGCTTGAAATAGCGGAAGATGTCGGCGTTCTTCTCCAGATTGTTCCAGTCGAGCCAGGCTACCTCGTTGTCCTGACAATAGGCATTGTTATTGCCTTGTTGCGAGTTGCCCATCTCATCACCTGACAGCACCATGGGAATACCCTGGCTTACCATCAGCAGTGTGATGGCGTTCTTCACTTGTCGGTGGCGCAGACGGTTGATGTCCGGATCGTCGCATTCACCTTCCCAGCCGCAGTTCCAGCTGTTGTTGTGGTTCTCGCCATCGCGGTTATCCTCGCCGTTGGCCTCGTTGTGCTTGTTGTTATACGATACGAGGTCCATCAGCGTAAAGCCGTCGTGTGCCGTGATGAAATTCACGCTGGCCTTGATGCCGCGCTTCTGCGAGGCGTAGAGGTCGGGTGAGCCGATGATGCGCTCTTTGACATCGGCCAGCACGTCGGTATCGCTCTTGATAAAGCGGCGTATGCTGTCGCGGTACTTCCCGTTCCATTCGGCCCAGCGCCCCCACGAGGGGAAGGAGCCCACCTGATAGAGTCCGCCCGCATCCCAGGCCTCGGCGATAAGTTTTGTCTTGCCGAGCACAGGGTCGTGTGCCAGCGATTCAAGCAGTGGTGGGTTCGACATGGGATTGCCCTCCTGATCGCGACCGAGGATGGCGGCGAGATCGAAACGGAAACCGTCGATATGATAGTCGGTCACCCAATAACGCAGGCTCTCCACAATCATGTCGCGCACATTGGGGTTGTTGCAGTTCAGCGTATTGCCGCAGCCGCTGAAGTTGTAATACTGACCATCTGGCGTAAGCATGTAGTAGGTCTTGTTGTCGATGCCGCGATAAGAGATGTAAGGGCCTCGCTCGTCGCCCTCGGCGGTATGATTGAACACCACGTCGAGTATCACCTCTATGCCGTTGGCGTGGAGGCGTTTTACGAGGTTCTTCAGCTCATCCACCTGCATGCCGAACCTTCCCGACGAGGCGTAAGCGGCCTTAGGCGCAAAGAAGCCTACGTTGCTGTAGCCCCATAAGTTATAGAGCTGGCGTCCATCGACTGGCGAGACTCGGGAAATCTCAAACTCGTCGAACTCATGGATGGGCATCAGTTCTACGCAGTTGACACCCAGTTCGAGCAAGTAGGGTATTTTTTCGACGATTCCGGCAAACGTTCCCTTGTGTTTCACACCAGAGCTGGCACCGCATGTAAAGTTACGTACATGCATCTCATAGACGATGAGGTCGTTGACGGGCGTTTCCAATGGCAGGTCGTTCTCCCAGTCGAAGTCATCGAATACCACTCGTGCACGGTATTGGTAAAGACTGTCCCAATTGGGCTGCTCTCCCCACACGTCGCGACCCGCGATGAGCTTGGCATAGGGGTCGAGCAGGATTTTCGACTTATCGAAACGATGGCCTTCTTCGGGTGCATACGGTCCGTCCATACGGAAGCCGTACTCGATGTTCTCATAGTCGAGGTCGAATACCATCATAGAGAACACATTACCCAGACGGAACTCCTTGAAGAACGGGATTTCGATAAACGGCTGCTCTTCGCGATTGTGGAAGAGTACCAACGTGCAGTCGGTGGCATAGCGGGAATAAACTGAGAAGTTTACCGCATTGCCAATAACCATTGCCCCAAAGGGGTATGGTCGGCCTGAGCGCAACTTTAACCCTTGGTACTCATGTGTGGGGAATAGGTCGACTCTATGCATAATCGAAGAAATTTTCGAAGCCCGTGATATCCATAATATCCTTCACTTCGGGAGTTACGCCCTTCAGAAAGAGCTTCAATCCCTTGGAGGCTGCTACTTTCTTGCAATAGAGCAATACGCGCAAACCTGAACTGGAAACGTAATTGCATTCTGTCATATCGAGTACTACACTGCAATCTTTCTCCAAAATAGCCAGAATCCTTTCCTGTTCTTCCTTGTAATTAAAGGAGTCTAACCTTTTCCCTAATTGATAAGTTTCTGTATTCATATCTAAATTTCTCAAGTTATTTTCGACCACGAATTTCACGAATTGAGCGAATTTTTAGCTGCGCATAGATATTATTACGAATTTCTCGAATCCTTGCGGCAGCCTATTCGTTTAATTCGATAAATTCGTGGTCGTTAAATTAATTCGTGTAATTCGACGCCGTTCTGCATAGCATAATTTGTGTAATTCGTTTAATTCGTGGTCGTTATTATACATGCGAAAATTACTTAGTCCAATCCATGCAGTTGCGTACACGGAGGTCGGCGTAGGGTTCTGCATTGAAAATCGTGGATTTGATGGTCATCAACTGCTCTGTGCCATAGAGGTAAGAGAACGGCCTGTGCAGTTCCTTCGTAAAGTCGATAGCCTCCTGCATGAGGTTTGCATCGTCGTGACAGTCGAACATAAAGCGGTCGGTGTCGTGATTATCCAGGAACAGTACCAGTTTGAAACCGTCGGGGTACTTGGCAAAGTGCGCTTCAACCTTCTGCTTAAGCGTTGCGTTGCCCTTAATGCCTCGGCCTGCACGGATTTCCTCCAGTATGATGTCGCGATAGGCAAAGTCGAGCACACCGTCGAGTGTCTCTGTATAGTCGGCCTGTAAGTCGTCCTGACTGAAAGGCTTTGTTTCCTGTGCCAGGAACTCGTTCAGTCGCTCTGGGGTCTTGAAATACAGCTGACTGGCCAAATTCGGACCGATGCCGAATGCCCAGACCTCACCGAACACCACGATGTCGCTGTTGATCTTCTCCAGACTGTTACGCAGGCTCTGCAAAAAATTGTGCGGCTGACCCAGTGCGTGGTCGATACGGAAGGCATCCACGCCCATGCGGGCGAGTTTCTCAGCCTTGTCGATCATGAAACTTTCCACTTCGGGGTTTGTCAGGTTAAACTTAGGCAGATCGCCAAAACCCAGGAACGAAACGAACGCATCGCTGTCGACGCTTTCGAAGAAGAACCAGTCGCGGTGCTTGCCACCATTAGCAATCAGCGCCTCCTGGAACATCGGTGCCTGATACCAGCAGTGGTTTGGTACAAAATCGCAGATAATCTTCAAGTCCTTGGCGTGGGCCGTATCCAGCAGCTTCTGATAATCCTCCCACGTGCCGAAATGCGGGTCTACCTCGTCGAAATTCAGCGTGTGGTAGCCGTGATAGTTGGCCGATTTGAA
Organism: uncultured Prevotella sp.; assembly: GCA_905234145.1. Lineage (GTDB taxonomy): Bacteria > Bacteroidota > Bacteroidia > Bacteroidales > Bacteroidaceae > Prevotella. Next base: position 5,574 of record CAJOGK010000001.1, on the reverse strand, counting down.
GATGGGAGATAGCATGATGGCCGTAAATCCCATGTCCTTGATATAGTCAAGCTTGTCAGTCACACCCTGTAGCGTACCGCCACAGAAAACATTCTCACTCTTAGGAGGCACTTGCCACCCTCCATTGAATCTGTCAATCAACAAATGATAGATTCGGATATTATCAAACCACTTTTTCATATTCGTAATATTTCATGCGGCAAATATACAACTTTTTTTTGAAACAAATTGTAGTCGTACGAAAAAAGTAGCTTAAAATTTGGAGGATATGAAGAAATAGACTATCTTTGTAGCCAAAAAGGTAACGTGAAATAAAAAAACAGTAATGGCTAGCGTTAAGGCATGGATAGGTCTAGTTAGACGGTCGCTCGCAAGCCGTATCAGCCTGTGGGTTGTGATATGCGTGGTGGTAATCCTTACTGTCACAGCTTTTTTCGGCAACTATTACATCGTAAAAGGCATCAAGCTCGAAGAAAGCGTCAAGGCCAACGGTATCCTCTACATTGTGGGCCAGCGCATCAATACGGGGTTTATCTCTATTGAAGTCGCTGTAAGGAATCATGTCGACGATATCAAGGATAACCTGCATGATACCGATGCGCTTTACCGTATCACCCAAAGGATGCTGGATGATAATCCTGCCATCGTAGGTTCGGCCATCGCCTTCCGGCCTAATTACTTTCCAGAAAAGGGTGTGTGGTTCTCGCCCTACAGCTACAGGGATGGCGACACGATACGCACGAAGCAGTTGGGTGGGGAAGACTACAACTACAACAAGATGGACTGGTATCATACGCCCGATTCGCTCAAGCAGGATTACTGGAGCGAACCTTATTTCGACAAGGGTGGGGGTGAGATGCCGATGACTACCTATAGCTATCCTGTGATGGACGAGGCAGGCAACCTTATCGCAGTGATAACGGCCGACATCTTGCTCGATGACCTGTCGAAGTTGCTCGAAATAAAATATTACGAGCAAGGCTATGCTTGCATGATCAGTCGTGATGGTACCTTTATCTCGCACCCCATCAAGGAACTGGTACTCCGCCAAACCATCTTCAGTGTTGCCGAGAAGATGGGACTTCCAGAACTGAAGGAAATCGGTCAGGAGGTGATTGACGGCAAGAGCGGCATGCGGCGGTGGAAGTCACCCTCTTATGGCGACGCTTATATCTTCTTCGTGCCTTTGCAGCATACGGGCTGGTCGATAGCCATCGTGTGCAAGGCCTCTGAGGTGTTTAAGGATGTCTACAAAACGGTGATTTTCCTGATTTCGCTGTTTGGCCTGATGCTGGTATTGCTCACCTGCCTCCTCTGGCGTGGTGTGCACCGGCTCATCGCCCCGCTTACCACATTTACCATGGCAGCGGATGAGGTGGCACGAGGCAATCTGCAGGCTGAGTTGCCCGATATCCACACCAAAGACGAAATGCAGCAGCTACACCATTCATTCAGCACCATGCAACAGTCGTTGGCCCGTCAGATGGAGGAACTGAAACAGGTGAACGAGGCGAAGGGTCGTATGGAAGGAGAGCTGAAAGCTGCTACGGATATCCAGCTATCCATGTTGCCCTCTATGCCCCCGAAGTTTACTGACAAACATATCGATCTCTATGCATCCTTGGAACCAGCCCGTGAGGTAGGAGGCGATCTCTTCGATTTCTTTATTCGCGACGGGAAGTTGTTCTTCTGCGTCGGCGACGTTTCGGGTAAGGGTGTTCCGGCAGCTTTGGTGATGGCCACAACACTCAGCCAGTTCCGTAACGTGGCCAGCTATAAGGACGATCTGACGCAGATTATTACCTCGATCAACAAGACCACATGCGACGGCAACGAGACGCTCATGTTCGTCACGTTCTTCATGGGTGTGCTCGATTTAAAAACAGGACGGTTGCGCTACTGTAATGCAGGTCATAATAAACCGTTTGTCGTCAGCGATACGATCACAGAGTTATCGGCAAAGCCTGGCCTGCCTTTGGGTATTGATGAGGATGCGCCTTATGTGGTTGGCGAATACGATATGACAGACGGTACGATGCTGTTCCTCTATACCGACGGACTGACGGAGGCGATGAACGTACAGCTTGAGCTATTCGGTCGCGAACGCTTGATAGACCAACTAACGCGCGAAGTAGGCTGCAAGGGCCAGATAGAAAAAATGATCCAGGCAGTACACCAGTTTGTAGGCGATGCCCCGCAGAGCGACGACCTCACGATGTTAGTGATACAATACAAAAATGAATAATTAAAGAATCATCGGCCATCATGACGAAGTTACATTTCCAGCCTATTCGGGATAAGGCACCGTACATTATCGATACCATCCTTCAAGCAGAAGAGATGGCATCGTTAGGGGTTGTGTGGCAAGCCATCCATCTGGTGACTGAAGAACTGGTGGTTAATGTCGCGAGCTATGCCTATCCCGATGGCGCTGACGACTACCTTGATGTGGAGATTATACGCGACGAAGGGCATATCACGCTGCGTTTCCGTGACGGTGGCGTGCCGTTCAATCCGTTGGAGCGTGAAGCGCCCGACACGTCGTTGCCGATAGAGGAGCGCCCGATAGGCGGACTGGGCATCTACCTTGTCAGGCAGTTTATGGATACGGTCGAGTACGAATACACCAACGGTGAAAATATCCTCACCGTCATGAAAAAAGTATGAAGTGAAATATGATTGGAGGACTTAACATAGACGCTTGGATTACGATCATGACCGTCATCATGGTACTCGGTATGTTGCTGTTCACGAAAGTGCGTACCGATGTCGTCTTCATGGCGGCCATAGGTACGCTGTTTGTTACGGGCGTGCTCGACCTCAAGGAGTCATTTGCGGGCTTTAGTTCGTCGGCAGTAGTAACTACTGGTATCCTGGCCGTCGTCGTGGCTGGACTGCGCTATACGGGCGTGCTGCAGTGGATCGTCATTAATGTCTTTGGTTTGCCCGACAGCTATTCCAAAGCCCTGCTGCGTATGATGATACCAGTGGGCTTACTGAGTGCCTTTATCAACAATACCACCGTGACTGCGCTCTTCGTCGACGTGTTGAAGCAATGGGCGAGGAAGCTTAACATCGCACCGTCGAAATTGTTTATTCCATTGGCTTATGTGGTGCTGTTGGGAGGTGTCTGTACGGTGATTGGCACCACATCTAATATCGTTATTTCCGACCTTTACCACGAAGTTACAGGCAGACAAATGGACATGTTTCTGCCTTTCGTGCCAGGTATGGCATGTTTGTTTGTCGGTATGACGTTGATCATCGTCATGCGTCGATGGCTGCCAGAGCGTGTATCGCCGGAATCGGCCTTCGAGACAACGCACGACTACACTGTGGAGCTGCTGGTGCCATCGGATAACCCGAATTTCGGCAAGACCTTGGGTGAAGCCGGACTCTTCCATGTCAAGGGCGGCAGTCTGATCGGATTATACCGTTTCGATAACCTGCCAGCGGCCGTCAGCGAAAGTGAGTTTATAATGGGTGGCGACCGTCTGATCTATGCTGGTAAGATAGAAGAAATCTTAGATTTGAAACAAAGTCATAAACTGGTTGTTTCCGACCATCACATCTACTCGATGAGCGAGATGAATCGCTTTTTCCGACTGTGCATGGCCTATATCAATTTCGACAGCGACCTTATCGGAAAGACCATCGGCGACACTTCGATAGAACAAGACTACGAACTGATTTTGGTGGCAGTATCGCGTTGTGGCAAACGCCTTGATGTGGCACCCCGCGATGTGATATTGCAGGCGGGTGATGCTTTGCTCTTCGAGTGTCCGCGCAAGATGAAGATCACTGCCGATCAGCTGATTTCGAAGTTGCAGTTCTCCGACTTCCAGGAGTTTGTCAGATTAGGTCCTGAAACAATCCTGTCTTCGCTGATTATGCTGGCGATGCTGGTACTCACTGCCCTGAACGTTGTATCTTTGCTGAAAGGTACGATATTGGCAGCTTTGGCCATGCTGCTTTGCCGTTGTTGTGGGGCAAATCAGGCCATGAACTCCGTCAACTGGCGTGTGCTGACGAGCATGGCTGGGTCGATCGTCATTGGAACGGCGATCTCGAAGACGGGAATTGCCCAGAACATTGCCTATGGCATCCTCGGTATTTGCGGCCCGCATCCCCTCGTGATGATGATTGCCATCTGCATATTGGCCATGATGATCACGCAGTTGGTCATGAATGTGGCTGCGGGTGCCATGTTCTTCCCCATCATGTACGAGGTGGCAATTCAGGCGAACTGTGACCCCACCACATTCATCCTCGCCCTGATGATCGCTGTCAACACCGCCTTTGCCACGCCTATTGGCGCACCGCCTAATATGCTGGTCTACGGTCCTGGTGACCTCCGCTTCACCGACTTTATGCGCGTCGGAATCCCCCTTGCCATCATCGTTGCCATCACCGGCATTGTTACTGTCTGTATGATGTTCCCAATAACACCATTGCGCCCATGATTGTAGCAAACATGAACCTCCATGAGGTGTATGACACGCTCATGGAAGAGATGCCGAAACTGGACTGGAAACGCGAATCCCTTCATTCGAAAGCAATCAAAGAGATGGAAAGGAGCATGCGCTTCCAGTGTTTGTATGACTATAAGATTCCATCATCCAACAATCAATACATCATCTATTTCTATCGAACGTATCTTTTTGCCCCTGTTCAGTCAGGCTACCTCTGCATCTTATATGATGGCAGTAAGCGGTTTGTTATTAAGTGGACCGACTGGCGATCGCCTGCCATACATGTTTTTACGAGTCATTTCCTGCAACGCTACAAGGAGCGTTTCCTGAAACAGCCTGAAATGACTGCCAATGAAGTAGCCGTCATGTTCCTGTCGCGCAACTCCGAGATGAAACCGATGGCTGTCGATGAGCGTATTAACAAGCATATCGAGAAATACGGTGAGTTCGCCGGAGAGGGATTCCTAGTTCCCGACGGTTTCTGTTTTAAGCTGTCCGGCAAAGAAACCCTTGAGGGGAAAGCACCAGTAGGAATCAGCTTCTTCACCACCTTCATGCCCTTGTCAGAGATGTCCGACACTCAGCGTGAGGCCATCTTCGAGGAGTGCATGAAGAATCTTGACAGCTTATAATCTGTCAGAACTCCAATAGATCCACGCGACAGTTATGGCAAGGTTTGCCGTTTCTGTTGCAAATACCATATATGCACCACAACAAGAAAAGGTGAAATGATAAAAAATAGGTCTTTATTTTCTTCGGAGGGTTTCGACGATGCGGGACATTTGGTTGGGAATGCGAATCTGCTGGGGGCATTTCTTCAGGCATTCTTCGCAGTCGGTACACTGGTTTGCCCATTTGGAGGTATCGGGCAATGCTTTGCGCAGACCTTCGGTGAACTGCTGCTTACGCGACATGTAATCGGCTGATTGCTTGTCGGGCAGCGGCAGTATCTTCTGATCTACGGCTTCGTTGTAATATGCAAAGTTGCCAGGGATATCAACACCGTAGTTACTATGTTTGCAGTCGCTAACGGAATGAGATACTGAGTAGGTAGACGCTTTCGGGGGCTGCGAGCCCCCTGCCGCGAGGCACCCCCTCGGTG